>NC_011894.1:7449973-7772460 GCF_000022085.1 Methylobacterium nodulans ORS 2060
ATGTCGAGGCCGCCCTCGGTGGTGCGCTCCTCGCGCCGCTCGGGCACGAGGCAGGCCGCGTGCGGCTTCAGGCGCACGGCGATCGCCACCATCTCGTCGGTGATCGCCATTTCCAGGTTGAGCGGCCGGTCGACCTCGCGCTTCAGCCGCTCCACGTCCTCGTCCCGGATGTGGCGGCGATCCTCGCGCAGATGCGCGGTGATGCCGTCCGCCCCCGCCGCGACGGCGATGCGGGCGGCGCGCAGGGGATCCGGCATGACGCCCCCGCGGGCGTTCCGGAGCGTGGCGATGTGGTCGATGTTGACGCCGAGGCGAAGCGGTGACGCGGACATCGGTCGAAGACTCCCGGGATGGGCGCGGTGTAGCGGAGCGCGGGCGGCAGGGCCAGCGGCGTCCCTTGTGCGTTTCGCCGCTTCCCCGCCCGGAATCCCGCCCGACGCGCCTGGACACCTCGCCGGGGCGCCCGCAAGGTTGGTCACGCGGTGGCGGGATTAGGCGGCCGTGCCGGCCGTCACCCGCTCGCGAGGATCCACGATGAGGCTCGGCCGGCCGCAGGCCCGCCCCGGAGACGCACCACCATGTCTGTTCGACGGCCCGCCCGCGGCGGTCGCCCGACGGCCCGGCCGCCCCGGCCGGCCCATGCCCACAACCATGCCCACAACTTCGCCGCGATGGCCGGCTATCCCTGTGCATTCCGCGCCGCGCCGGAACCTGCCGGATTCGCCGCGGTTGGCGATCGGATGGTGATGCGAGCGAGACGAGGAGACACAGTGGTCACGATCCTGCGGCTGGCCGTCACGGCCCTCGCGAGCCTCTGGGCCGTCGCGGCGGTCGGGCAGACCGGATCGGTGCCGCCCTCATCGCCGCCCGCCGCGAAGTCCCAGGACGTGCCCGCGGGCGCGCCGCCCTCAGCAGGTGCGCCGCCTTCGGCGCCGCAGGCTCCGCCTCCCGCCTCGCAATCGGTTCCGCCCGCCGCACAGCCGGCCCCGCCGGCCGGGCAGTCCGCCCCGCCGGCTCCGCCGGCTGCCGTGCAGGCTCCGGCCCCCGCCCCGGCAATGCCGCCGGGCACGCCCGCGACCGTGCTCGACACCCAGGATTACGACGGCGTGCTCGGCAAGCCGGTGCGCAGCGCCGCGGGCGAGGATATGGGCCGCATCATCGACATCATCGTGGATAAGGAAGGCCGGCCGCGGGCCGCGATCATCGATTTCGGCGGCTTCCTCGGCGTCGGCTCGCGCAAGATCGCGGTCGACTGGCGTGCCCTGCACTTCTCGGCCGACAACAAGCCCGGCCGCGCCGTGCTCCAGCTCAACCGCAACCAAGTGCGGGTGTCCCCCGAATACAAGCCCGGCGACCCGATCGTGGTGCTGGGGCCGGCCTCGCCGGCCCAGGGACCGGCCTCCGCGCCGCCCGCCACCGACCCCGAGCAGGCCGCCGCGCGCAACCCGCCCGAGAAATGACGCCGGCCCGCCACTCTCAGCGCCGCTCCCTGGCCCACCGCGAGGTCCCCCGCTACGACGCGCGCCCGGACGCGTCGCGCGAGCGTGCGACGGCAGAGCCCCCGCGCGAGCGGACCGCGGCCCTGCCGCCGCAGCCCGCCAAGCGCCGCGAGAAGCCGGAGCCGTCGCAGGCGAGCACCCGCGGCCTCGATGCCTTCGCGTTCTTCGTCGCCAATCTGCAGACCGGCTTCGGCCCCTTCGTCGCCGTCCACTTCACCGCTCATCAGTGGACGCAGGCCGATATCGGCCTCGTCCTCACCATCGGCGGCCTGTTCAGCCTGCTCGGGCAGGTGCCGGGCGGCGCCTTCGTGGATTGGGTGCGCTCGAAGCGCCTCGTCGCCGCCCTCTCGGTCGCGATCATCGGCGCCAGCGCGGCGGGGCTCGGCCTGTGGCCGAGCTTCCTGATCGCCGCGCTCGCGATGGCGGCCCATTCGCTGGCGAGCTGCACGCTCACCCCCGCCATCGCGGCGATCAGCCTCGGGCTCACCGGCCATGCCCGCCTCGGCGAGCGGCTCGGCCGCAACGCCCGCTTCTCCTCGATCGGCAACGCGCTCGCGGCGGCCGGCATGGGCGCCTGCGGCTACTATCTGTCGAACGCGGCAGTGTTCTACGTCACGGCGGCCCTGGTGGCCCCGACGCTTGTGGCCCTCTGGTTCATCCGCGCGAACGAGATCGGCGTGGTGCGCCCTCAAGGTCGCGACGGCGGGCCGCCGCCGAGCGGCTGGGCGGGCCTCAGGCTGCTCGTCACCAACCGGGCGCTGCTGTGCTTAGGCGCCTGCATCCTCCTGTTCTACGTCGCCAATGCGGCGATGCTGCCCCTCGTCGGCAGCGTCCTCACCATGCGCGCGAGCCAGACCGCCACGGTGCTGATCGCTGCCTGCATCATGGCGCCGCAGATCGTCATGGCGCTGATCGCGCCCGCGGTCGGGCGGGCCGCCCAGACCTACGGCCGGCGGCCGCTCCTGATCCTGGGCTTCGCCGCCCTGCCCCTGCGCGGCCTCCTCATCGCCTACACGCAGGAACCTGAGCTCCTGGTGCTGATCCAGGTGCTCGACGGCGTCTCGGCGGCGGTGATCGGCGTGATGGTACCGCTCGTGGTGGCGGATGCGACCCGCGGCACCGGCCGCTTCAACCTCGCGCTCGGGGCGATCGGCACCGGCATGGGAATCGGGGCGGCGATCAGCACCACGCTCTCGGGCTACATGGCCGACCATCTGGGGACCAACGCCGCCTTCCTGGGGCTCGCCGCGGTCGCGGCCTTCGCGTTCGTGGCCCTCGTGCTGGTGATGCCGGAAACGCGGCGGGGGCGTGGCGGATGAGCCACAGGCCGGCATCGGTATGCTGCTCTGCCGCACGAGGCTGCCGCATTGCAGCATGCCCGCTCAACTCCTGTTCATGTAGGCTCGCTATAAAACCACGCGGCCGACCTATTTTGCCTGCAACATAAGGCGACGCTTCCGCGTTGCGGCTTTGGCGGGTATTCCGGGCTTCCCGGACATCCGTTCCGTCCCACGACCGGCCGCACGCGGGCGAAGAACCGGGATCGATCGTCACGATGGATGACCTCTGCGCCTACGCTGAACGGCCCTGGGCTTTCGTGGCCCGCTACCTGCGCCGCCGCGTGCTCCCGCACGCGGCCATCGTCCTGGCGGTGCTGGGTGCCGTCGCCTGCTCGGTCAGCACGCAGTACGGGCTCAAGAGCGTGGTCGACGCTCTCGGCAAGGGTCCGCAATCCGGGGAGATCTGGGGGGCGCTCACCCTCCTGATCGTCTTCATCGGCGCCGACAACATGCTCTGGCGCGTCGCGAGCCTGATCGCGAGCTTCACCTTCGTGGCGGTGACCGGCGACATCCGCCGCGACCTGTTCCGGCACCTGACCGGCCATTCGCCCTCCTACTTCGCCGACCGGCAGCCCGGAACGCTGGCGAGCCGCATCACGGCGACCTCGAACGCGATCTTCACCGCCGAGAACATGTTCGTCTGGAACGTGATGCCGCCCTGCGCGGCGGCCTTCGGCGCCATCCTGTATGTCGGCGCGGTCAGCCTCCCGATGGCGGTGGGCCTGCTGGTGATCTGCGGCGGCGTCGTGGTGCTGATGTTCCGCATCGCCGCGGCCGGCAAGCCGCTCCACCACGACTTCGCCGAGAAGGCCGCCGCCGTCGATGGCGAGATGGTCGACCTCGTGAGCAACATGCCGCTCGTGCGCGCCTTCTCGGCCTTCAAGCGCGAATATGTGCGCTTCGACGGCACCATCGGCGTCGAGATGACGGCGCGCCGCCGCAGCCTGCTCTATCTCGAGAAGCTGCGCGTCATGCACGCCATCATCACGGTGGTGGCGGTGCTGGGCCTGCTCTACTGGGCGGTGCGGATGTGGGAGGTGGGCGCCGCGACGGCGGGTCAGGTGGTGCTCGTCTGCACGCTCGGCCTCACCATCCTGGCCGCGACCCGCGACCTCGCGGTGGCTCTCGTCGACGTCACCCAGCACACGGCACGGCTCTCGGAAGCCTTGCGCACACTGCTGCAGCCCCACGACCTGCGCGACCACCCGGAGGCGAAGCCCCTCGTCGGCGAGGGCGCGCGGCTCGATTTCGAGCGCGTCGCCTTCAGCTACCCGGACGGGCGCGAGGTGTTCAGGGAGTTCAACCTCGCCATCGAGCCCGGCCAGCGGGTCGGGCTTGTCGGGCGCTCGGGCGGCGGCAAGTCGACGCTCTTCACCCTGCTGCAGCGCTTCTACGACCCGCAGGGCGGCCGCATCCTCATCGACGGCCAGGATATCGGCCGGGTGACGCAGGAATCCTTGCGCGAGGCGATCACCGTCGTGCCGCAGGACATCTCGCTGTTCCACCGCTCGCTGCGCGAGAACATCCGCTACGGCCGGCCCGACGCCACCGACGAGGAGGTCTGGGCCGCCGCCGAGGCGGCGCGCTGCACGGAGTTCATCAACGACCTGCCGCAGGGCTTCGACACCATCGTGGGCGACCGCGGCGTGAAGCTCTCGGGCGGCCAGCGCCAGCGCATCGCGGTGGCCCGCGCGATCCTGAAGGATTCGCCGATCCTGCTCCTCGACGAGGCGACCTCGGCCCTCGACACCGAATCCGAGGAGGCGATCCGCGAGGCGCTCGGCAACCTGATGAAGGGCCGCACCGTCATCGCCATCGCGCATCGGCTGTCGACGCTGAAGGATTTCGACCGGATCGTGGTGCTGGACGGCGGGCAGGTGATCCAGGACGGCTCGCCCGAGCGCCTCGTCCATCTCGACGGCTTCTACCGCGATCTCATCCAGCGCGAGACGCTCAAGCTGTCGCGCGAGGCGGCCTAGAATCTGTCCCGGAGAAGGGGATGCCGGTCCCCGGCACCTTTTCGCCGTCCGAACATCCGATCCACCGATGCCTGAGAATCTGTCGGGCGCTTCTCGAAGCGCCCGACAGATTCTCGTTCGACCCGTGGTGAGGTGAGTGTCGGAGCGGGCGCGGGAACCCACCGCGCTCGGCGACGGTTGTCTGGAGGGATTCCAAACGCGCGAGGAGACGAGCATGGCGAGCACCGAAACCGGCATGGCTTGCCGCACCTGCCGCTACTACGACACGCACAAGCTCAATACCGGCCGCCCGCAGGGCGACGAGGGCCTGTGCCGCTTCAATCCGCCCGTGAGCCAGCCCGAGCCGCAGGGGCACGGCCTGTGGCCCGTCGTCTCGGCCTCCGACTGGTGCGGCCATTACTCGCCCGAGATGATGGCCGGCGAGTAGGCCACCCGTCCGATCCACTTCCCCGAAGGGCCGCCTCGCGCGGCCCTTCGCGCGTCCGGAACCCCCCTCGCCGAGGGGACATTGGCGAGCGTCCCCCCGCAACGGAACACGGCGAGGCGCATGCCGGACGATTTCATACGGTTTCCGGTTGATTCCTTCCGAGACGAGTCCGCGCGGGGGTGATGGGCGCCGACCGGGGGCGGGCCGTCGCAAAGCCCCGTCCCGACCTCTATATTGAGGTCATGCTCGTCTCGTCCCCGCCCCGTCCGGCTGTGCGCCGCCTCGACCCGGTGCTCGTCGACCGCATCGCGGCGGGCGAGGTGGTGGAGCGGCCGGCCGCGGCCGTGAAGGAACTGGTCGAGAACGCCATCGACGCGGGCGCGACCAGCATCGAGGTGACGATCCAGGCCGGGGGACGGCGCCTGATCCGCGTCCTCGACGACGGCATCGGCATGGGCCCCGAGGATCTCGCCCTCGCGGTCGAGCGCCACGCCACCTCGAAGCTGCCGGAGGGCGACCTCGACCGCATCGACACGCTGGGCTTCCGCGGCGAGGCCCTGCCCTCGATCGGCGCCGTGGCGCGGCTCTCCCTCGTCTCGCGCACGGCGGAGGCCGAGAGCGGCCACGGCCTCGTGGTCGATGCCGGCATCAAGGGGCCGGTGCGGCCGGTCGCGGCCGAGCGCGGCACCCGCGTCGAGGTCACGGATCTGTTCGCCGCCACCCCGGCGCGGCTCAAGTTCCTCAAATCCGACCGGGCGGAGGCCGGCGCCGTCGCCGAGATCCTGCGCCGGCTCGCGGTTGCCCATCCGCAGATCCGCTTCACCCTGCGGGGCGAAGGCGGTGCCGGGCTCACCTTCCCGGCCGAGACCGGCCAGGGATCGTGGCTGAGGCGCCTTGCCGCCGTGCTGGGGGCCGATTTCGCCGCGAACTCGGTTCCCGTGAGCCTGGAGCGCGAGGGCTTCGCCCTCGACGGGCATATCGGCCTGCCGACCTTCCACCGGGCGGCGGCGACCCACATGCATTTCGTGGTCAACGGCCGGCCCGTGCGCGACCGGCTGCTCCTCGGGGCGGTGCGCGGCGCCTATGCGGATGTGATGGCCTCCGACCGCCATCCCGTGCTGGCGCTGGCGCTGACCTGCGACCCGACCGAAGTCGACGTCAACGTGCATCCGGCCAAGACGGAGGTGCGCTTCCGCGAGCCCGGGCTGGTGCGCGGCCTCATCGTCAGCGCCATCCACGAGGCCCTGCGCCGCGAGGGCGGGCGCGCCTCGGGCAGCGTGGCGGCAAAAACCCTGGAGAGCCTGCGCCCCGCGCAAGGCCCCCTACTGCCGCTGCGCCGCCCGGATCCGCCGCCGGCCGCCCCCCGCGGCTCGGGCCGGGTCGAGTCCTTCGCGCAGGACTTCCTCGGGGCGCCTGAAGCCGCCGAGCAGCCGGCCGGATTCGCCGATGAGGCGCAGGCGGCGTTCGCCGGCGCGGCGATGCCGCCGGGCGCCGATTGGCGCGAGCCGGCGCCCGAGCCCGCCTCCCCGACCCATCCGCTCGGTGCCGCCCGGGCGCAGCTCCACGAGACCTATATCGTGGCGCAGACGCAGGACGGCATCGTCATCGTCGACCAGCACGCGGCCCATGAGCGCCTAGTCTACGAGCGGCTCAAGCGCGAGCGCGCGGCGGGCGGCATCGCCCGCCAGCTCCTCCTGATCCCCGATGTGGTCGAGCTCGATCCGGCGGAGGCCGACCGCCTCGCCGAGGCGGCGGGCGACCTCGAAGCCCTCGGCCTCGTCCTCGAAGCCTTCGGGCATGGGGCAGTGCTGGTGCGCGAGGTGCCGGCGGCGCTGGCGGGCGGCAGCGTCCGGGCGCTGCTCGCCGATGTGGTCGACGTGCTGCAGGAGGGCGGCGCCGATCCGCTCGCGCGGCGCCTCGACGCCGTGCTTTCGCGCATGAGCTGCCACGGCTCGATCCGGGCCGGGCGCCGCCTGCGGCCCGAGGAGATGAACGCGCTCTTGCGCGAGATGGAGGCGACGCCCCTCTCGGGCCAGTGCAACCACGGCCGCCCGACCTATGTCGAACTCAAGCTCCACGACATCGAGCGGCTGTTCGGGCGGCGCTAAGCAGGTTTCGGAGCCCGCGGTTTTCCGACAAAAACCTGCGACAGGCTAAGGACCTAAGCAAGCGAAGTGGTGGCACGCCAACGCAAGCCTGCTTAGAGCGCTCTCCGCCACAGTGGAGGCCGGTTCGGCGTCAGGGAGCGCGTGAGAACAAGACTCAGGCCGGCACGCTTCGAAACATGAAACGGGCATCTTCGTCGTAGCTTGAGAGCTTCGTGCCGAGGGAAGGGTCCTCGAACACACGAAAACCGTGTCGCTCCCAAAACTCCATCGAGTTGTTCACGGCCACAAGGGAGACGTTGGGGAGGCGTGCCGTTGCTGCATGTCTCATAAGGTTCGGGATCATCGCGGAGGCGGCCCCCGTCCCTCGGGCAATAGGCAAAAGCGCAATGTCGTGGATGAAATAAGTTGTTGCCGGATCTGGAATGGAATTTAGCAGAGAGTTGAGTTCTGGTGGTTGGCCGAACTGCCAGGGATGGCTGATGATATAGCCGACAGGATTGTTCTCTCTTGCAAGGATGAAGCACCCGTCCGGATACAGAGCCAAGCGTTCGAGGAGGATCGCCTCATCCTCCGGGTAGTTTGCATGAACAATATCGGCAATCGAATTGATTGCTGCCAAATCGGAGGCCTCCAGGCGTCTCCATTGCGCGCCATGCATCGTCTTGTTCATCCCTCGACCAGGAGGTGCCGGGCGAGGGTGTTGCCGACGATGCCGACCACCAGTGCCGATTGGGTCATGATCTCTGCCGCCTCCTGCGTGAGGGGCGTTCGGACAATGCGGGCGGTGGTGCAGGAGCCGGAGTCGGAACGGCGGCGCGCCGATCCCGTTGCCCGTCGCAACGGCGCATTGCGCCGACCACGGAGCGTCCCGATGACCAAGCCCCTTTCCATCAAGCCTCGTCCCACTGCCCTCGCCCTCGCGGCCTTGGTGGCGGTCAGCGCCCCCGCCCTGGCCCAGGGCATCAACAACGGCTCGGGCGCGGCCCCGGCCGCCCCCACCAATACCGGGTCCGGCATGTCGAGCCAGCCGCCCGGCAGCGGAATCGGCGGCAACAATCCCGGCAGTATGGGCTCGACCGGCACGCAGGGCGCGAGCGGCGGCAATATGGGTCCGAGCGTCACGTCGAGCACGCAGCGCCCGACCGGCAGCGGCTCGCCGGGGACCGGCCCGGGCAGCCAGTCCGGCAACCCGCACAAATAGGGGCCGGCGGCGCGGGATGGTGGTCCCGCACCCGCTCACGCAAACGCGTCCCCCCGCCGCCTCGCCCCCGCCACGGAGTGCCGCTATGGGGAACCAGGAAGGTTCCGATGCGCCACGTCCCGTCGCTCCTCGTTGCGATCGCGGCTCTCGCCGCCCTGCCCGCCGCCGCGCAGGCGCCGCGGATAAACCCGAAGTACGCCGACCTCGTGCGGGCCGAACTCGTGGCCGAGCCCGGGGCGGTGGCGGCGGGCCAGCCCTTCACGGTGGGAGTGCGGCTGGTGATGAAGCCGCACTGGCACGTCTACTGGCGCAATCCGGGCGATTCCGGCCTTGCCCCCGAGATCGCCTGGGCCCTGCCGCCGGGCTTCGCGGCGGGTGCGATCGCGTGGCCGGTGCCCGCGCGCATCCCGGTCTCGGAGCTCGTCAATTTCGGCTATGAGGGCAAGACGCTCCTCACCGCCACGCTGACGCCGCCCGCGACGCTCGATACCCGCTCCGTCACCTTGCGCGCGAAGGTCTCCTACCTCGTCTGCGAGCGCGAGTGCATTCCGGGCGAGGCGAATGTGTCGGCCACGCTGCCGGTCGCGCCGCCGGGCACTAGCGTGCGGCCGGATCCCCGTCAGCGCGACCTGTTCGAGGCCGCGCGGGCGCAGCTCCCGCAGCCCTCCCCCTGGCCCTCCCGGGTGACCGCCGCGGGCGACACGCTCACCCTCCATCTCGACGCGCCCGGCCTCAAGGGGGAGGCCATCCGCGACGTCGCCTTCTTCCCCTATTCCGAGACGGTGATCGAGCACGCGGCCCCGCAGGATGTCTCCGTCGATGCGGGCGGGCTCCATCTCGGGCTCAAGCGCAGCAGCCTGAACCCGTCCGAGCCGGTCGAGCGCCTCGATGGGGTGCTGGCGCTCACCGAGGACACGGGCAGCGGCCCGGTCCGGCATGCTTTCGCGCTCGGCGAGGCGCCGGCGCAAGCCGTTGCCGCGGTATCTCCCCCGGTTTCGGCGCCGGCGGCGCCGGAAGCCCCCGCCGGCCTGTGGCAGGCAGCTTTTCTCGCCTTTCTCGGGGGCATCCTCCTCAACCTGATGCCCTGCGTGTTCCCGGTCCTGTCGATCAAGGTGCTCGGGCTGGTGCGGCAGGCGGGCGAGAGCCCCGGGCGGGTGCGCCTGCACGGGCTCGCCTACACGGCGGGGGTGCTGGCGTCCTTCCTCGGCCTCGCCGCGCTGCTCGTCGGGTTCAGGGCCGGCGGCGCGCAGATCGGCTGGGGCTTCCAGCTGCAATCGCCCCTCGTCGTCGCGAGCCTCGCCTACGGGCTGTTCGCCCTGGGCTTAAGCCTGTCGGGCGTGGTGCATCTCGGCGGGCGCTTCGTCGGGATCGGCGACGGGCTCACGCGGCGGGCGGGGCTCGAAGGCTCGTTCTTCACCGGCGTCCTCGCCACCGTCGTGGCGACGCCCTGCACGGCGCCCTTCATGGGGGTGGCGGTGGGTTTCGCCCTCACGCAAGGAGCAACCTTAAGCCTCGCGGTCTTCGCGGCGCTCGGGCTCGGGCTCGCCCTGCCCTTCCTGCTCCTCACCCTCTGGCCCGCCGCAATCCGGCGCCTGCCGCGGCCCGGTCCCTGGATGGAGACCCTCCGGGGCTTCCTCGCCTTCCCGCTCTACGCGACGGTGGCGTGGCTCGTCTGGGTGCTCAGCCAGCAGGTCGGCCCGGGCGGCCTGTTCCTGGCGCTGATCGGCCTCGTCCTTGTGGGCTTCTGCGCCTGGATGCTGGAACGTGCCCGCCAGGCGGGTCCCTGGGGCAGAAGCCTCGCACAAGGGGCAGCCGTGCTCGGGGTGCTGGCGCTCGGCATCCTCGTCGCGGCCCTCGACCGCGACCGCGCGCAGGCGGTCCCCGTCGCGGTGGCGGGCGGGCCCGAGCCCTTCACTCAGGCGCGGCTCGACGGGCTCCTGGCCGAGGGCCGACCGGTCTTCGTGAACATGACGGCGGCATGGTGCATCACCTGCCAGGTGAACGAGCGCACCTCCCTGTCCACGGCCGCCGTCCGGCAGGCGTTCCGCGCCCGCGACGTCGTCTATCTGAAGGGCGACTGGACCAATCAGAACCCCGAGATCACGCGGGTGCTTGAGGCGCATGGCCGCTCGGGCGTGCCGCTCTACCTGCTCTATCGGGGCCCCGGCGACGCGCAGGTGCTGCCGCAGATCCTCACCGAATCGACCGTGCTCGCCGCGCTGGAGAGCCTCGCGCCGCCGCGCCGCGCCGCCGCCCTCGACGCGCCGGCTTCCGCCAAGGAGTGATGATCCGATGCGGACGAAGCGCCGCGCCGCCCTCGCCATCCTGCCGCTGTCCGGCGCGGTCCTGGGCTGCGGGGCCGCCGGCCGGCCCATGGCGGTGAAGACCGTGCAGCCCTATGGCTGCCCGGTGAAAGACGCTTCGTAAGCGTGCCCGCCTGGGTCGCGGGGGTCGACGGATGCCCCGGCGGCTGGATCGCCGCGTTCCAGGCCCTCGACGACCCCTCCCGCGTCGTCGTCCGCATCCTGCCGGACCTAGCCGCCATCTGCGACGCGCCGGAGGCGCCGGCCGTCGTCGCGGTCGACATCCCGATCGGGCTGCCCGAGCAGGTCGGTGCGGGCGGGCGCGCCGCCGAGCAGCTCGTGCGCCCGCTCCTCGGCCCGCGCCGCGGCTCCGTCTTCCCGACCTCGTCGCGGGCGGTGGTCTATGCGGCCGACTACACGGCGGCGATCGCGCTCGCCCGGCAGCCGGGGCTGCAGCCCTTCGCTCCTTCTCCGCCCGCCAACGCCATCTTCCCCCGCATCCGCGCGGTGGACGGGCTTCTGCGGACGCGCCCGGCTTTGCGCGAGCGCATCTACGAGGTCCACCCCGAACTCGCCTTCGCGAGCCTCAACGGGGGCGTGCCGCTCGCTCAAGCGAAGCGCAAGGCCGGCGGGATGGCCGAGCGCCGGGCGCTGCTGCGGCGCTCCGGCCTGCCGGAGGCGGTCGTCGCCGGCCCGCCGCCGCGGGGCGCCAAGCCCGACGACCTTCTCGACGCCCTGGCCGCCCTCGTCGTTGCGCGGGGGATCGCGCGCGGATGCGGGGTGTCCTATCCCGATCCGCCGGAGCGCGACGCGCATGGCCTGTCCGCCGCGATCTGGACCCTCCTCCCGCACGAGGCTCCGCCATGACCCTGCCGACCCGCGACATCGCCCGCGCCCTGGTCTTCGACCCGCAGAACCGCCTGCTCCTCATCGCCTATCAGGCGGTGCGCGACGTGGATCCGGCGCGGCCCGGCGAACGCTGCTTCTGGTTCATGCCGGGCGGCGGAATCGAGCCCGGTGAGACGCCCGAGGAGGCTTGCCGGCGCGAACTGGAGGAGGAGATCGGCGTGACCGACGCGCCGATCGGGCCGCTGGTCGCCCGCTGCGAGGGGCCGTTCACGCTGTTCATCAAGCCCCGCATCGCCCGTGAGCGCTACTTCGTGGTGCGCCTGCCGAGCGACGGCATCGACACGTCCCGCCTTGCCGAGACGGAGGACAACCCGGTGCTCGGCACCCGCTGGTGGCCGCTCGACGAACTCGAAGCCACCCGGGAGCGCGTCGAGCCGGTCGGCCTTGCGGCCCTCGCCCGCCGGATCGCGGCGGGAGAGACGGTGACGGAAGTCCAACTCGTCTGGGGCGAGGGGGCAGCCTAGATGGGAGTGCAGAGGGACTTGGTCCCTCTGCCGGGGTCCCGGGGCAGTGCCCCGGGCAGGCTCGCCACTCACACCGCCCGTCCCAACCGATGAGCCGGCCCATGCTTCCCCATACGCTCACCGAAGGCTACCGCGCCTTCCTGGACGACCGCTTCGCCCGCGAGCGCGGTCGCTACGAATCGCTCGCAGAGGGGCAGAGCCCCGAGATCATGGTCATCAGCTGCTGCGACAGCCGGGTCTCGCCGGAGGTGATCTTCGATGCGCGACCGGGCGAGCTGTTCGTGGTGCGCAACGTCGCCAATCTGGTGCCGCCTTTCGAGACGGGCGGCGAGTATCACGGCACCTCGGCGGCCCTTGAGTACGCCGTGCAGGCGCTCAAGGTGAAGCACATCGTGGTGCTGGGCCATGCCCGCTGCGGCGGCGTGCGGGCCTTCGCGGATTCTGCGGCGCCGCTCTCGCCGGGCGACTTCATCGGCCGCTGGGTGTCGCTGATTGCGCCTGCGGCCGAGCGGATCGGCTCCGGCGACGGGCCCGACTACCTGGAGCAGCTGGAATACGCGACGGTGGCCAACAGCCTGAAGAACCTGATGACCTTTCCGTGCGTGCGGATCCTGGTCGAGAAGGGCAGGCTCCAGCTGCACGGGGCGCATTTCGGCATCGCGACCGGCGAGCTTCGGGTGCGCGATCCCGAGACCGGCGTGTTCCAGCCGGTGGTGCCGGAGGCCTCGGCGAGCCCGACGCGGCTGATCCGCTGCCAGGAGGCCGGCGCCGGAGGCTGATCCATCCGACATCCGGTCGACGGCTTCGCTGAAGGGGGCGCGATGACACGGTCTCCGCCCTGTCCCGGACGACCGGAGCGTCAGCGGAAGGAGATCCGGGATCCAGCACGGTGAGTTGCCGCGAAGCGGCTCAATCTTCCAGCACCGGCGCTGACAAGCGGTCGCTGCGCGACTTCCTGTGCTGGGTCCCGGGTTGCATTCCGCTGACGCTGCATGCGCCCGGGACAGGGGCGGAGCAGAGCTCCGCGCCGCGCGGGCTCAATGAGTTCGTCTCCGAACGAGCAGTTCGGAGACGGGATCAGCCCTTGATTGATCGGATGTCTGGACGGAGACGAGGTGCCGGGGAGCCGGTGTCCATGTCTCCTGGACATACTTCAGAACTTCAGCGCTTCCTTCGATTCGCGCAGCTGCGCGATGGCCATGTCGATGTCGCGGCGCTTGTCGAGATCATCGGTGGCGTCGCGATGCGTCTCGGCGGCGATGATCTCCGCGTCGATGCTCTCGGAGGTCAGCTCCTCGACCGGCGTCGCCCGCTCGGCGATGACGGTGAGGCCGGTGGCGTTGATCTCGGCGAAGCCGCCGCGCACCAGCACGCGCTTTCCGTGCTGCGGGCCCTCGGTGATGACGAGGACGCCGGTCTTGAGCGTGGTCAGCACGGGCGCGTGGCCCGGCAGCACCGTCATCTCGCCCTCGGAGCCGGGCAGCTGCACGGCATCGACCGGGCCCGAATAGAGGACCCGCTCGGGGCCGACGAGGTCGAACTGGAAAGTGGCCATGGGATGAGGTCAGTTCCGGTTTCGGGCGTGCCCGGTTTCGTTCGCAGAACGGGGACCGGGCGCGAGCCCGATCCCCGGCCGACCGTGACGATCCGCGGTGCCGATCAGGCGGCGGCGAGGCGCTGGGCCTTCTCGACCGCCTCCTCAATGGTGCCCACCATGTAGAAGGCCGCCTCCGGCAGGTGGTCGTACTGACCCTCGACCAGGCCCTTGAAGCCCTTGATCGTGTCCTCGAGGGCCACGAGCTTGCCCGGCGAGCCGGTGAACACCTCGGCGACGTGGAAGGGCTGGCTGAGGAAGCGCTCGATCTTGCGGGCGCGGGCCACCGTCAGCTTGTCCTCCTCGGACAGCTCGTCCATGCCCAGGATGGCGATGATGTCCTGGAGCGCCTTGTAGCGCTGCAGCACCTGCTGGACGCGGCGGGCGACGTTGTAGTGCTCCTCGCCGAGGATGGTCGGCGAGAGCATGCGCGAGGTCGAGTCGAGCGGGTCCACCGCCGGGTAGATGCCCTTCTCGGCGATCGAGCGGGACAGCACGGTCGTGGCGTCGAGGTGGGCGAAGGAGGTGGCGGGCGCCGGGTCGGTCAGGTCGTCGGCCGGCACGTAGATCGCCTGGACCGAGGTGATCGAGCCCTTGTTCGTGGTGGTGATGCGCTCCTGGAGCGCGCCCATGTCCGTGGCGAGGGTCGGCTGATAGCCCACCGCCGAGGGGATGCGGCCCAGAAGCGCCGACACCTCCGAGCCCGCCTGCGTGAAGCGGAAGATGTTGTCGACGAAGAACAGCACGTCCTGGCCCTCGTCGCGGAAATGCTCGGCGACGGTCAGCCCGGTGAGCGCGACGCGGGCGCGGGCGCCCGGGGGCTCGTTCATCTGGCCGTAGACCAGGGCGCATTTCGACCCTTCGGCGGAGCCGTGCTCCTTCGGGTCCATGTTCACCTTGGACTCGATCATCTCGTGGTAGAGGTCGTTGCCCTCACGGGTCCGCTCGCCCACGCCCGCGAAGACCGAGTAGCCCGAATGGGCCTTCGCGATGTTGTTGATGAGCTCCATGATCAGCACGGTCTTGCCGACGCCGGCGCCACCGAACAGGCCGATCTTGCCGCCCTTGGCGTAGGGGGCGAGGAGATCCACGACCTTGATGCCGGTGACGAGGATCTGCGCCTCGGTGGATTGCTCGGCGTAGGTCGGGGCCGGCTGGTGGATGGCGCGGTAGCTCTCGGCGGCGATCTCGCCGGCCTCGTCGATCGGCTCGCCGATCACGTTCATGATGCGGCCCAGCGTGTTGGCGCCGACCGGCACCCTGATCGGGGCACCCGTATCGGTGACCTCCTGGCCGCGCACCAGGCCCTCGGAGGTGTCCATGGCGATGCAGCGCACGGTGTTCTCGCCGAGCTGCATGGCGACTTCGAGGACGAGGCGGTTGCCCTGGTTCTTGGTCTCGAGGGCGTTCAGGATCTCGGGCAGGTGGCCGTCGAACTGCACGTCGACGACCGCGCCGATGACCTGGGTGATGTGACCGACCTTGTTCGAGCCGGCGCCGGGGGTCGCAGTATTCGCCATCTGAAGGATTCCCTGAAGTGTGCGGTCAGAGCGCCTCGGCGCCGGAGATGATCTCGATCAGCTCCTTGGTGATCATGGCCTGACGGGTCCGGTTGTAGACCAGCGTCTGCTTCTTGATCATCTCGCCGGCGTTGCGGGTTGCGCTGTCCATGGCGCTCATGCGCGCGCCCTGCTCGGAGGCGGCGTTCTCCAGGAGCGCGCGGAGGATCTGGACGGTGAGGTTCTTCGGGAGCAGGGCCGCCAGGATCTCGCCCTCCTCCGGCTCGTACTCGTAGGCCGCGTCGGTCTGCGCCGATTCGGACGCCGGCGAGATCTCGGCCGGGATGATCTGCTGAGCGGTCGGAACTTGAGCGATCACCGAGCGGAAGCGCGAGTAGAACAGGGTCGCGATGTCGAACTCGCCCGCCTCGAAGCGGTTGAGCAGGTTCTCGGTGACCGCTTCCGCGTTCTCGAAGCCGAGCTGGCGCACGCCGCGCAGCTCGATCAGCTCGACGATTTGGTCGCGGAACTCGCGGCGCAGGATGTCGTAGCCCTTCTTGCCCACGCAGATGATCTTGACGGTCTTGCCCTCCGCCACGAGGCGGCGGGCGTGATCGCGCGCAAGCCGCGCGATCGAGGAGTTGAAGGCGCCACAGAGGCCGCGCTCCGCAGTGCAGACGACGAGCAGATGCACCCGGTCCGCCCCGGTCCCTGCCAGGAGCCGGGGCGTCTCCGCCCCGGGCGTCAGGTTGGTGGCGAGGTTGCCGAGAACGGCGGCCATGCGCTCCGCGTAGGGGCGGGCATTCTCCGCCGCATTCTGCGCGCGGCGGAGTTTGGCCGCCGCCACCATCTGCATCGCCTTGGTGATCTTCTGGGTCGCCTTCACCGAGGCGATGCGGTTGCGCAGGTCCTTCAGACTCGCCATCGGGGGTCCCTCGGGGCTCGTGCCGGTCTCAACCGAAGGACTTGGCGAAGGCCTCGACCACGCCCTTCAGCTTGGCCGCCGACTCGTCGCTGAGATCCTTGGAGGCGCGGATCGCCTCCAGAAGGTCCGCATGCTTGCCGCGCAGGGTGGCGAGCAGCCCGTCCTCGAAGGCCCGCACCCGGTTGACCGGGATCGGATCGAGGTAGCCGTTCACGCCCGCATAGATCACCGCGACCTGCTCCTCCATCTTCAGCGGCGAGAATTGCGGCTGCTTGAGGAGCTCGGTCAGGCGCGAGCCGCGGTTGAGCAGGCGCTGCGTCGCCGCATCGAGATCCGAGCCGAACTGCGCGAAGGCGGCCATCTCGCGGTACTGCGCGAGCTCGCCCTTGATCTTGCCGGCGACCTTCTTCATCGCCTTGGTCTGCGCGGCCGAGCCGACGCGCGACACCGAGAGGCCGACATTCACCGCCGGGCGCACGCCCTGGTAGAACAGGTCGGTCTCGAGGAAGATCTGGCCGTCGGTGATCGAGATCACGTTGGTGGGGATGTAGGCCGAGACGTCGTTCGCCTGGGTCTCGATGACCGGCAGCGCGGTGAGCGAGCCGGCGCCGGCCGCGTCGCCCATCTTGGCCGCGCGCTCCAGGAGCCGGGAGTGCAGGTAGAACACGTCGCCCGGATAGGCCTCGCGGCCCGGCGGACGGCGCAGCAACAGCGACATCTGGCGGTAGGCGACGGCCTGCTTGGACAGGTCGTCGTAGATGATCACGGCGTGCATGCCGTTGTCGCGGAAGAACTCGCCCATAGCGCAGCCCGAGAAGGGCGCCAGGAACTGCATCGGGGCCGGGTCGGAGGCGGTGGCCGCGATGACGATCGAGTATTCGAGGGCGCCGTTATCCTCCAGCACCTTCACGAACTGGGCGACCGTCGAGCGCTTCTGGCCCACCGCGACGTAGACGCAGTAGAGCTTGGCCTTCTCGTCCGAGCCCTCATGGGCCGGCTTCTGGTTCAGGATCGTGTCGAGGGCGATCGCAGTCTTGCCGGTCTGGCGGTCGCCGATGATCAGCTCGCGCTGGCCGCGGCCGATCGGGATCAGGGCGTCCACGGACTTGAGGCCGGTCGCCATCGGCTCGTGCACGGACTTGCGCGGGATGATGCCCGGCGCCTTCACGTCCACGCGGCGGCGCTCGCTGGCGACGATCGGGCCCTTGCCATCGATCGGGTTGCCGAGCGCGTCGACGACGCGGCCGAGCAGGCCCTTGCCCACCGGCACGTCCACGATGGCGCCGGTGCGCTTGACGGTCTGGCCTTCCTTGATGTCGCGGTCGACGCCGAAGATCACGACGCCGACATTGTCCTGCTCGAGGTTGAGGGCCATGCCGCGCACGCCCGACTCGAACTCGACCATCTCGCCGGCCTGGACCTTGTCGAGGCCGTAGACGCGGGCGATGCCGTCGCCGACGGAGAGGACCTGTCCGACCTCGGTGACCTCGGCCTCCTGGCCGAAGTTCTTGATCTGCTCCTTCAGGATCGCGGAGATCTCAGCGGCTCGGATGTCCATGGTCGGATCGTCTCTCGTTCGGGTTTATCGAGGAAGCGGGGGCGCTGAAGGCTTAAGGGCCGTCAGCGCGCGTCCCGCATCGCGAGGCGGATGCTGTTGAGCTTGGTGCGCAGCGAGGCGTCGACCATGCGGCTGCCGACCTTGACCACGATGCCGCCGATCAGGCTCGGATCGATGCGCAGGTCGACATCGACCTCCGCGCGGGCCACGTCGCGCAGCGACGCCTTGATCTCCTCCAGCACCGCGTCGGAGGGCGTCTCGGCGAGCCGCACCTCGGCCTGCACGATGCCCTTGGATTCGCGCACCAGCGCCCGGAAGGCCCGGATCATGTCGGGCAGGACGAAGAGGCGGCGGTTGGCGGCCGAGAGGCGGATGAAGTTGGCGGCGAGGCCCGTGATCCCGGCGCGCGCGAGCACCGCGTCGATGGCCTTGACCTGATCCTCGGAGGTAAAGACCGGACTCCTCACGAGGCGCTGCAGGTCGGCGCTCTCCTTGAGCAGCGCGTCGAACCGGTCGAGCCCCTCGGAGACTGCGTCCACGGCGCGCTCCTCGCGCGCCAGTTCGAACAGGGCCGAGGCGTAGCGCCCCGCGACGCCGCCCAGGGTGGAACCCGATTCCGATCCGTTCTGAGCCACCAGCGCTCTCTCTCTACCTGGCCCGCCGGGTTCCGCTTCCGCCGGTCGCAGGCGTGGCGGCGGCGCGGCCCGTCGATGATGGGAAGACGCCGGACCGGACACTGCCCCCCTTCCCGGCGCGGCGCGGGCCTAGCATGGGTTCACGGGGGGCGCAAGGCGACGCCCGGGGGGCTGGAGGCCCGCCATTCGGCAGGGAGTTGAGCGCGTTGGGGGTGGCTCGGCGGGATGCCTCAAGTCCCGCCTCAGCCCGGGCTCTCCGCTCCGCACAGGACGGAGTCGCAGGTCTCGACTGCTGCGAGCACCCGCGCCAGGGTCCGCCCGCCCGGATGGCCGAGGAGCGCGGTCGTCCCCACGACGTAGGACGGGGTGGCCGAAAGGCCAAGATTGGCGGCGAGCCGCATCTGCCCGGCGAGCGCCCGGCCGACGAGGTCCGAATCGGCCTCCGCCTCCAGGGCGGCGCGGTCGTGGCCGAGGTCGCGGGCGGCTTCGAGGGCGCGCGGGCCGTCGATCGGCCCGCTGCGGCCGAGCAGGGCGCCGTAGAGGGCGAAGGCCGCGCCCGAGCCCGCCCGGCGCTGCAGGGCGAGCGCGACCTTGGCGGCCTGCGCCGAGCGGGGCGAGAGAATCGGGTTGTGGACGAGGCCGATCCGCAGGGTCGGGCTGGCGGCGTGGAGGCCGGAGAGGTCGCGCGCCGCCGCCCGGCACCAGGGACAGTTGAAGTCGAAGAACTCGTAGAGCGTCACCGCCGGTTCGGCGCTGCCGACCCAGGTGATGCCCGGAAGCTCCGCGATCTCCGAGGCGAGCTCGCCCGGAAGCCGGGTATTCGCCACGGGACGGCCGTCGTCGCCCGTGAGCGGGAACCATTGACCCTCCGTGGCCCGGGCGGCGGGCGCCGCGGTCAGGAGCGCGGCAAGGAGGGAGCGGCGGGAGAGCGGCATGGGGGTGATCCGGCGATTGCCCGTCCGGTGTGGCGCAGCGGCTTGGCCGGAAGATGGCGGCCCGTTGCCTCTCATTCGACATCCGGTCGATGGTTTCGCCTTGCGGATGCCGGCGTTGCTTAAGGGGGCGCGATGAGACGGGATGCGAACGGGATCCTTCGCGGACCGGATCGCGGGTTCTCCGCCCCTTCCCGCTCCCACTTTCCCGGACGACTGCCGCAGCAGCGGAAGGAGATCCGGGTCCCGGGTCGCATTCCGCTGCCGCTATATGCGCCCGGGACAGGGAGAGCGGGCGAGAGGAGGCCGGGCGAGCCGATCATCGATAAACCGTCTCACGCGAGGCCCGGCGGGCGGTCCCCCGTCGCCCAGGCGAGGGCCTGCTCGAGGCGGTCGTTGCCCCAGAACAACTCGCCGTCCTCGGTGAGGAAGGTCGGGGCTCCGAAGATGCCGCGGGACTTCGCCTCCTCGCCGACGACGCGCAGCCGGCTCTTGTTCGGCTCGGAGGTCGCCGCCTTGAGGATGGCCGGCCCGTCGAGTCCGAGGCCGTTGAGCAGCGCCGAGATCGCGGCGGGCTCGGCGATCGACTGGCCGCGCGCGAACTCCGCCTCGAACACCGCCCGGGTGAAGGGGCCGATCCAGGGCTGGTCCGCCCCGTAGCTGGCGACCCGCGCCGCCGCGAGGCTGTTCTGCGGGAAGTCGGCGGGCCGCCGGATGGGTGGGAGGCCGAGCCGCGCGGCCTCGCGGGCGAGGTCGCGCCACATGGCGCGGCCCTTGGCGGGAAAGAGGTTGAAGGGCGAGGTGGTCCAGCCCTGCCCCGCGAAGATCGGCCCGAGCAGGAAGGGCCGCCAGCGCAGGCCCACCCCGGCTTCCTCCGCCAGCGCCTCGATCCGCATCGCCGCGAGATAGGAGTAGGTCGACGCGAACTCGAACCAGAATTCGAGGGTGGGCCGGCGCGGCATGCGGATGTCCTCCTTCGCGTGTGTCCTCGAGCTTCGCTCCGGACCTTCCCCGCCACAAGCGCGGGGCCGGGCCTTGCTCCGCCATGCGGAAGAAGCGCGGCGAGGTCGTGGCGGTTGCACCCCGGCGGGCTCGGCTGATAAGGCCCGCCTCTCCGCACACCCACCGCCAGCCGAGGCCCCGTATCCCCATGTCCGACAAGACCCAGAAGCGCGTGCAGAAGGTCGTGCTCGCCTATTCGGGCGGCCTCGACACCTCGATCATCCTCAAGTGGCTCCAGACCACCTATGGCTGCGAGGTGGTCACCTTCACGGCCGATCTCGGCCAGGGCGAGGAGCTCGAGCCCGCCCGGCGCAAGGCGGAGCTGCTCGGGATCAAGCCCGAGAACATCTTCATCGAGGACCTGCGCGAGGAATTCGTCCGCGACTACGTTTTTCCGATGTTCCGGGCGAACGCGGTCTACGAGGGCGTCTACCTGCTCGGCACCTCGATCGCCCGGCCGCTGATCGCCAAGAAGCAGATCGAGATCGCCGAGAAGGTCGGGGCCGACGCGGTCGCGCACGGCGCCACCGGCAAGGGCAACGACCAGGTCCGGTTCGAGCTCGGCTACTATGCGCTCAAGCCCGACGTGACCGTGATCGCCCCCTGGCGCGAATGGGATTTCCGCTCCCGCGAGGCGCTGATCGCCTTCGCCGAGCAGCACCAGATCCCGATCGCGAAGGACAAGCGGGGCGAGGCGCCCTTCTCGGTGGACGCCAACCTCCTGCACGCCTCCTCTGAGGGCAAGGTGCTGGAGGATCCGGCCCAGACCGTGCCGGACTACGTCTATTCGCGCACGCTGTCGCCCGAGGAGGCGCCCGATACCCCGACCGAGATCACGATCGGCTTCGAGCGCGGCGATGCGGTCTCGATCGATGGGACGCGGCTCTCGCCCGCGAGCCTGCTCGCCAAGCTCAACGAACTCGGCCGCGCCAACGGCATCGGCCGCCTCGACCTCGTCGAGAACCGCTTCGTCGGCATGAAGAGCCGCGGCATGTACGAGACGCCCGGCGGCACCATCCTGCTGCCGGCTCACCGGGCGATCGAGTCGATCACCCTCGACCGCGGCGCAGCCCACCTCAAGGACGAGCTGATGCCGCGCTACGCCGAGCTGATCTACAACGGTTTCTGGTTCTCGCCCGAGCGCGAGATGCTCCAGGCGCTGATCGACAAGAGCCAGGAGATGGTCACCGGCACGGTGCGGCTGAAGCTCTACAAGGGCGGCGTGCACGTGATCGGCCGCGAAAGCCCGAACTCCCTCTACGACCAGGACCTCGTCACCTTCGAGGAGGGCGCGGTGGCCTACGACCACCGCGACGCGGCCGGCTTCATCAAGCTCAACGCGCTGCGGCTGCGCACGCTCGGGCAGCGCCGCCGCAAGCTCGGCGCCTGATCGCCGGGCGGGCGCCCGCTGGCCGCGTCGCTCGACACGAAGAGCACCCGGAGATCCTCGTCCGGGACGTAAGTCGCGGGCCCCCCACCGGAAGGTGGGGGGCCCGTCTTCGTCACGCCGGTCCGGCAGACGCCGACCGGCGTCTCCGGGCGGCCCTTGTCGACGGTGAGCGTGGAGCGGCCGATCCGTCCGGCCCGGTTCCTCGCCGCCGTCACGATGCAGGGACCGACCGCCGCGCAGGCGGGCCGGCCCCGGCCCTGTCAATGGCGAGGCTTTACCCAAAGAGCGTGGAGATCGTCACCGCTCCTGAGTGCCGTGCTTCTGCGGCCGGCGACGATTGGCGCGGCCTCCCCTCTCCCAGAGGGGTTCCCCGCGCCTGAATGAGCGACGTCGGCGCTGCAGGGCCTGCGGGATCAGTGCTCCGCCTCGTCGTCGATGTCGACCAGGAACAGGATATCGACGTCCTCCGGCTCGTCATCCTCGGTGTCGGCCGAGTTCGCCGCTGCACCGGTTCCGGAATCGTCCGGCTCGTGCTCGAACTCCTCGTCCTCCTCCATGGCATCGTCGAAGGTCTCGATCTCCTCCTCGGTCGAGGGCCGGAGCTTCAGCTGCGCGGCATTGCCCGACCACAGGGGGCGTCCCTCGCTCGTCATGGTGCGCAGGTCGTCCTTGAAGCCCTCCACGTCGAGGAGCTCGCGGGCCCGTGCCTCGCTCGCCCGGATGACGGCGATCGGGGTTCCGTCGATTTCGAGTGTGAACATGCTGCCTCCTGTGGGGGTCGGCCCGCTCTCTAAGCGGGGAATCGGCGGGGCGCCACCCGCGTTCCGGGGGTCAGGGCCGCGCGCAGGCGGACAGAGGGCCGATGCGGGCCATCCGGCTCTGCAGCCGCCCGGCCAGGGCCTTCAGCCCGCGCGAGGGGCGCGCCGGGTTGCGCGCGGCCGGGTTGGGCAGGGAGGCGACGAGGAGGGCCGCCTCGCTGCGCGTCAGGTCGCGGGCGCTCTTGCCGAACCAATGGCGCGAAGCGGCCTCCGCCCCGTAGATGCCGTCGCCCCACTCGGCCACGTTGAGGTAGATCTCCATGGTGCGCCGCTTGCCCCAGATCTGGTCCGCGACGAGGGCGAGCGGGATCTCCATCGCCTTGCGCAGGTAGGAGCGGCCCGGCCACAGGAAGACGTTCTTCACCGTCTGCATGGTGACCGTGGAGGCGCCCCGGCTCGGCCCGTCCTCGTCGCTCACCACCTGTCCCAGCGCCTCCCAGTCGACCCCGCCATGCAGGCAGAAGCGCTGATCCTCGGAGGCGACCACCGCCTGGACGAGGGACGGCGCCATGGCGGCGAGCGGGACGGCGTCGCGCTCCACGGGCCGTGCGGTGAGCCAACGGCCAAGCATCAGGGTTGAGGGCGGATCCACTGCGCGATAGACGAGCGCCAGGATCAGAACGAGGACGATCGCCATGACGGGCAGGAGGACGAGGAGGCGCACGAGGCGGCGCAGCCGCGGCGCCCGGCCCGCCGGCGCCGCCGCGGGCGGGCGGGCCTCGTCGTCCCTCGGCGCGGCACGCGTCTCCTGAATCCCGCCCTCCCCCGTTCCCTGGACCGAGGCTTCCATCATGACGTCACTGCAGGCCGGGCCGGCCGAGAACCGGGGCCATCCCCAGACCGATGCCCATGGTCCTTCGCACGGATCAGCCGTCGGCGGCTATCCGACCGGCGCGGATTTCCCCGCCCGGCTCACGGCAGTCGCCGATGCGGTCGAGGGCTTCCTAAACGAGCGGCTCGGCGATGCGGCCGGCCCCGGCGAGATCACCCGGCCGGTGCGGCTGATGCAGGGCATGCGGCACGCGGTGCTCGGGGGCGGCAAGCGGCTGCGCCCCTTCCTGACCATCGAGACCGCCCGCATGCTCGGCGGCCCCTATGCGGGAGCCCTGGCGGCGGGCAGCGGCATCGAGCTCGTCCACTGCTATTCGCTGGTGCACGACGACCTGCCGGCGATGGACAACGACGACCTGCGCCGCGGCAAGCCCACGGTCCACAGGGCCTTCGACGAGGCGACCGCGATCCTGGTCGGCGACGCGCTCCTGACCTTCGCCTTCGAGATCCTGGCCGATCCGGTCTGGCAGCCCGATGCACGCGTCCGGGCCGAGCTGGTGCTCGGCCTCGCCCGGGCCGCGGGCCTCGGCGGCATGGTGGGCGGGCAGCTCCTCGACCTCGGCGCGGAGGGCCGCTTCGGGCCGGCCAATCTCGATGTCGACGCGACGCTCCAGCTCCAGGCGATGAAGACCGGCGCGCTGCTCGCGGTCTCGGTCGATGCAGGGGCGATCGTCGGCGGCGCCGATCCGGACCAGCGCGCCGCGCTCCTCGCCTATGGCCGGGCGCTGGGCCAGGCCTTCCAGGTCGCCGACGACATCCTCGACCGCGAGGCCTCCTCCGAGGCCATGGGCAAGCGCACCGGCAAGGACAAGGAGGCCGGCAAGGCGACCCTCGTCGACCGGCTCGGCCTCGACGGCGCCCGCGCCGAATGCGAGCGGCTGGTCGCCGTCTGCGAGGCGGCGCTCGCCCCCTGGGGCGAGGCAGCCGCGACCTTGCGCGAGGCCGCCCGCTTCACCGTCGCCCGCAAGACCTGACGGCCCTCTCATCCGAAATCCGGTTGATTGCTCGGCGATTGCTGTCGCAATCGCGCGGCAATGCGGATTTCGGCTTCGCTCACGCCGGCGCGGAGCTCTGCTCCGCGCCGCGCGGGCTTGGTGATACGCTTTCCGAACGGATCGTCCGGAAACCGCATCACCTGACCACCCTTCACTCCAGCATCCCGGAACACGCCATGGCCACGCACAAGATCCTGCTCCTTCCCGGCGACGGCATCGGCCCTGAGGTGGCGCGCGAGGTCGAGAAGGTGCTGGGCTGGCTCTCCGGCCGCGGCATCGCCTCCTTCGAGACCGAGACCGACCTCGTCGGCGGCGCCGCGATCGACGCCCACGGCGTGCCGCTGACCGACGCCGCCCTCGACCGCGCCAGGGCCGCCGACGCGGTGCTGTTCGGCGCGGTCGGCGGGCCGAAATGGGCGAACGTGCCCTACGCCATCCGCCCGGAGGCGGGCCTGCTGCGCTTGCGCAAGGATCTCGGCCTGTTCGCGAATCTGCGTCCGGCGATCTGCTATCCGGCGCTCGCCGAGGCTTCGGCCCTCAAGCGCGAGCTCGTCGAGGGGCTCGACATCGTCATCGTCCGCGAGCTGACGGGCGGCGTCTATTTCGGCGAGCCCAAGGAGATCGTCACCCTGGAGGACGGCAGCAAGCGCGCCGTCGATACCCAGATCTACACCTCGGGCGAGATCGAGCGCATCGCGGGGGTGGCCTTCGACCTCGCCCGCAAGCGCCGCAACAAGGTCTCGTCGGCCGAGAAGCACAACGTGATGAAGACCGGCGTCCTCTGGAAGGAGGTCGTCACCCGCGTCCATGCGGAGCAGTTCTCCGACGTCACGCTGGAGCATGTGCTCGCCGACAACTGCGCCATGCAGCTCGTGCGCAACCCGAAGCAGTTCGACGTGCTCGTCACCGACAACCTGTTCGGCGACATCCTGTCGGACGTGGCCGCGATGCTCACGGGCTCGCTCGGCATGCTGCCTTCGGCCTCGCTCGGCGCGGTCGAGAACGGCACCCGCCGCGCCCTCTACGAGCCGGTCCACGGCTCGGCCCCCGACATCGCCGGGCAGAACCTCGCCAATCCGATCGCCATGATCGGCTCGCTCGCCATGGCCCTGCGCTACTCCTTCGGCCTCGGCGAGGCCGCGGACCTCGTGGACGGCGCGATCACCCGCACCCTCGCGGCAGGCGTGCGGACCCGGGACATCGCGGGCCCCGGCGCGAACGCCGTCGGCACGAGCGAGATGGGCGATGCCATCGTGCGGGAGTTGCAGGCGCTGGCCGGCTGAGGCGTCTCGGCCCCTGCAACGGATGAGGATCTTCAATCCTGTGCGGGATCGACAAATCCGCGCAAGGCGCAGCCGGGCGGTCTGGCAGCGGCCGGGCCGACCCTGAGGGATGAAACCGGCCGCAAGTCCGCCCGGATGGCAGCGCCACCGGCCACCTCAGCATGAGGAGCGGGGCGGCTGCCACGCACGTTAGGTTAGGTTCGATTGAGTCGCCTCGCTGAGACTCCGGTCCCTCAGCCCTCTTCGGCGCGCGAGACCATCCGGGCGCCCATCCGCCCGCGATCGCTCCTCCGACGCTTCAGACCTGCCAAGCCCGCCCTATCTCCCGCATCCCGAAGGTTGCGGAGATCATGGTCGTCTTCGAATGGATTGTCGGCGTCCTGCTGGTCGCGGTGCTGCTGGCGGCTCTGGCGCGGCGGATGGGGGCGCCGTTCCCGGCTTTCCTGGCGCTCGGCGGTGCCGGGCTCGCCTTCGTGGATGCCGTCCCGCAGCTGCGGCTCGACCCCGATCTCGCGCTCGCGCTCTTTCTCGCGCCCGTGCTGCTCGACGCAGGCTACGCCACCTCGCTGCGCGACCTGCGCGCCAACTGGCTTTCCATCGCCGGGCTCGTGCTCGGGGCCGTCGGGGTCACCACGGCGGCGGTCGCGGTCGCGGTGCGCTGGCTCATGCCGGACATGCCGCTGGCCGCCTGCATCGCGCTCGGCGCCATCGTGGCGCCACCCGACGCCGTCGCGGCCCTCTCCGTGCTGCGCCACGTGCCCCTGCCCCACCGGCTCGTCACCATCCTCAAGGGCGAGAGCCTGTTCAACGACGCCTCCGCGCTGCTGATCTACCGCCTCGCCGTGCCGGCGGCCGTGAGCGGCAGCTTCGCGGCTCAGGACGTGGTGCCGACCTTCCTGGTCGGCGTGATCGGCAGCGTGGTGGCCGGCCCGGTCCTGGCGTGGCTCTACATCCGGGGGCTGCGCTGGTTCTCCGATGCGCCGAGCGCCATCGTGCTGCAGTTCGTCTCCACCTTCGGCGTGTGGCTGTTCGCAGAGCGGATCGGCCTGTCGGGCGTGCTGACGGTGGTGAGCTTCGCCATCACGGTGGCGCGCGTCTCGCCCGCGACCACGCCCGCGCATCTGCGGGTGCCCTCCTATGCGGTCTGGGAGACGGCGGTCTTCGTCCTCAACGTGCTCGCCTTCGTGCTGATCGGGCTGCAGATCGGCCCGATCCTGGAAGGATTGTCGCCCGAGGAGCGCAGCCGCTATGCCGTGGTGGCCGGCGTGGTTTTCCTGACCGCAGTGCTGGTGCGCATCGCCTGGGTGATGGGTGCGGGCGCCGCGGGGCGGCTCCTGCGCCCTCTGACCGGTCCGGTCGGCCCGGAGCCCGCGAGCCTCAGCGGCAGCACCACCGTCGCGTGGTGCGGCATGCGCGGCGTCGTCACGGTCGCGCTCGCCCTGGCCTTGCCGGAAGGGGGCGAGCAGGCCTTTCCGCACCGCGACCTCGTGGTTCTGACCGCCTTCAGCGTGGTGCTCGGGACGCTGGTGATCCAGGGCCTGACCCTGCGTCCGCTCCTCGCGTGGTTCTCGCTGCGGGACGACGACCCCGTCGGCCGCGAGGTCGGGCTCGCCCGGGCCGAGGCCTATCGGGCGGCGGTCAGGAGCCTGTCCCGGGAGCGCTCGCCCCACGCGGAGGCCCTGCGTCACGAATTCGCGGCGGCGCTGAGCGAGGCCGAACGCGACCGCGAGGGCCGCGCCCCCGGGACGCTGCCGGCCGATGCCCCGCGCCGGCGGGCGATCGAGGCCGCGCGCCGGACCATCCTCGGCCTGCGGGAGAAGGGCACGATCGGCGACGACGCGTTCTTCCGCCTGGAGGAGGAACTCGACTGGGCGGAACTCAGCGCCACCCCGCGGGACGAGATCGACGAGATTTAGCGGGTGGTAGCGGGGCCGAGGGGTGGGCAAGGGGGTGGGCAAGGGCGCCGGCGGAGGAGTATTGCGGGCACCGGAGAAACACCAGAAGGCGCCCCGGCTTGACGGCCGTCCGGTGCCGATCGAGGAACGCCCGAGGAATACCCATGCACTCGACCCGGATGCCGTCGTCACGGCCGCCCTCCACGATGTCGCGGTTCTTCTCGACGACGCCCGCCACCTGCATCGAGGATCTGCGCGTGCTCGCCGAGCGGCGCGTGCCGCGCATGTTCTACGACTACGCGGATTCCGGATCCTACACGGAGGGGACCTACCGGGCGAACGAGGCCGACTTCGCGTCCATCAAGCTGCGCCAGCGCGTCGCCGTCGACATGACGAACCGCACGCTGGCCAGCACCATGATCGGCCAGCCCGTGAGCATGCCGGTGGCCCTCGCGCCGACCGGCCTCACCGGCATGCAGCATGCCGACGGCGAGATCCTGGCCGCGCGCGCCGCCGCCAAGGCCGGCGTGCCCTTCACGCTGTCCACCATGAGCATCTGCTCGATCGAGGACGTCGCCGAGAACACCGACCGGCCGTTCTGGTTCCAGCTCTACGTCATGCGCGATCGGGACTTCATCAACCGGCTGATCGACCGCGCCAAGGCGGCGGGCTGCTCGGCCCTCGTGCTCACCCTCGACCTGCAGATCCTCGGCCAGCGCCACAAGGACATCAAGAACGGGCTCTCCACCCCGCCCCGGATGACGCTGCCCAACATCCTCAACCTCGCGACCAAGCCGCGCTGGTGCCTGAACATGCTCCGCACCGAGCGGCGCACCTTCCGCAACATCGTCGGCCATGCGAGCGGCGTGAGCGACCTCTCGTCCCTCTCCTCCTGGACGGCCGAACAGTTCGACCCGACGCTGAACTGGGACGACGTGAAGCGCATCCAGGACCGCTGGGGCGGGCCGCTGATCCTGAAGGGCATCCTCGATCCGGAGGACGCGGAGCTGGCGGCGCGCAGCGGCGCGCAGGCGCTGATCGTGTCGAATCACGGCGGGCGTCAGCTCGATGGGGCGCTCTCCTCCATCTCGGCCCTGCCGGCCATTGCGGCGGCGGTCGGCGACCGCATCGAGGTGCTGATGGACGGGGGCATCCGCTCGGGCCAGGACGTCATCAAGGCGCTGGCGCTCGGCGCCAAGGGCGTCTTCATCGGCCGGGCCTTCCTGTACGGGCTCGGCGCGGGCGGCGAGGCGGGCGTCACCCAATGCCTCGACATCATCCGCAAGGAGCTCGACACCACCATGGCGATGTGCGGGCTGCGCGACATCAAGGCGGTCACCTCCGGCATCCTGGCGACCCGCTTCGCGCCGGTCGCGGCCTGACGGCGGCTCCTGGTGAAAGGGTCTTTGGGCTACGGGCCGATCGCGCCCGCGCCGCCCGCAGCAGATCGAACGATTGCGCAAAATGACCCGCCCTCTGCCGCCACTTTTCGCGCCTTCGGCGCGTTGAGTCGCAGCGAGCGGCCGTCGGAAGCGGCCGCCAGGAGGAACGTCCCGTCATGGAAGGCATTCGGATCAAGGCTGATGCGGACGGAACCTTCACCCTCTACAGCGCCGACCGCGTGATCCTGCGGGGTCTGACCCGCGAGAAGGCCTACCGGCTCGCGTCCCGGCTGGGCGGCCTCGCCGTCGAGTACTGACGGCGCCACTCCGTTGGCGCGGATCTTGAACAGGCTGCCGCCGGTTCCGGCGGGCCGATCCGCAATGGTGGTGTGATGCAGGCTTTTCTCTTCGCTCTGGTGCTCGTCGCGATCCTGGTGGGGCTGGGGGTCTTCTCCCGCCATTCCGGCCACCACACGGCCGTGCGGCCGCACGGCGACTCCTCGGCACCGTGATCCGGCGGAGATCCGGCCCGGACGCCTGAGCGGCTCCGCCCGGCCACAGCCGGCCGGACGCAGCCGCTTCCTGAGGGTTCCGCCTACTTGCCGAGATCCTCGGCCATCTTCAGGTGCTGCGCCAGGGTCGGCTCCATCTTCCCGGCCCAGGCCTTCAGCTCGTCGTTGTCGCCTCCTTTGGCGTAGCGCTGGAACAGGTCGACCGCATCCTTGTGCGCCTTCACCTGATCGCTCTGGTACTGCTTGGTGAAGTCGCTCCCGTTCAGGCCCTTCAGCTTGTCGAGCTTGCTCTGATGGGTCGAGTCGAGCTCGGTCGGGATCTCGGCCTTCACCTTGCCCGCCTGGACCATCGCCTTGAGGTCGCTGCTGGTCTTCTGGTGGTCGTCGAGCATGTGAGTGGCGAATGTCTTGGTCGCCTCGTCGCCGCGTTGCGCGGCGAGCTGGCTCGATTGCAGCTCGAACATGTCGCTGATGGCCGCTTCCTTGACGAAGTCGGCGGTCGAGGGGCTGGCGCCGATCAGCGTGTTGAGGCCGCTCCTCTCGCTCAAGGATTGGCCGAGGGCGGGGCCGGCGATCAGCAGAGCCGTGACGACGAGAAGGTGGCGTCGCATCGTGATCTCCCATGAGAGGTCCGAAGCGCCGCTCCGCGACGTCTGCCGATGGCCGATGTCTCCGTGCGGCGACGACGGATTTGCCTGTACGTGAGCCGGAACAACCGGGCCTGCCCGTCAGGGTTCCTTGCGGGCGGCCTCGCTGTCTTGGACACGGGGAAGCCGGCTCTGGCGATGGACGACACGTCACGCATGCGAGTCCGTCCGGTGCGGTTGAAGCACCGGACGGAGGGGGCCGCCGCGTCGCGGCGGATGGAAGCGCGGATCAGTTGCTGGCGAGCCTCGGGATCGGGTCGACCGGGGTCGCGCCCTTGCGGATCTCGAAGTGGAGCTGCGGCGAGGTCACGTTGCCCGAGGCGCCGGACTTCGCGATGACCTGACCGCGCTTCACCTTGTCGCCCGGCCGCACGTCGATCTCGCCGTTATGAGCGTAGGCCGAGACGTAGCCGTTGGCGTGCCGCACCAGGACGAGCTTGCCATAGCCCTTCACGTCGCTGCCCGCATAGGCGACCGTGCCCTCCTCGGCGGCCTTCACCGGCGTGCCCTCGGGCAGAGCGATGTTGATGCCCTCGTTGCCGCTCGACCCGTAGCCCGCGATCACCCGGCCGCGGGCCGGCCAGCGGAACGCGCTGGTCTCCTCCGCCGGGGCGGGCGCCGGGGCTGGCTCGGCCGGCTTCTCGGCGACGGGCTTCTCGGCCGGCGGCTTGACGGGCTTGGCGGCTTCCACCTTGGGCTCCGGCTTGGGCTCGACCTTGGCGACGACCTTCGGCTCCGGCTTGGCGGGCTTGGCGGCCTCCGCCTTCGGCTCCGGCTTGGGCAACTCGGCCCTGGCGACGGGCTTGGGAGCCTCGGGCGCCTTCTCGACGGGCTTCCTCGGCTCGATCTTGGCGACCTTCTCGACCGGCTTCTCCGGAATCCTCTTCGGCTCCGGCTTGGGTTCGGCCTTGGCCACAACCTTCGGCTCCAGCTTCGGCGCAGGCTTGGCCGCGGCGGTTTTCACCTCCGGCTTCGCCTCGTGCCTGGCCTCGACCTTCTTCGGCTCGGGCTTCGGCTCCGGCTTGGCGGGCTTGGCGGCCTCCGCCTTCGGCTCCGGCTTGGGCTCGGCCTTGGCGACCTTGGCCGGCTCGGCCGGGCGGGCATTGAGCTTGGCAGCGCGCTCGACCGCGGCGGGCTTCACCGGAGCGGCCATCGCCTGTCCCGGACGCGGATGGGGCTTGGGCGCCGGCTCCTCCTTCGGCGCCTCCGCGACCTTCTCCACGACCCTTCTGGGCTCGGCCGCCGGCTTGCCCTGCTGCAGGACCATGCGCGGCTGGGGGGCCGCCGGAGTCGCCCGCGGCGTCACGGCGGCGGAGCCGCCCGCATGGTAGACCGGAATGACGATATGCCGGCCGGGCGTCACCTGGCTCGCGCTCGACAGCCCGTTCGCCGAGAGGATCGCGGCGGCCGGCACGCCGAAGCGGGTCGACATCTGGCTGAGGGTGTCGCCCTGGCCGACCGTGACGGTCGTGCCGCCCTGAGCTGTCCACCCCGCCGGGCCGCCGGTGGCGGGCGCCGTCGCGACGGCGCGCGGCGTCTGCGGGGCCGGAGCCGGCCGGCTCGACAGCGGCGTCGGAGCGGCCGCGGGCGGCGCGCCGAGGGCCTGCGAGCGGATCGGCGAGCTGTGGATCGGCGCCACCGCCTGATCCTCCGGCAGGCTGCCGGTCGCGCCCGGCTCGGCGCTCGCGCCACCGCTCGCCCCGCTCGACGAGAAGGGGTTCGAGAACGGATCCCCGAACCGCATCGTGTCGGAGCTGCAGGCGGCGGATGCACCTCCGATCAGCCCGATGAGAGCAAAGCGCGACAGCGCCCGCATCCCGTAGCCAGCCCCGCGATCCCGCATCGACGCACCCACACATCCACGCAACCCGATGAGATGGATTCAAATCCCATTCAGGTTAAGCTTCCGTTGCGGGGAAGCGGCCGGCCTTCAGGATCGAGCCTCATGGGACGTGCCCGAAAAGCCACCGGGTTCCAGCCGGATACGGCCCCGCGGGGCTACAGCACGCGGGCGCGGCCGGCGGTGAGCGGCGCGATGCGCAGGGCCGTGTCGAGGATGCGACGGTGCAGGCCGTCGGGGCCGCGCTCCACAACCGCGAGGCGCATGCCCTCCCGGGTCGCGACCGCCCCGACGAGGCGTCCGCCCGGGGCGAGGCGCTGGCCGAGGCTGTCCGGGATCGCCGGCAGGGCGCCGTTGACCAGGATGCGGTCGAAGGGCGTCACGTCCTTCTCGGGCGCGCAGCCATCGGCGATCCGCAGCCGCACCGATCCGGCCAGCCCGAGGGCATCGAGACGCCCCTGGGCCTCTCCGGCCAGGGTCTCGTAGCGCTCCAGGCTTTCGACCACCGCGCAGCCGAGGCGCAGGAGTAGTGCGGTGGCGTAGCCCGAGCCCGTGCCGATCTCGAGGGCGCGGGCGCCCGGTCCGGGCTCGAGCACGGCCAGCATGGCGGCGACGGCGCTTGGCGCGGTCATGGTCTGGCCGCAGGCGAGCGGCAGGGCGATGTCCCGGCGGGCGAGATCGCGGAGCGCCTCGGGGGCGAAACGCTCGCGGGGCACCCGCTCCATGGCGCCGAGCACGGCGGGAGCGCGCACGCCGCGGGCGCGCAGGGCCAGCACGAAGGCGGCGGCTCCGACGGCGTCGGAATGCTCGGCCTCGTCCCCCACGACCGTCAGCCGAAGACCTGGGCGAAGCGGGTCAGGGTCGGCTCGTCGGTGAGGTCGAGGCGCAGGGGCGTCACGGCGATGCGGTTCTCCGCGATGGCCTTCAGGTCCGTGCCGTGACCCGGCTCGAACCGGGCCTTGGCGAAGGCGAGCCAGAAATAGGGATTGCCGCGCCCGTCCAGCCGCTCGTCGATGGCGAGGAGCTGCTGGTTGCGCATGCCCTGGGCCACCACCGCGATGCCCTCCACCGCCTCCGGCTCGCAGTCGGGGAAGTTCACGTTGACGAGGATGCCCGGCTCGATGCCGGCCTCCAGGATACGCCGGATGGTGCGCGCGCCGTGCTCGGCGGCGGTGTGCCACTTCACGTTGGCCCGCCCGCCCACCCCGTAGGCCTGGCTCAGCGCGATCGAGCGCACGCCGAGGATCGTGCCCTCCATGGCGCCCGCGACGGTGCCCGAATAGGTCACGTCCTCGGCCACGTTCTGGCCGCGGTTGACGCCCGACAGCACGAGGTCGGGGCCGCGCTCCTTGAGGATGTGGCGCACCCCCATGATGACGCAGTCGGATGGGGTGCCCTTCACGGCGAAGCGCGTCTCCGCGACGCGCCGCAGGCGCAGCGGATCGTTGAGGGAGAGCGAGTGCGAGACGCCGCTCTGGTCGGTCTCGGGCGCCACGACCCAGACGTCGTCCGAGAGCTCGCGGGCGATCTCCTCCAGGACCTTCAGGCCCGGCGCGTGGATGCCGTCGTCGTTGGTGACGAGAATGCGCATCAGGCGTGTGGTCCTTCGATTCGCGTGATGCCCCCCATGTAGGGCACGAGCGCCGACGGCACCGTGACGCTGCCGTCCGGGTTCTGGTAGTTCTCCATCACGGCGATGAGGGCGCGGCCAACCGCCACGCCCGAGCCGTTGAGGGTGTGGACATGGGCCACCCCCCGCCCCTCGCGGCGCCGGAAGCGGGCGTCCATGCGCCGTGCCTGGAAGTCGCCGCAGACCGAGCAGGAGGAGATCTCCCGGAAGGTCCCCTGCCCGGGCAGCCAGACCTCGATGTCGTAGGTCTTCTGCGAGGCGAAGCCCATGTCGCCGGTGCAGAGCGTCACCACCCGGTAGGGCAGGTCGAGCTTCTTCAGCACTGCCTCGGCGGAGGCGAGCATGCGCTCGTGCTCCTCGTCCGATTGCTCGGGCGTCGTCACCGAGACGAGCTCGACCTTGGTGAACTGGTGCTGGCGCAGCATGCCCCTTGTGTCGCGCCCCGCCGCGCCGGCCTCGGCGCGGAAGCAGGGGGTCAGCGCGGTGAAGCGCAAAGGCAGCTCGTCCTCGGAGAGGATGCTCTCCCGCACGAGGTTGGTGAGCGGCACCTCGGCGGTGGGGATGAGCCAGCGGGTCGGCGCCCCGCCCTCGGCCTCGACCGAGCCCGGCATCGCGGCGAACTGGTCGTCCCGGAACTTCGGAAGCTGCGCCGTCCCGAACATCACCTCGTCGCGCACGAGGAGCGGCGGGGCGACCTCCGTGTAGCCGTGCTCGGTGGTGTGCAGGTCGAGCATGAACTGGCCGAGCGCCCGCTCCAGGCGCGCAAGATGGCCCTTCAGCACCACGAAGCGCGCGCCCGAGAGCTTGGCCGCCGCCTCGAAATCCATCAGGCCCGTGGCCTCGCCGAGCTCGAAATGCTGGCGCCCCGCCTCGGCCCGGCCGCGCCCCTCGAAGCGGCGGTACTCCACGTTGTCGTGCTCGTCGCGGCCGAGCGGCACCTCGGCCTTCGGCGTGTTGGGGATCGCGGCAAGCCGCGCGTCGAGGGCCTTTGCGGCCGCATCCGCCGCAGCCTCCAGGGCGGGCGCCTCATCCTTGAGGCGCGCCACCTCGGCCATCAGGTCCTGCGCCCGCGCCTCGTCCTTCGCCTTCTTGGCCGCGCCGATCTCCTTCGAGAGGGCGTTGCGGCGCTCCTGCGCGCCCTGCGCCGCCGAGATCGCCGCCTTGCGCGCGTCGTCGAGGGCGATCAGCTCGGCGGAAAGGGGCTCCAGCCCGCGCTTCGCCAAGCCCTCGTCGAAGGCGGCGGGATTCTCGCGGATGACCCGGATGTCGTGCATCGTTTCGGCCCGTCTTCCCGACGGCGGGGATGCCCCGCCGTCCCTGCGTGAAGGCGACGACGCTTTGCAGCATCCCCCCGACCGGGACAAGGGCATCCGTCACGCGGGAGCCGCGCGCGGCGCGGCGCCTGGAGCACTTTCCGACGAAGCGGATGCCGGTTCGTCGTAGAAAATGCGGCGAACTCAAAGACTTGGAGCGGCATCCGATCCAACCGGTACGGACGCCGCTCTAGCGCGCCGGGGGAGCCTCGTCGAGCGCGGCGGCGAGCCTCGCGACCTCGCCGGGCCGCAGGATGTGGCCGCTCGCAGTGACGATCCAGGCCCGGCGCTCGCCCGTGACGGCGCGCGCCGCGCGGATCGCCTCGCGCAGGGTCATGCTCGGGCGCTCCTCGGCGCCCTCGCCCCCGTCCGGCCAGTAGATGAGTTGGACCGGTGAATCCCATTCCGTCATGGCGCCGAGGTCACCATGCGATTGGGGCCGTCCGGGGGCAGGCTCGTCACATTGCCGTGTGCGGATCCCTGGGTCAGTCGTGCAGCTTGGCCATGAGCGCGTCCGAGACGGCGAAGTTCACGAAGACGTTCTGCACGTCGTCCTGATCCTCGATCATCTCGACGAGCCGGATCAGCTTCTCGCCGGTCTCGTCGTCCACCTCGACGGTGTTCTGCGGGCGCCAGACCAGGGAGGTGCGCCGGGGCTCGCCGAAGCGGGCTTCGAGGGCCTTGGCCACCTCTCCGAGCGCGCTCTGCTCGCAGGTGACCTCGTGGCCGCTCTCGTCGGACTTCACGTCGTCGGCCCCCGCCTCGATGGCGGCTTCGAGCATCGTGTCGGCATCCGCCACCTTCGCGTCGAAGGCGACGAGGCCGACGCGGTCGAACATGAAGGACACGGCGCCCGTCTCGGCGAGGCTGCCCCCGGCCTTGGTGAAGGCGGAGCGCACGTCGGAGGCGGTGCGGTTGCGGTTGTCGGTCTGCGCCTCGACGATGAGCGCGGCCCCGCCCGGGCCGTAGCCTTCGTAGCGGATCTCCTCGTAGGTCTCGGCGTCGCCGCCGCATGCCTTCTTGATCGCGCGCTCGATGTTGTCCTTGGGCATGTTCTCGGCGCGGGCCGCCAGCACCGCCGCGCGCAGGCGCGGGTTCATGGCGGGATCCGGCGTGCCGAGCTTGGCCGCGACCGTGATCTCGCGCGCGAGCTTGCCGAAGACCTTGGAGCGGACCGCGTCCACGCGGCCCTTGCGGTGCATGATGTTCTTGAACTGCGAATGTCCGGCCATGGGCTTCTCCGGGGCGTAGGCGGCGCTCGGCGGAGCGCTCCGGCCGGGAGCGCTCGACGCCAGCGTCTTCTGAGACAGGGCGGTTTATAGAGGGGCCCCGCGCCCGAGCACAATCGGCCGCATCCGCCCCGGATGCGGCCTGGGTTCCGGGCCTCCGCGCAGGGCCTGTATTACCCTAACGCATGGCGAGACATCATCGCTCGGCTATACGGGACGTTCCATGTCTCAGGCTATCGCAGCGCTGCCGGAACGATTCTCTCGTGTAAGACTGTCGCATTCATCAAAATGAATATTGACGTGTGCGGCCCAAAAAGCGCATGGGGCTGGCACTCTGCGAACCGGAGCATATGGATGCAGGACCAAGACCAAGAAATCGATCTGATCGAGCGCGCAACCGATATCGTCGCGGCCTACGTCTCCAACAACTCCGTGCCGGTGGCGGAGCTGCCGGGGCTGATCAGCGCCGTCCATACCTCGCTCATGCGGCTCCGGACGCCGGCGGCGGCCGAGCCCGAGAAGCCGGTCCCGCTGATGCCGATCAAGAAGACGATCACCCCCGACTACCTGATCAGCCTGGAGGACGGGCGGCAGTACAAGTCGCTGAAGCGCCATCTCTCCACCCGCGGCCTCACGCCCGAGCAGTACCGCCAGAAGTGGGGCCTTCCGCACGATTACCCGATGGTGGCGGCGAACTACGCGGCCCAGCGCTCCGAACTCGCCAAGAGCAGCGGCCTGGGCCGGCGCCGGGCCTGAGCGGACGGGCGCAGCCGGAACCGGAGACTGAAGCCCCTCTCCCCTGCGGGAGAGGGGTTTTTCGTGTGCGCTTGCGCTCAAGGCGCCGCTCACGTCACCTCGAACGAGGTCCACAGCCCGGTATCGAACCGCTCCAGCACCGTGGCGCCGATGAGCCAGCGGCCGGGATTGTCGGCCAGGAAGGCGATGCGGGCGGTGCGGCCCTCCAGGAGCTGGAAGGTGTCGAGCCAGTAGGGCTCCCAGCCGTCGTCGAGGGGATGCAGCAGCCGGAAGACGTGGCCGTGCAGGTGCAGCGATTGCGGGAAGGCGGTCTGGTTCGTCAGCGCGAGCACCACCGCGGTGCCCCGCTTCACCGAGAAGAGCGGCCCCGAACCGGGCGCCCCCGCGGCCCCGTTCACGGTCCAGATCCGGGCGGGGTCGCCCGCATAGGCCGGCGCCACATCCGGCTTCGCCCTGTCGAAGCTCGCCCCGCCCGCGATGGTCAGGTCGCGCCGGAAGGCGTTCTGCAGCTTGATCTCGGGGGGCAGCAGCGGGTTCTCGCCGATGGCCGCCACCGGCGGACGGGCGGGCACCGGCTCGCCCTGCGGCGCCACCACGGCGAGCGGGATCCCCTGCCCGATCAGCGCCATGACCGTGCCCTTGCCCTCCGTCTCGGTCGGCACGTCGAGGAGCACGTCGTAGCGCGTGCCCGGCGGGAAGGGCAGCGTGGCGCGCAGGGGCTCGAACGTGTCGGTCGGCTGCCCGTCCACCGCCGCGACCCAGACCTTGAGCCCGTCGAAGCGGATGCGCGTCGCCCGCGCGTTGCAGGCATTGGCGAGCCGCAGGCGCAGCCGCGTACCGGGGGCCGCCGCGATCACCTCGGGCACCGGCCGCCCGTTGACCGTGAGCGCATTGCCGAGCCGCCCGGCGCTCGCCGCGAAGGGCACCTGCCCGAAGGCGGCGAGCCTCCCGTCCGGCTCGATGCGCCAGTCCTGCAGCACCAGCGGCAGGTCGCGGTCGACCGCCGGCGCCTTTGTCTCCTCGACGACGAGCAGTCCCGCCAGCCCTCGTCCCGCCGGCTCGCTCGACCCGCCGACGACCAGGGGCCGGATCAACGAGGTGCCGGCATCGGGCGGCGTGAAGGCATAGGTGAAGCTCGCGCCGGGCGCCACCGGCGCCTGCGTGACGCCGCCCACCCCGTCCATGGCGTTGGCGTTGCGCACCCCGTGCCAATGCAGGGACAGGGGCTTGTCGGTCCGGTTGTCGAGGCGCAGGCGCAGCATCTCGCCGCGCCGGATCCGCAGCACCGGCGGCGCGGCCTTTCCGTCGAAGGCCCAGACCGGCGTCTCCGGGGCGGGGTCGGGCCGCAGCCGCGCCGTCGCGCCGCCCGCGCTCAGCACCCTCAGTTCCGGCTCGGGCGTCTGCGCGCGCGGGCGCCCCGCCGGCACGAGGGCCAGGGCGGCGCCCGCGAGGAGCGCGCGGCGCGTGGGCGGGGAGGACGGCGTCATGGCACCTCGGCAGGGTTGACGAACGAAGAACCGCTCTTGGCGGTGCGCCTTGTAGCGGGCGCGGCCGGTTCGCGCGAGCGCCCCGGCCAGGCTTGCGCGAGCGCCTGGGCCGCGCCCAAAATTCTTGCTGCGCGCGCGGCGGAGCATGCTATAGAGCGCCGCCCGAGCGCCGCGGCGATCCCGGGCGCGCGCGTTGCGGGCGTGGCGGAACTGGTAGACGCGCTGGATTTAGGTTCCAGTGACGAGAGTCGTGGGGGTTCGAGCCCCTCCGCCCGCACCACTTTCGCCAGGCAGAACGCCGCGGGGTGATACACGCCGCAAGGCGACACGACGGATTGGCTTTTCACATCAGGGCCGGCCCGCCAGACTGACGGTTCCCGTCGCACGGCACCTCTCTCGACGCCGTCCGGGACCCGCAGGCGGTCCGGATTCGAAAGAGGCGGAACGACGACGATGCAGGTGACCGAGACCAAGTCCGAAGGGCTGATGCGCGAGTTCCAGGTGGTGCTCGCCGCGGCCGAACTCGAGGATCGGCTGGCGACCGAACTCGCCGGCCTCAAGGACAAGGTCCAGCTGAAGGGCTTCCGTCCCGGCAAGGTGCCGGTCGCCCATCTGCGCCGCGTCTACGGCCGCTCGATCATGGCCGACGTCGTGCAGAACGCCGTCAACGAGGCCAACCAGAAGATCCTCGAGGAGAACAAGCTCAAGCTCGCCCTCGAGCCCCGGATCGAGATGCCGGAGGACAAGGCCGAGATCGAGAAGGCGCTCGACGCCAAGGCCGACCTCTCCTTCAAGGTCGCCCTCGAGGTGATGCCGACCTTCGACCTCGTCGATCATTCCGACATCACCCTGACGAAGCCCGTCGCCGCGGTCGCCGACGAGGAGGTCGATGCCGCGCTCACCCGCATGGCCGAGCAGAACCGCTCCTATTCGGACCGGCCGGAGGGCGCCGCCGCCGAGACCGGCGACCGGGTGGTGATCGACTTCGTCGGACGCATCGACGGCGAGGTCTTCCAGGGCGGCAGCGCCGAGGACGCGAATCTCGACCTCGGCTCCAACACCTTCATCCCGGGCTTCGAGGACCAGCTCCTGGGCGCCAAGGCGGGCGAGCAGCGCACCGTCACGGTGACCTTCCCGCAGGACTATCCGGCCGAGCAGCTCGCCGGCAAGGAAGCCGTCTTCGATGTGACCGTGAAGGCCGTGCAGGCGCCGGGCGAGGCCACGATCGACGACGAGCTCGCCAAGACCTTCGGGCTCGAGAGCCTCGATAAGCTCAAGGAGGCGGTCCGCACCTCGCTCTCCGCCGAGCTCGACGCGCAGTCCCGCCGCCGGGTCAAGAAGGCGCTCCTCGACGCGCTGGACAGCCGCTACGCCTTCGATCTGCCCCCGACCCTGGTGCACCAGGAATTCGCGGCGGTGTGGGCGCAGGTCGAGAACGACCTGAAGAGCCGCGGCAAGAGCTTCGAGGACGAGGGCACCACCGAGGAGAAGGCGCAGAGCGAGTACCGCCGAATCGCCGAGCGCCGGGTGCGCCTCGGGCTGGTGCTTGCGCAGGTGGGCGAGAGTGCCGATATCAAGGTGCCGGACGAGGAGGTGAACCAGGCGCTCATTGCCCGGCTGCGCCAGTTCCCGGGGCGCGAGCGCGAGGTCTACGACTTCTACCGCAAGAACCCCCAGGCCATGGCCGAGCTGCGGGCGCCCCTGTTCGAGGAGAAGGTGGTTGACCACGTTCTCGGGCAGGTCAAACTCGTCGAGGAGCCCGTCTCCAAGGAGGCGCTGTTCGCCGACGACGAGGACGAGGCGGCGCCTGCCGCCGAGACCGCGTCCGAGGCCGGCGCGTCCCCGGAGACCAAGACTGAGACCAGCGCGGCCTGATCCGGCCCCGTGGCCCTGCCGGGCGGCGGACCGGGCGGGCCCGGAGGGCTCAACCATTCGCCGACCCCCGGCCGCAGCGGCGCGGCCGGGCTTCCTAGCACCAGGGCCACCCCGATGAGAGACCCCGTCGAATTCTACAACAGCGCGCTCGTCCCCATGGTGGTCGAGCAGTCGAGCCGCGGCGAGCGCGCCTTCGACATCTACTCGCGCCTGCTGCGCGAGCGCATCATCTTCCTGACCGGGCCGGTCGAGGACTACTCCGCCTCGCTCATCGTGGCGCAGCTGCTGTTCCTCGAAGCCGAGAACCCGAAGAAGGAGATCTCCTTCTACATCAACTCGCCGGGCGGCGTGGTGACCTCGGGCCTGTCGATCTACGACACGATGCAGTTCATCCGCTGCCCCGTGGCGACCCTCTGCGTCGGCCAGGCCGCGTCGATGGGCTCCCTGCTGCTCGCCGCGGGCGAGCCCGGCCATCGCTTCGCGCTCCCGAACGCCCGCATCATGGTCCACCAGCCCTCCGGCGGCTTCCAGGGCCAGGCCACCGACATCCTGATCCACGCCCGCGAGATCGAGGCCCTCAAGCGGCGCCTCAACGAGATCTACGTCAAGCACACGGGCCGGGACTACGACACGATCGAGCTGGGCCTGGAGCGCGACAACTTCATGACCGCGGACGCCGCCCGGGAGTGGGGCCTCATCGACGAGGTACTCCAGAAGCGCGCGGAGGCCAGTCCGGCCGCCTGATCCGGAACGGTCACGGCCCCTGACGGATTAACGATCCCACAGGCGATGCGGCCTTTTGGCGAGGCCGTGTCGCTTCCGTGGGATTGATCCGGAGGTGGCTGCGTGTTTGCATTGTGGTTCTGCGTCGGACACCCGACGTGCGTGCGGCGAAGGCGGTGACTGTTTCTTTAGCCGGGTGTCACTATCTAGAGGGACGTGGCCCTCGCCCTTTGCGACGGGGCCCGTCGGGGACTTGGAGACCCATATGAGCAAGGCTGGCGGCAACGACTCGAAGAGCACGCTGTACTGCTCGTTCTGTGGCAAGAGCCAGCACGAGGTCCGCAAGCTGATCGCGGGCCCGACCGTCTTCATCTGCGATGAGTGCGTCGAACTGTGCATGGACATCATTCGCGAGGAGTCGAAATCCTCGCTGGTGAAGTCGCGGGACGGCGTACCTACCCCGAAGGAGATCCGGCGGGTGCTCGACGACTACGTCATCGGGCAGGACTTCGCCAAGAAGGTGCTCTCCGTCGCGGTGCACAACCACTACAAGCGGCTGGCGCACGCGGCGAAGCACAACGACGTCGAGCTCGCGAAGTCGAACATCCTGCTGATCGGGCCGACCGGGTCGGGCAAGACGCTGCTGGCGCAGACGCTCGCCCGCATCCTCGACGTGCCCTTCACCATGGCGGATGCGACGACCCTGACCGAGGCCGGCTATGTCGGCGAGGACGTCGAGAACATCATCCTCAAGCTGCTGCAGGCCTCCGACTACAACGTCGAGCGGGCGCAGCGCGGCATCGTCTATATCGACGAGATCGACAAGATCTCCCGCAAGTCCGACAACCCGTCGATCACCCGGGACGTCTCGGGCGAGGGCGTGCAGCAGGCCCTCCTCAAGATCATGGAGGGGACGGTCGCGAGCGTGCCGCCGCAGGGCGGGCGCAAGCACCCGCAGCAGGAATTCCTGCAGGTCGACACCACCAACATCCTGTTCATCTGCGGCGGCGCCTTCGCGGGGCTGGAGCGCATCATCTCGGCCCGCGGCAAGGGCACCTCGATCGGCTTCGGCGCCACTGTCCAGGCCCCGGACGACCGCCGCACCGGCGAGATCTTCCGCAACGTCGAGCCGGAGGACCTCTTGAAATTCGGGCTGATCCCCGAATTCGTCGGCCGCCTGCCGGTGCTCGCCACCCTGGAGGATCTCGACGAGATCGCGCTCAAGCGCATCCTCCAGGAGCCCAAGAACGCGCTGGTCAAGCAGTACCAGCGCCTGTTCGAGATGGAGAACGTCGACCTGACCTTCCAGGAGGAGGCGCTGACGCTCGTCGCCCGCAAGGCGATCGAGCGCAAGACCGGCGCCCGCGGCCTGCGCTCCATCCTGGAGAGCATCCTGCTGGAGACGATGTACGACCTGCCCGGCCTCGACTCGGTCGAGCAGGTGGTCATCGGCCCCGAGGTCGTCGACGGCAAGGCGAGGCCCCTCTACATCCACGGGGACCGCAGCAAGGACGCCCCGGCGAGCGTCAGCGCCTGACGGTTCCGAAGGCCGCCGCATTCGCGGCGGCCTTCTCTGTCTCGACTCCCATGCGGCCGGGGTGGCACGGCGCTTGAAAGAAGCAATGCGCAGAACCACCTGAGAGCAGAACGCGGCGGCCGCATGCTCACTCGGAGGTGCGGTGCCGCGGCCCGGCCGCTCCCTCCTCCGACCCCTGCGGCCCGGTCGGCCCCCCGTCTCGCGTGCTTCTCGCCGAACTTCGAAGGCGCGAGACGTCGGGAGTCACCATCAAGGAAGTCAGTCAATGACCCAGCCGAAATCGCGCCAGCCCGTCGTCCCCGGCTCGACCGGGACCTACGCGGTTCTTCCGCTGCGCGACATCGTGGTCTTCCCCCACATGATCGTGCCGCTCTTCGTCGGGCGCGAGAAGTCGATCCGGGCGCTCGAGGAGGCCGTGCGCGCCGATCGCCACATCCTGCTCGCCACCCAGGTCAACGCCACCGACGACGATCCGGCGACCGATGCCATCTACACGATCGGCACGCTGGCCTCGGTCCTGCAGCTCCTGAAGCTGCCCGACGGCACCGTGAAGGTGCTGGTCGAGGGCGCGGGCCGGGCCAAGATCCGCTCCTTCGTGCGCTCGGACGAGTTCTACGCCGCGGAGGCCGAGACCCTGCCGAACGACCTCGGCGACCGCATCGAGGCCGAGGCGCTGGCCCGTTCGGTGATCTCGGAGTTCGAGAACTACGTCAAGCTGAACAAGAAGATCTCGCCCGAGGTGGTCTCGGCCGTGATCCAGATCGACGAGCCCTCCAAGCTCGCCGACACGGTCGCCTCGCATCTGGCGGTCAAGATCTCCGACAAGCAGGCGATCCTCGAGATCCCGACCGTCGCCGAGCGGCTGGAGCGCGTGCTCTCGCTCATGGAGAGCGAGATCTCGGTCCTGCAGGTCGAGAAGCGCATCCGCACCCGCGTCAAGCGGCAGATGGAGAAGACCCAGCGCGAGTACTACCTGAATGAGCAGATGAAGGCCATTCAGAAGGAACTCGGCGACGAGGACGGCCGCGACGAGCTCGCCGAACTCGAGGACAAGATCGAGAAGACCAAGCTGTCCAAGGAGGCGCGCGACAAGGCGATGGCGGAGCTGAAGAAGCTGCGCCAGATGTCGCCGATGTCCGCCGAGGCGACGGTGGTGCGCAACTATCTCGACTGGATGCTCGGCATCCCGTGGGGCAAGCGCTCGAAGATCAAGAAGGATCTGGTAGGCGCGCAGAACCTGCTCGATGCCGATCACTTCGGGCTCGACAAGGTGAAGGAGCGCATCGTCGAGTACCTCGCGGTCCAGCAGCGCGCCAACAAGCTGACCGGTCCGATCCTCTGCCTCGTCGGCCCGCCCGGCGTCGGCAAAACCTCGCTCGGCAAGTCGATCGCCAAGGCCACGGGCCGCGAGTTCGTGCGCATGTCGCTCGGCGGCGTGCGTGACGAGGCCGAGATCCGCGGCCACCGCCGCACCTATATCGGCTCGATGCCCGGCAAGATCGTGCAGTCGATGCGCAAGGCCAAGACCTCGAACCCGCTCATCCTGCTCGACGAGATCGACAAGATGGGCATGGACTTCCGCGGCGATCCCTCCGCGGCGCTCCTCGAGGTGCTGGATCCCGAGCAGAACGCCAGCTTCAACGACCATTACCTCGAGGTCGATTACGACCTGTCGAACGTGATGTTCGTGACGACGGCGAATACGCTCAACATCCCGCCGGCCCTGCTCGACCGCATGGAGGTGATCCGCATCGCCGGCTACACCGAGGAGGAGAAGGTTGAGATCGCCCGCCGGCACCTGATCCCGAACGCGCTGAAGAAGCACGGCCTCGGGGAGAAGGAATGGTCGATCACGGATGACGGCCTGATGCTGCTCATCCGCCGCTACACCCGCGAGGCAGGGGTGCGGAACCTGGAGCGCGAGCTCTCGAACCTCATACGCAAGGCGGTCAAGGAGATCCTGATCTCCAAGGTCGCGAGCGTGACGGTGTCGGTCGACAACATGGATTCCTTCCTGGGTCCGGCGCGGTTCCGCTACGGCGAGGTCGAGACGGACGATCAGGTCGGCGTGGTCACGGGGCTGGCCTGGACCGAGGTCGGGGGCGAGCTGCTCACGATCGAGGGCGTCATGATGCCCGGCAAGGGCAAGATGACGGTCACGGGCAACCTGCGCGACGTGATGAAGGAGTCGATCTCGGCGGCGGCCTCCTATGTCCGCTCGCGGGCCGTGGATTTCGGCGTCGAGCCGCCGCTGTTCGAGCGCCGGGACATCCACGTCCACGTGCCGGAGGGGGCGACCCCGAAGGACGGGCCCTCGGCCGGCATCGCCATGGCGACGGCGATCGTCTCGGTCATCAGCGGCATCCCGGTGCGGCGCGACATCGCCATGACCGGCGAGGTGACCCTGCGCGGGCGGGTGCTCCCGATCGGCGGGCTGAAGGAGAAGCTCCTGGCGGCGCTGCGGGGCGGCATCAAGACGGTGCTGATCCCCGAGGAGAACGCCAAGGATCTGGCCGACATCCCGGCGAGCGTGAAGAACGGGCTCGAGATCGTCCCGGTGTCGCGCATGGACCAGGTGCTGCAGAAGGCCCTGGTGCGGCTGCCCGAGGCGATCGAGTGGGACGAGACGCTTCCCGCCGCCCCGGCCCGGCCCGAGGACGACGCCTCGGGGCTGGTCGCGCACTGACCGGCTGATCGCAGCGGATACGAACAAGGCCCCGGACGGCGACGTCCGGGGCCTTTCTCGTCGGGCTGTGGCGGCTTATGGCTGTGGCGCGGGGAACCCCTCTCCCGAGTGGGAGAGGGGCAGGGGTGAGGGTGCTACGCTTCAGAACAAGACACTGAACAAGACACTGAGCGTCGCGCTGGCCGCGGCACGGGTCAGGGTCTTTGCTGTACCCGTCTCCACCCTCACCCCTACCCCTCTCCCACTCGGGAGAGGGGATCCCGTGCCCTCTTGTCTGCGAACGGATCAACCGGAAGCCGTATAAGCTCCCAGGAAATCCGCCAGCACCCGCGGCATCAGCTCGGGCAGGTCCTCCGCGATCAGCCCCGGCCCGTGCTGCCGCCCCGCCTCGGCATGCATCCACACCGCCGCGCAGGCGGCCTCGAACGGGGGCATGCCCTGCGCGAGCAATCCCAGGATCAAGCCCGTGAGCACGTCGCCGGAGCCTGCGGTGCCGAGCCAGGGCGTGCCGTTGTGGTTGATGGCGGCCCGCCCGTCGGGAGCGGCGATGACCGTGTCGGCGCCCTTGAACACCAGGACGGCCCCGAGGAAGGCCGCTGCGGAGCGGGCCCGCTCCAGCTTCGAGCCGGGCGGCACCGCCGCGACGTCGTCGAACAGCCGCGCGAACTCGCCCGCATGCGGGGTGAGCACGGCCCGCGGAGCCCCCGCCCGCAGATGCTGCGCGAGGTCCCCCGTGCGTCCCTTGAAGCTCGTCAGCGCATCGGCATCGAGGACGAGGCCCCGCCCCGCCTCCGCCGCCACCCGCACGATGCCGCGGGTCGCGCCGCCTCTGCCGAGGCCCGGCCCCGCCGCAATGGCGTTGAGCCGCTCGTCGACGAGCAGGTCCTCGAGGTCGTCGGCGCCGTTACAGGCCCGCAGCATGATGGCCGTGAGGTGGGCGGCGTTCTCGGCAAGCGCCGTCTGCGGCGAGGCGACGGTGACGAGGCCAGCCCCGATGCGCAGCGCCCCGCGCGCCGACAGCCGCGCCGCGCCGGTGCGGGTTGCCGGCCCCGAGACCACGACCGCGTGGCCGCGCGTGTATTTGTGGCTCGTCTCGTTCAGCCGTGGGAAGGCGGCGGCCCACAGGGCCGGCGCATTCGCGAAGGTGCGGGCGCCGAGTCCCTCGACGATCGCATCCGCGATGCCGATCTCCGCGACCGTGACCGGCCCGCACAGGCTCCGCCCCGGAAACAGCAGGTGTCCGGGCTTCGGCCGCACGAAGGTGACGGTCTCGCTTGCCTGCACGGCGATGCCGCGTTCCTCCCCGCTGTCGCCGTCGAGGCCGGAGGGCACGTCGACCGCGAGAACCGGGACGCCCGAACCGTTCACCCGCTCGATCAGCGCCTGGGCCGCCCCGTCGACCGGCCGCGCCAGCCCCGCGCCGAACAGGGCGTCGATCACGAGGTCGCAGCCCGCGGGCTCCGCCGCGGCCGCATCCGCGACCGGCCCGGTCCAGGATGCGGCGGCCGTCGCCGCGTCGCCCTTGAGCGCGTCGCGCGCGCCGAGCAGCGCCACCTCCACCCGGCGCCCCGCGGCCGCGAGTGCGCTTGCCGCGACGAAACCGTCGCCGCCGTTGTTGCCGGGCCCGCACAGCACCAGAATGCGGGCGCCCTCCCCCGTCCGGGCCAGCGCCCGCTCGGCCACGGCCGTGCCCGCGCGGCGCATCAGCGTGAACCCGTCGGTGCCCGCCGCGATCGCCGCGGCATCGGCCCGGCGCATCTCGGCATTGGTCAACAGCTGGATGGTCACCATCGCGGCCTTCCCTCCGATCTCCGGACAAGGGACTCAAGACGCGGCATCTGCACAACAATCGCGCAGGATGCGCCCGTCTGCTGAGCAGTTCTCACGGGGCGCCCCGGAAATCCTCATGGCGGTCGGCGCGGCGCGATGGTAGGAATGCGGCCGGAACCGTTGCAGAACCAGGCCCGCCCGGCATGAAGAAGATCGAAGCGATCATCAAGCCCTTCAAGCTCGACGAGGTGAAGGAAGCCCTTCAGGAGGTCGGCCTCCAGGGGATTACGGTGATCGAGGCGAAGGGGTTCGGCCGCCAGAAGGGCCATACCGAGCTCTACCGCGGCGCGGAATACGTGGTCGATTTCCTCCCCAAGGTGAAGCTCGAGATCGTGCTGCCCGACCACCTCGTCGAGGGGGCGGTTGACGCCATCCGCAAATCCGCGCAGACCGGCCGCATCGGCGACGGGAAGATCTTCGTGTCGTCGATCGAGGAGGCCATCCGGATCCGCACGGGCGAAACGGGCGCCGACGCGATCTGATTTCCCGGTCCGCCTGACCTCCACCCGAATTCAGACCGTCCCCTCGCCCCAGCGGGGGGTGCGGATTTGCGACGGCCCGAGCGCCGATTCTAGGAAGGGGTCCAAAGGGAATGGCCAAGACTGCCACGGAAGTCCTTAAGGAAATTAAGGACAACGACGTCAAGTACGTCGACTTCCGCTTCACCGATCCGCGGGGCAAGTGGCAGCACGTCACCTTCGACGTGTCGCTCGTGGACGAGGACATCTTTGCGGAAGGCACGATGTTCGACGGTTCGTCGATTGCCGGATGGAAGGCGATCAACGAGTCCGACATGCTGCTGATGCCCGACCCGGCGACGGCCTGCATGGACCCGTTCTTCTCGGCCGCGACGATGTCGATCGTCTGCGACGTGCTGGAGCCGGCCACCGGCGAGCCCTACGGCCGCGATCCCCGCGGCATCGCCAAGAAGGCCGAGGCCTTCGTGAAGGCGAGCGGCATCGGCGACGCCATCTTCGTCGGCCCCGAGGCCGAGTTCTTCGTCTTCGACGACGTGCGCTTCTCGGCCGATCCCTACAACACCGGCTTCCGGCTCGATTCGGTCGAGCTGCCGATCAACGGCCAGACCGAATACGAGGGCGGCAACCTCGGCCATCGCATCCAGACCAAGGCCGGCTACTTCCCGGTGCCGCCGCAGGATTCGGCCCAGGACATGCGCGGCGAGATGCTGGCCGCCATGCAGTCCATGGGCGTCAAGGTCGAGAAGCACCACCACGAGGTGGCGTCGGCCCAGCACGAACTCGGCATGAAGTTCGACACGCTGACGCTGATGGCCGACCATATGCAGATCTATAAGTACTGCATCCACAACGTCGCCCAGAGCTACGGCAAGACCGCGACCTTCATGCCGAAGCCGGTCTATGGCGACAACGGGTCGGGCATGCACGTCCACCAGTCGATCTGGAAGGAAGGCAAGCCGGTCTTCGCGGGCAACAAGTATGCCGACCTGAGCCAGGAATGCCTCTGGTACATCGGCGGCATCATCAAGCACGCCAAGGCGCTCAACGCCTTCACCAACCCGTCGACCAACTCCTACAAGCGGCTGGTCCCGGGCTACGAGGCTCCGGTGCTGCTGGCCTATTCGGCCCGCAACCGCTCGGCCTCCTGCCGCATCCCGTGGACGACGTCGCCGAAGGCCAAGCGCGTCGAGGTGCGCTTCCCCGACCCGATGGCGAACCCCTACCTCGCCTTCGCCGCGATGGTGATGGCCGGCATGGACGGGATCGCCAACAAGATCGATCCCGGGCCGGCCATGGACAAGGACCTCTACGACCTGCCGCCCGCGGAGCTCAAGGAGATCCCGACCGTCTGCGGCTCGCTGCGCGAGGCGCTGAACTGCCTCGACGCGGACCGCGAGTTCCTCAAGGCGGGCGGCGTCTTCAACGATGACTTCATCGACTCGTTCATCGAGCTGAAGATGACCGAGGTGCTGCGCTTCGAGATGACGCCGCACCCGATCGAGTTCGTGCACTATTACTCGCTCTGAGCCGATCTCAGGATTGCCGCAACGAAGGGCCGGAGCGATCCGGCCCTTTTCTTTGACGCGATGGCCGTGGGCCATTGGTCGGGTTCTAAATGGACGCGGGGAACCCCTCTGCCGCACGGGAGAGGGGTTCCCCGCGCGGACTTGTCTCTGAACAGATCAACCGCAAGCCGTATCACCCCTCTCCCGGGCGCATGCAGCGCCAGCGGAAGCTGGCCCTCCCCGCCACCCCGGCGGCGGCCGCGGTTGCTCGCGAGGGCCCGGGATCCCATATCCGGTGAAGAGGTTAGACCCTCGCGGGGCCGGAGGGTGTCGCGGAGCCGGTCGTCGCTCGCCCAAACCTGCTTCCCCCCAAGTCTCCGCTCCCTCTGAGTCTCTCCCTTGGCCAAACGCACTGCCCCGAAAGCCGACCACGGCGCCCTTCCGTCCCGCGAGGCCGTCCTCGCCTTCATCGCGGAGGCGACCACCAAGGTCGGCAAGCGCGAGATCGCCAAGGCCTTCGGCCTCAAGGGGGCCGACAGGCTCGAGCTCAAGCGCATGCTCGCCGAGCTCAAGGAGGAGGGAATCGTCGAAAAGGACCGTTCCGGCCTGCGCAAGGCCGGGCGCCTGCCGCCAGTCCTCGTCGCCGATATCGATGCGCGCGACCGCGACGGCGAGTTGCTGGCGAGCCCCGCCCAGTGGGATCCGGAGGCCGGCCCTGCCCCGAAGATTCTCGTCATGATGCCCCGCGGGCGGCGCTCCGGCGCGCTGCCCGCGCCCGGCATCGGCGACCGCGCGCTGCTGCGCGTCGAGCCCGACCGGGAGGCCCCCGGCCGCTATATCGGCCGCGTCGTCAAGGTCATCGGCCGCAACAAGGCCGAGGTGCTCGGCGTCTACCGCGCCCTGGAGAAGGGCGGCGGACGCGTCCTGCCCGTCGACAAGCGCGCGCAAGGCCGCGAGATCGCGATTCCGGCCGGCCAGGAGGGCGAGGCGCGCGACGGCGACCTCGTCAGCGTGGCGCTCGCCCGCGAGGGGCGCCTCGGCCTGCCGCAGGGCCGCGTGAAGGAGCGGCTCGGCGCGATCAGTTCCGAGAAGGCCGTCAGCCTCATCGCGCTCCACGCTCACGGCATCCCGCATGTCTTCCCCCGGGAGGTGCTGGCCGAGGCCGAGCGCGCGGCGTCGGCCGGGATGGAGAATCGCGAGGATTGGCGTGACGAGCCCCTCGTCACCATCGATCCGCCGGACGCCAAGGACCACGACGACGCGGTCAGGGCGGTGCCGGACCCGGATCCGGCCAATGCCGGCGGCTTCCTCGTTACGGTCGCCATCGCGGATGTCGCCGCCTATGTGCGGCCGGGCAGCCCCCTCGACCGCGAGGCGCTCGCGCGCGGCAACTCGGTCTATTTCCCCGACCGGGTCGTGCCGATGCTGCCGGAGCGGATCTCGAACGACCTCTGCTCCCTGCGCCCCGGCGAGGACCGGCCGGCCCTGGCGGTTCGCCTCGTCATCGGCGCGGATGGGCGCAAGAAGCGCCACAGCTTCCACCGGGTGATGATGCGCTCGGCGGCGAAGCTCGCCTATGCGCAGGCGCAAGCGGCGATCGAGGGGCAGCCGGATGCGGTCACCCTCCCGCTCCTGGAGCCGAGCTTACGCCCGCTCTGGGCGGCGTATCGGCTGATGGCGAGGGCGCGCGACGCCCGCGGCCCCCTCGCCCTCGACCTGCCCGAGCGCAAGGTGATCCTCGATGCCGAAGGCGGCGTCGACCGGGTCGTCGTGCCCGAGCGGCTGGAGGCACATCGCCTCATCGAGGAGTTCATGATCCAGGCCAACGTCGCCGCCGCGGAGACGCTGGAGGAGAAGGCCCAGGCGCTGATCTACCGCGTGCACGACGAGCCCTCGCTCGAGAAGATGCGGGCGCTCGGCGAGGTCCTGGCCTCGATCGGCATCAAGCTGCCCAAGGAAGGGGTGCTGCGCCCCTCCCTGTTCAACCGCATCCTCGGCCTCGTCGACGGCACCGAGCATCAGGTCTTCATCAACGAGGTCATCCTCCGGTCGCAGGCCCAAGCGGTCTATGCGCCGGAGAATGTCGGACATTTCGGGCTGGCGTTGCGCCGCTACGCCCATTTCACCTCGCCGATCCGGCGCTATGCCGACCTCGTCGTGCACCGGGCGCTGATCCGGGCGCTCCGCCTCGGCCCGGACGGGCTGCCCGACATGGGGACGGGCGAACTCGCCGAGATCGGCCAGCAGATCTCCATGGCCGAGCGCCGCGCCATGGCGGCGGAGCGCGAGACCATCGACCGGCTGATCGCCCAGCACCTCGCCGACCGCGTCGGGGCCACCTTCGCGGGCCAGATCTCCGGCGCCACCCGCGCCGGGCTGTTCGTGAAGCTCGACGAGACCGGCGCCGACGGCTTCGTGCCGGTCTCGAGTCTCGGGGCGGATTACTTCCGCCTCGAGGAGGGGCGGCACGCCCTCGTCGGCGAGCGCACGGGCGAGACCTTCCGGCTCGGCGACCGGATCACGGTGCGGCTCGTGGAAGCAGCCCCCGTTGCAGGCGCCTTGCGCTTCGAAGTGGTATCGGAGGGTGCACGCGGCGCGCCGGCGCCGCGCCGGGGTGGCCTGCGCAAGGGGCGCGCGCTGCCGGAGCGTCGCGAGGGCCTGGCCAAGCGAAGGGGGAAGCGGGCATGATCGAGATCGACGGCAGGGCCACCCCTGCGGCGATGCCCACGGAGGAGGTGCCCTGGTACCTCGCCATGGCGCGGGGTTTTCGCAATCGCTGCCCGCATTGCGGGCAGGGCCGCGTCTTCGGACGCTTCCTCAAGGTACGCGACGCCTGCGAGTCCTGCGGCACCGAGCTGCATCATCACCGGGCCGATGACCTGCCGCCCTATCTGGTGATCTTCATCGTCGGCCACCTCATCGGCCTCGGGATCCTGGAAAGCCAGATGCGCTTCGAGGACATCCCGCTCTGGTTCGAGCTCGCCTTCTGGCCGGCCGCGACCCTGGCCCTAGCGCTCGCCCTGCTCCAGCCCGTGAAGGGCGCGGTGGTCGGGCTGCAATACGGTCTTGGCATGCATGGCTTTGCCGCGATACGCCGCAGGCGGGCCGAGACGAGCCCGGGCGGGGAGACACGGGATGGCGCGCGCGACGGCCGGGACGATGGACAGCGGGGCCATGCCCCCGATCTCCGCCGCGCGTGAGCGCAAGCCCGCGCTGCGGCCCAAGAACGCCGCGACGCTGATCATCCTCGACCATTCCGGCAGGACGCCCACCGTCCTGATGGGCCGGCGCCACGACGGCCACAAGTTCATGCCCGGCAAATACGTCTTTCCGGGTGGCCGCATCGAGCTCGCCGACCGGCACATGCCGGTGGCGGGCACGCTGAACGACCGGGCGGAGGCGGCGCTCACCGCGCGGGTCACGCGTCCACCCCATCATCTCGGCCGGGCGCTGGCGCTCGCGGCGATCCGCGAGACCTACGAGGAGACCGGCCTGATGATCGGCACCCGGGAATACGGGGCGCCCGAGACGGCGCCGGACGGGCCCTGGGCGGCCTTCCGCGAGGCGGGAGTGATGCCGGATCTCGAAGCCGTGCAGTTCGTCGCCCGTGCCATCACCCCGCCGCAGCGGCCCAAGCGTTTCGACACCCGCTTCTTCGCCGTTACCCGCGAGGCGGTCGCCGCCGAGACGCCCGGGATGGTCGGTCCCGAGGCGGAGCTGACAGAGCTCGCCTGGGTGAGCTTCGCGGAGGCGCGCAAGCTCGACCTGCCGCGCATCACGCATATCGTCCTCGACGAGCTAGAGGCGCGCCTCGCGGCCGGCTTCAGCCCGTTCCTGCCGGTGCCGTTCTTCCGTGAGGTGCGGGGCCGGCATACGCGCGAGGAAATCTGATCGGCGCCCTCGCCGATCCAGACCTGAACCTCATCCCGAGGTGCTGGCGATCGGAGATCGGCAGCACCTCGGGATGAGGTCGCGGTTGGGATAAGCCCGAAGGGACGAGCCCCCGCCGTCACGCCTCGGTCCGGGCCATTCCCGGCGCGTCCCCGCCGGCGCATGCGGGCCCCCCACCCGGCACCCTGGCCCAACGGCAGGTTTCGCGCCATATCCGGCCGCCCGTACCAGCCGGCAGGATGATGATGCACGCAGTCACGGAGGGTTTCGGCAGGGCCGACGTTGCCTCGATCGCGGCGGCGATCACCTGCGTGGCGGTGGTCGGCATCGGCCTGAGCCTGTCGATCCCCCTCCTCTCCCTCGAGATGGAGCGGATGGGCATCTCGAACACGATGATCGGCGTCAACACCGCGGTGGCGGGGGTCGCCAGCATCGTCGTGGTGCCCTTCGTGCCGCGAGTGGCGGCGCGGCTCGGCGTGCTGCCGGTGCTCCTCGGCGCCATAGCGGTGGGCGCCGCCTCGCTGGTCGGCTTCCGGCTCCTGTTCGGTTTCCTGTGGTGGTTCCCGCTGCGCTTCACCTTCTCGGCGGCGCTCGGCGTGCTGTTCGTGCTGTCGGAGTTCTGGATCAATCAGGCGGCGCCCCCGGCCCGGCGCGGGCTCGTCATGGGGATCTACGCCACCGTGCTGGCGCTCGGCTTCGCGGTCGGCCCGGGGCTGCTCGGCCTCGTCGGCACCGCGGGCTGGACGCCCTACCTCGCGGGGGCGGCCCTGTTCGGCGTCGGCGCCCTGCCGCTCCTCCTCGCCCGCGGCCTCTCGCCCGAGATCCCGCGCAAGGGGGGACGGGGCTTCCTCGGCTATCTGCGGGTCGCGCCCTCGGCGACGCTCGCCGCCCTGATCTACGGCGCCGTCGAGACCGGCGGCTTCGCCATCCTGCCGATCTACGGCCTGCGGCTCGGCTTCACCGCCGAGGAGGCGGCCGGCCTCGTCAGCCTCGCGGCCCTGGGCAACGTGCTGTTCCAGATCCCGATTGGCCTGCTCTCGGACCATGTCGACCGGCGCAAGGTGCTGCTCGGCGCGAGCGGCTTCGGGGCCCTCGGCGCCCTGCTGCTCCCGGCGGGCGCGGACGAGCCCTGGCTCCTCGGCGCCATCCTGTTCGCCTGGGGCGGCATCGCGGGCACGCTCTACACGGTGGGCCTCGCGCATCTGGGCGCCCGCTTCGAGGGGGCTGCGCTCGCGGGCGCCAATGCGGCCTTCCTGGTGCTCTACAATGTCGGCCTCGTCCTCGGGCCGCCCCTGGTCGGCGGCGGCATGGACCTCGCCTCCCCGCACGGCTTCGCGTGGTCGCTCGCCGGGCTGTTCCTCGCCTATCTCGTCGTGGTGGGCGGGCGCCTGATCCGGGCAGCCCCGGCGTAACCCCCGGGGCGGCTTGACGCTTGGGGACGAATGGGGCATTGAGGCCGCGCGTTTCGGCCGGGCCCTCCCGGCCCTTTTTGCGTTTCGGTCACCCGGACGCATCCCCTGAACAACGAGGTCGCGTCATGGCCAAGGCCGTCACCGTCAAGATCAAGCTCGTCTCGACCGCCGACACCGGCTATTTCTACGTCACGAAGAAGAACTCGCGCACGCAGACCGAGAAGCTGTCGTTCAAGAAGTACGACCCCGTCGCGCGCAAGCACGTCGAGTTCAAGGAAGCCAAGATCAAGTAATACCAACGGTCATTTCCATGTGACCGTTGGTTCCGGGCTCGAACTGTCGCCAAGCCTCGTTACAAAGCCTTTGGCTTGGTGCCGACAATTCGAGACGGGTCAATGGCCCGATGCGTGAACACGCGCGTCAGCACCTGCTGCGTCAGCAACCTGGGCCGTTGGTATAAGACCGACCTACCGCCGCACGGAAGAGAGGCCGCCCCGAGGGGCGGCCTTTTTCGTCAGGCGAGAAGGTAGAGCAGCCCCGGCAGGCTCACCACGGCGGCGGCGCAGCCATAGGCGAGCCAGAGGCCCGGGCGCTTCGCCGCGAGGCGGCGCAGGCGGCGGGCGGTGGCGGAGCCCGTGACGCTGCGGCCATTCACGCAGGAGCACAGCAGGTGGTGGGCCTCACCGGTGCTGAGCTCGAAGAAGCTGCGGGCATCGCCGAAGGTGTCGCCGGACAGCCCGCTCGCCCGCAGGACCGGGTCCGCATACGCATAGGCGATCGGCGAATTGTCGGCCCGGATCGCGGCGCGCATGCGGCGCGGCACGAACTCGATCTCCTCCAGCGTCGTGAAGGAGCGGGTCGGCTCGCGGTCGAGGATCTCGGCCCAGCGTTCGAGCCGGGCGCGCCGGCCTTCGAGCAGGCCTGAGACCGGCTCGACGTCGGCGATATCGCGGAGGTGACGAAGCGGCTGATGTTCCATGCTGGGCATCCTGTCGATGCGCGGCTCTAAATCTCGCGCGCTGCGGTCGAACCAGGATGCTACAGAGTTCGCGAGGATGCATTCGCGAAGATCGATGCCGTTTTTTGCTGGTTTTACTGCTAAGGTTGCTTGGCCGACATCAAAAGAGATGGTCGAAATCAACGATCTGGAGCGGAGCCGTCGGGTGCGGGCAGGCTCTGCCCGCTACAATCCGGCCGGGCTTGCGTCATTCGGCCGCAGGAGGCGTGACGGATGTCACGCGGCCGCGGCGACCACCCGGTTCCGCCCCTCCTGCTTGGCCTGGTAGAGCGCGACGTCGGCGCGCTTGAGCAGGTCCGCCGGGCCGGCATCGTCGGGATGGCGCACCGCCACGCCCACCGACACGGTGACGTCGATGGTCCGCGTGCCGCCATGGATCGTGAACGGCGCCGCCTCGATCCGCTCCCGGATGCGCTCGGCCACCTGCTGCGCCCCGTCGAGCCCGGCATCGGGCACCACCACCACGATTTCCTCGCCGCCGAAGCGGGCGACGATGTCGATGCCGCGGGTATGCGCCCGGATGCGGTCGGCGAACTGCCGCAGGACCTCGTCGCCGGCATCGTGCCCGAAGCCGTCGTTGATGGTCTTGAATCGGTCGATGTCGAGGAGGAGGAGCGCGATTGGGCGCCCGCGCAGGACCGCCTCGCGGAACAGGCCGGCGAGGTGGCTGTCGAAGTAGCGGCGGTTGTGCAGCCCGGTGAGCCCATCGGTGACGGCGAGTTCCATCGAGGCTTGGACGGATTCGCGTAAGGCATGCGCGAAGCGCTTGCGGCGCACCTGCGTGCGGATGCGCGCCACCAGCTCGTTGCGGTCGATCGGCCGCACGAGGTAGTCGTGCACCCCGAGATCGAGGCCCCGCATGATCCGGGCGCGGTCGCCCGCATCGGCCAGCATCACCACCGGCATGGTGCGGGTGCGGTCGAGGGAGCGCAGCTGGCTGCACAGGCGCAGCCCGTCGAAGCCCTCGAAGTCGAGGCTCACCAGGGCCACGTCGTAGGAGCCCTCGGTGGCCTTCTCGAGCGCCTGGTGCGGGTCGCAGACCACCTCGACGCAATGAGACTGGCCGAGCGCCGCGGCCATGCGGCCGGCGGAGGCGCGCCGGTCGTCGGCAATGAGCAGGCTGGCATTGAGGCCGGTCTCGGCCGCGGCTGCGGCGAGCGGATCGCCGAAGCCGAGATCGCGGGAGGCGAGCGCGCGGTTGCGCAGCTCGTCCGTCATCGCCTTGAGTCGCACCAGGCTCCGCACCCGCGCGAGCAGCGCCGTGTCATCGATGGGCTTCGTCAGGAAATCGTCCGCACCCGCGTCGAGCCCGCGCAGACGGTCGCTCGGCTGGTCGAGGGCGGTCACCATCACCACCGGCAGATGGGCCGTGGTCGGGGTCGTCTTCAGCCGACGGCACACCTCGAACCCATCCATGCCCGGCATCATCGCGTCGAGCAGGACGATGTCGCACAGCCCCTTCTCGCAGATCGCGATCGCGTCCAGCCCGTTCATGGCCGAGACGACGTCGAAATATTCCAGCGAGAGCTTGGTTTCGAGCAACTTCAGGTTGGGAAAGAGGTCGTCGACGATGAGCACGCGGGCCGACATGGACCTAAGGCCTTTCTCAGCTCTGGCGCTCGTCGCCGAGGTAGGTGCGGACGGTGGCGAGGAACTTCGCCACCGAGATCGGCTTCGACAGGTAGGCCTCGCAGCCGCCTTCCCGGATGCGCTCCTCGTCGCCCTTCATGGCGAAGGCCGTGATGGCGATCACCGGAATGCTCTTGAGTTCGTCATCCTCCTTGATCCACTTCGTGACTTCGAGCCCGGACACTTCGGGGAGCTGGATGTCCATCAGGATCAGGTCGGGACGGTGCTGGCGCGCGAGCTCGATCGCCTCGATCCCGTTCGCGGTCTTGAGGGTCGCGTAGCCATGAGCCTCCAACAGGTCGTTGAAGAGCTTCATGTTCAGCTCGTTATCCTCGACGATGAGCACCGTCTTCGTCATGGCTCACTGTCTCCGGCGCCGGCGAGTCGTATCCGAACCTCCGACGACGCCTGTTCGTCCCGTTTAAGCGGCACAAGTTGATGAAACGCAAATCACAGAGTTTTACCAGAGGGAAAGCCCCTCGGGGCGGAATACCGGGCCGGGCCGAGGCCGAGGCGCTCGCGGGCGCCGTGTTCGGATTCGTGACCGGGGACCCCGCCCGCCTGATGCGCTTCATGGACCATGCGGGCCTGAGCCCCGCTTCCCTGCGGGAGGCCGCCGAGAGCCCCGATCTCCTGGTCGGGCTCCTCGACCACGTGGTCTCGGACGAGGAACTCCTGCTCGCCTGTGCCGAAGCGATCGGGGAAGCGCCGGAGCGGATCACGCTGGCCTGGCGGCGCCTCGGGCCGCCCGAGCCCGAATCCTTCGGGGCATGAGCCCGGCGCTCTGCCGCGACTGCGCCCGCCTCACCGGCGGCAGCCTGCGCTGCGCCGCCTGCGGGTCGCCCCGGCTGGTGATCCATCCGGAGCGCGACGCGCTCGCGATCGCCCATGTCGATTGCGACGCCTTCTACGCGGCGATCGAGAAGCGGGACGATCCGTCGCTCCGCGACCGCCCGCTCATCATCGGCGGCGGGCGCCGCGGCGTGGTCTCGACCGCCTGCTACTTGGCCCGCACCCACGGCGTGCACTCGGCCATGCCGATGTTCAGGGCGCTGAAGGCCTGCCCGGATGCCGTGGTGCTGCGCCCCGACATGGAGAAATACGCCCGCGTCGGCCGCGAGGTCCGGGCGATGATGCGGGCGCTCACGCCCCTGGTCGAGCCGGTCTCGATCGACGAGGCCTTCCTCGACCTGTCCGGCACGGAGCGGCTCCACGGCGCGAGCCCGGCGGTGACGCTCGCGCGCTTCGCCCGCACGGTCGAGGCCGAGATCGGCATCACGGTCTCGATCGGGCTCGCGCCCAACAAGTTCCTGGCCAAGATCGCCTCGGACCTGGAGAAGCCGCGGGGCTTCTCGGTGATCGGGCGGGCGGAGGCGCAGGGCTTCCTGGCGCCGCGTCCCGTCGCCATTCTGCCCGGCATCGGGCAGGCGGCGGCAGCGAGGCTCGGGAGCCTCGGCATCACGACGGTCGGGGACCTGCTGCGCGTCCCGCCCTCCCGCCTGCAGGCGGCCCTCGGGCGCGACGCCCTCCGGCTCGCGGGCCTCGCCCGCGGCGAGGATCCGCGCCGCGTCCAGCCGGCCCGGGAGGCGAAGAGCGTTTCGGGGGAGACCACCTTCGCGGAGGATCTGCGGGACTTCTCCGCCCTGCGGCCGATCCTGTGGCGCCTGTGCGAGACGGTGGCGCGCCGGCTGGTGCGGGCGGAGCTCGCCGCCGGCAGCGTGACCCTCAAGCTGAAGGACGCGGGCTTCCGCCTGCGCACCCGCAGCCGTTCCGGCCTGCCGCCGACGCAGCTCGCCGAGCGTCTCTTCCGTCCGGCCGAGGCGATGCTGCGCGAGGCCTGCGACGGCACGGCCTATCGCCTGATCGGAATCGGGGCGGGCGACCTCTGCGCGGCGATCCACGCCGACCGGGGCGATCTCGCCGATCAGAGCGCCCGGCGCGAGGCGAGCCGGGCCGCGGCCGTGGAAAAGCTGCGCGCCCGTTTCGGTACGGCGGCGGTCCAGCGCGGCCTCGCCTTCAGGCCATCGGCCAAGGATCCGACCAAGGACCCGAAACGATAGGGCCGCTCAGAGGCGGCAATCCTTGCTCTCGGGGCCGAGATCGATCCGGGAGAGATCGCCCTTCAGGGTGAAGTCGCCGTAGTCGAGCCGCAGGGCGCCGCTGACGCCATTCTCGTAGAGGTCGAAGGAGAGCACGTAGATCGGCGTGCGCTCGCCCTCCCCGGTGGAGAAGTAGCTCAAGGTGACGGGCCAGCGCGGCATCGCCGCCAGCGCGCCCTCCTGAAGCGGGGCTTCGGCCCTGGGCGCCGCATCCTTGGCCTCCGCGCTCGCCGGAACCGTCCGGCGGGGGCCGATCACCGCGAGCGTGTCGTAGACCTTGCGGCCGTCATCCGAGCCGTCGAAGACCTTCACGGACACGGTCCGCTCGCCCGCCTGGGCGGCCTCGATCAGCCGGCGCATGTGGGCTGCCGGAAACAGCACCTCGCCCGGCACCGTGACGCGCGTCTTCTGCGGCTGCTTGATCGTGACCGCGAGCCCCTTCTCGTCGCGCTCCGCATCGCCGTCGATGGCGGGCTGCTGGCTGCCGTTGAGGTCCGACTGGGTGCGGAAATGGAAGGCGCGGCCGTCGCCGCTCTCGAAGGTGTTGTTGCGCAGGTCCGAGGTGCGCGTGCCGCTCTCGGAACTCTCCAGCACCGTCACCTGCCGGTATTGCAGCGCCCAGCCCTTGCAGGGGTCGCCGGAGAAATCGAACACGATGCGCCCGCGGGCGCTCTCGACCGAGCGGGCGCCGCCGCTGCGCATCAGCGAGAGGTCGTAGACGGCGCGGTGCGGCGCGAGGCGGATGCCGGGCGCCGGCTCGGCGGCGAGGCCGGAGGGGAGGAGCACGAGGAGCGGAAGCAGGGACGCGAGGACGATCCGCATGGAGTTTCCCGTGTCGGGCGCGTGCGGCGCCGGGCTCGAACCATAGGTGCAGCCCGCCGCGCGGGCAACGTGGCCTCTCGGACGGCCGCCACCGTGACTTGTCTGCCACGCTTGTCCCGCGCGCGGTGCCGATTGCTCCCGCCGCAGGCTCGCGGCGGGCCGGACGGCAGCGCCGTCCGGCCTCTCGGAGGGGGAGCCGCCGCGCGTCGCGGGCCCAATGTGATCCACAACAAGCTGTTGAGGACATGTGGATTTCGGCGAGCCTCGGGGCCCGTTCGCCCGGCCGGGCCGTCGCTTGGCGCCCCCATCGCAGCGGTGCGCTCCGCCCCGACCGATGCGGGGAAAAGGGCCTCGCTGCGGCCGGGGACTCTTGCGCGGGGAACGGCCGCTCCTGTAGGTTCACCCCCGTCGCAGGCGCTGTCACGAAGCGGCGATCACCAGCAGGATCGAAGGGGTTGGACGTGCGGCCACATGGCCGGGCGCAGGCGGTTGCGTGCGTCTCGACCTCTGGTGTGTGGGGGAAGTCGGAGGCGGCGATGACGGATGCGGGCCCGAGCTGGACGAAGGAACGGGTCGAACTCCTCAAGCGGCTCTGGGGGGAAGGACGCAGCGCGAGCCAGATTGCCGCCGAGATCGGGGGCGTGTCGCGCAATGCGGTGATCGGAAAGGTGCACAGGCTCGGTCTTGCCGGGCGCGTGCTGAGGTCGAACGGGGCGGCGCCCGCGCCGGCTCAACCCCGGCGAGCGGCGAGCGAGGAGGCGCGCGGCCCGAGCCCCGCGCCGATGCCGACCGTGGTGGCGCCGGCGCCCGCGCCTCTCGCGCTGGTGCGGCCGGAGAGCATCGCGCCGGCCGAGGTCGCCCTGCCGCTGTCGGAGCGCGTGACCATCATGGAACTGCGCGAGTTCATGTGCCGCTGGCCGATGGGCGATCCGTCCTCGCCGGATTTCCGCTTCTGCGGCGCCCGCTCGATCACGGGCTTGCCCTACTGCATGCACCACGCCCGCATCGCCTACCAGCCTGCCGCCGAGCGCAAGCGCAGCGACAGACGGGTCGTGGGCTTCCGGTAGAGCCTAGTTCGACGAAGCGGCATCCACTTCATCGGCAAGGTGGCCGATCAGGAACCCGGATCGGCAGCCGGCCCATCGTGACCGGATGCCGGCTCAAGGTGACTGTCGCGGCGGAACGGGCCGTGCGTAGGAACGCCCCTCTCCCGTGGGGAGCGGCCTTCCTGTGCTCGGCTCGGCGGTGACGGCTCAGGCCGTGCCGTTGGCGAACATCTCGTCGAACGAATAGCCCGATCCCCTCACGGTGCGGATCGGGTCGGGACGGCGCGGCCGGTTGATGGCCTTGCGCAAGCGGCCGATATGCACGTCGACGGTGCGCTCGTCGATATAGACGTCGTGGCCCCAGACGCCATCGAGGAGCTGCTCCCGGGAGAAGACCCGGCCGGGGCTCTGCATCAGGAACTCGAGCAGCTTGAACTCCGTCGGGCCGAGATGGAGCTCGCGGCCCTCGCGCCTGACGCGATGGCTCACCCGGTCGAGCTCGATATCGCCCGCGACCAGGAGGTGCGCCACGTGGGCCGGCTTCGCGCGGCGCAGGAGCGCCCGCACCCGCGCCAGCAGTTCCGGCACCGAGAAGGGCTTGACGATGTAATCGTCGGCTCCCGTCGCGAGCCCGCGCACCCGGTCGCCCTCCTCGCCCCGCGCGGTCAGCATGATGATCGGCAGCCGCTCCGTCTCCCGGCGCGCCCGGATGCGGCGGCAGAGTTCGATCCCGGACAGGCCCGGCACCATCCAGTCGAGGAGGACGAGATCCGGGATCTGCTCGCGCAGCCGGATATCGGCCTCGTCGCCGCGGGCGACGGCATCGACCTCGAAGCCCTCGGCCTCGAGGTTGTAGCGAAGGAGGAGCGTCAGCGGCTCCTCGTCCTCGACGATCAGGATCCTCGTACTCATGCAGAACGCTGGAACTCCGACAGGGTCACGCCTCCGGCTGCGGCGCCACCGTGGCGAAGCTCGACCGATCGTTCTTCGGCCGGTCCGTCGGCAGCGTCTCGCCGGTGACGAGGTAGTGGATTGTCTCGGCGATATTGGTGGTGTGGTCGCCGATCCGCTCGACGTTCTTGGCGCAGAACAGGAGATGCGTGCAGAAGCTGATGTTGCGCGGGTCCTCCATCATGTAGGTCAGGAGCTCGCGGAACAGTGAGGTGTAGAGGGCGTCGATGCCGCCGTCGCGCGCCCAGACATCGAGGGCGACGGTCACGTCCTGCGTGGCATAGGCGTCGAGCACGTCCTTGAGCTGCTCCTGCACGAGCTCGCTCATGTGCTGCACGCCGACCACGACCTTCTGCGGCTGGGGCTGGTCGCTGATCGCTACGACCCGCTTGGCGATGTTCTTGGCGAGGTCGCCGATCCGCTCGAGATCGCCCGAGACCCGGATGGCCGAGATGGTCTCGCGCAGGTCGACGGCCATCGGCTGGCGCTTGGCGATGAGCAGGATCGCCCGCTCCTCGATCTCGCGCTGGAGCCCGTCGAGCCGGGAATCCGCGGCGATGACGGACTGGGCGAGGGTCGCGTCGCGCCGCACCAGGGCGTTGGCGGCATCCGCCATCATCTTCTCGCCGATCCCGCCCATCTCGGCGATGCTGCGGCGCAGGTTCTGCAGGTCCGTGTCGTAGGAACTGACGATATGGTCCGACATGGCGCTGTCCCCGTTCGCAAGAGCATTGTCCGATGGCGTGTGCCGGTTCACCGCAGGCCATGCGGCACGGTCGGAGCCCGGATTCCGCCTCCGACCGGACCGGAGGCGGAATTGGCGGTCGATCAACCGAACCGGCCGGTGATGTAGTCCTGAGTCTGGCGCTTGGCCGGGTTCATGAACAGCCGGTTGGTCGGCCCGAACTCGATCAGCTCCCCCAGATACATGAAGGCGGTGAACTGCGAGATGCGGGCCGCCTGCTGCATGTTGTGGGTGACGATGGCGATGGTGAACTCGCCGCGCAGCTGCTCGATCAGCTCCTCGATGCGCCCGGTCGAGATCGGGTCGAGCGCCGAGGTCGGCTCGTCGAACAGGATCACCTCGGGGCGCTGGGCCACCGTGCGGGCGATGCAGAGGCGCTGCTGCTGGCCGCCGGACAGGCCCATGCCGGATTGCTTGAGCTTGTCCTTCACCTCGTCCCAGAGCGCCGCCTTGCGCAGGGCCTCCTCGACGCGGGTGTCGAGGTCGGCCCTGCTCAGGCGCTCGTAGAGCCGGATGCCGAAGGCGATGTTGTCGTAGATCGACATCGGGAAGGGCGTCGGCTTCTGGAACACCATGCCGACGCGGGCGCGCAGCTCGTTGAGGTCGATCGACGAGTCGAGGATGTTGCGCCCGTCGAGCAGGATCTCTCCATCCGCGCGCTGCTCCGGATAGAGGCTGTAGATCCGGTTGAAGGTGCGCAGCAGGGTGGACTTGCCGCAGCCGGACGGGCCGATCAGGGCGGTGACCTGCCGGTCATGGAAGTTGAGATTGATGTTCTTCAGGCCGTGGAAGGTGTTGTAGTAGAAGTTCAGGTTCTTGACGGCGATGCGGATCGGCGCGGATTCATCGGCGGAGCTCGGTCCGACGATCGGAGCGGCGGTGGCAGGGGCGCTCATCGGGGTTCTCCGGAAGCTCGGCGGCGGGATCAGCGGCTCTTGCCGCCTTGCAGGAAGACGCGGGCCACGATCGACAGGCCCAGGATGGTGATGGTGATGAGGAGCGCCCCGGCCCAGGCGAGCTGGCGCCAGTTCTCGTAGGGCGAGAGGGCGAACTGGTAGATCATCACCGGCAGGTTGGCGATGCCGCCCATCAGGTTGGCGCTGAACCAGGAATTGTTGTTGAGCGCGGTGAAGAGGAGCGGCGCGGTCTCGCCGGCGATGCGGGCGAGCGCGAGCAGGATGCCGGTGACGATGCCGGCCTGCGCGGCCTTCCAGCTCACGGCCCGGATCACGATCGACGCAGGCGCGCCGAGCGCCGCCCCGGCCTCGCGCAGGCTGCTCGGCACGAGGCGCAGCATGTCCTCGGTGGTGCGCACGATCACCGGCGTCGCGATGATGGCGAGCGCCACGCCCCCGGCCCAGCCCGAATAGCCGCCCATGGTGCGGACCATCACCGTGTAGACGAAGAGGCCGATCAGGATCGAGGGGGCGGAGAGCAGGATGTCGTTGAGGAAGCGGATCAGGTCGGCGAGCTTCGAGGTCCGGCCGTACTCGGCGAGGTAGGTCCCGGCCAGCACCCCGATCGGCGTCGCCACGACGATGCCGATCAGCGTCATGATCAGGCTGCCCAGGATGGCGTTGGCGATGCCGCCGCCCTGCGAGCCGGGACCCGGCGTCACCTCGGTGAACAGGGCCGGCGAGAAGCCGCGCAGGCCCTCGACGATCAGCATGACCAGGATCGAGCCGAGCACGATGGCCCCGAGCACCGTCGCGACCGTGCACAGCACGACCAGCAGGCGGTCGGCGGTGCGCCGGCCGGCGCGCACGCGGCCCCAGGCCTGCACGGCCGGGGCGGCGCCGTGGCCTGCAGGAGCTTCACCTGCCGAGCTTCGGCCTGCCGGGGCGAGGGTGGTCCGGGCGTCCATGGGAGGGGCTCCGTCGCGGGGGATCAGGACACCTTCACGCGGCGCACGAGCAGCCGGGCGACGATGAGCACGATGAAGGTGATGACGAACAGGATGCAGCCGAGCGCGAGCAACGCATGGAGCTGCATCCCGTCGGCCTCGTTGAACTCGTTGGCGATGCGCGAGGCGATGGTCGAGCCCGGGTCGAAGATCGAGGCCGAGAGCCGGTTGGCGTTGCCGATCACGAAGGTCACCGCCATGGTCTCGCCGAGGGCGCGGCCGAGGCCCAGCATGATGGCGCCGATGATCGAGACCGAGGCCTGCGGGATCAGCACGTGGCGCACCACCTCCCAGGTGGTGCAGCCGATGCCGTAGGCGCTCTCGCGCAGCACGGTCGGGATCTGGTCGAGCATGTCGCGGGTGATCGAGGCCACGAAGGGCACGATCATGATGGCGAGGATGATGCCGGCGGTGAGCACGCCGACGCCGGAGGGCACCTGCGCGTAGAGCAGCGTGCCGACGATGGGCAGGCCCTCGACGAGGTTCGAGACCGGCACCTGCACGAAGCGGGCGAAGAGCGGCGCGAAGACGAACAGGCCCCACATGCCGTAGATGATGCTCGGCACCGAGGCGAGGAGCTCGATCGTCATCGCCACCGGCTTGCGCGCCCAGCCGGGGCAGAGCTGCGTGAGGTAGATCGCGATGCCGAGCGAGATCGGCACGCCGATCAGCAGGGCGAGCAGCGCGGAGACGAGGGTGCCGATGATGGCGACGAGCGCGCCGAACTCCTCGCGCCCGACATTCCAGGCGCTCGAGGTGATGAAGCCCGGCCCGAAGGTCTGGAAGGCCGGCCATCCGCCATAGACGATCGAGCCGAGGATGCCCGCGAGAACCAGCAGCACCAGGAGCGCCGAGCCGAGCGAAGCGGCCTGGAAGAGGCGGTCCGCCACAGGGCTCGGCGCTCTGCGCGCGGCCTTCGGGTCGGAGGCGAGAGCGGCGTGTTCGGACAACGCGACCATCCGGATTTCCCTAAACTGGACCGCCTTAGCGTGCCGGGCAGAGCGACGCGAGTGGGTGATGGGGATCGGTCTGAACAGGAGGATCTCCTCACCCGCTTGGGGAGAGGGGATCCGCGCCGGTCATGATCGGGGAAGCCGGATCACAGCCCCAAGACGGGCTTGCCGTCCTTGCCGGTGACCTTCTTCCACTCCTCCTGGACGAGGCCGACGACATTGTCGGGCAGCGGCACGTAGTCGAGCTCGCTGGCGAGCTTGTCGCCGTGCTTGTAGGCCCAGCCGAAGAACTTCAGCACCTCGGCGGCGCGGGCCGGGTCGTTGGGGGATTTCGGGATCAGGATGAAGGTCGCGGCGGTGATCGGCCAGGCCTTCTCGCCGGCCTGGTTGGTCAGCGCGATGCCGAAGCCCGGCATGGCCTTCCAATCGGCATTCGCGGCGGCGGCCTGGAAGGACTCGTCACCCGGCTGCGGGAACTGGCCGGCCTTGTTCTGCAGCAGGATCACCGGCAGGTTGTTCTGCTTGGCGTAGGCGTATTCGACGTAGCCGATCGCGTTCGGCACCTGCTTGACGACGGCGGTGACGCCCTCGTTCCCCTTGCCGCCCTGGCCGACCGGCCAGCTCACCGTCGTCGAGGCGCCGAATTCCTTCTTCCAGTCGGCCGACACGTCCGACAGGTAGGTGGTGAAGATGTTCGTGGTGCCCGAGGCGTCGGAGCGGTAGACCGGCGTGATCACCGCGTCGGGGAGCTTCACGCTCTCGTTCAGCTTGGCGATCTTCGGGTCGGACCACTTCTTGATCTTGCCGGAATAGATCTCGGCCAGGAGCTCGCCGGTGAGCTTGACCTCGCCGGTCTTGACGCCCGGGACGTTCACCACCGCGACGACGCCGCCCATGACGGTCGGGAACTGCACGAGACCGTCCTTCTCGAGGGCCTCGCCCTTCAGCGGGGCGTCGGTCGCGCCGAAATCGACCGTGCGCGCCTGGATCTGCTTGATCCCGCCGCCGGAGCCGATCGACTGGTAGTTGAGGCCGACATTGGCCTCCTTGCGATACGCCTCGGCCCACTTCGAGTAGACCGGGAACGGGAAGGTGGCGCCAGCGCCCGTGATGTCGGCAGCCAGGGCGGCCGTGGCGATCTGGGCGGTCGCAAGCCCGATGGCGAGCGCGGTGGAGAAGGGTCTCACTAAAACTCTCCGTGTTCCTGGCGATCTGTCGCGCGGCCGAAGCTTGACCTTTCGTCAAACTGTCCATCGCGGTGGGACGGGTAGCCCCGCAACGACGCCGCCCCTATGTCAGTTGCATGACGGTTCGATGACGCCCCGGGCCGGCGGGAGCGCGGCGCGGCGACGCCCGCGGGGTTAAGTCGCGCGCGGGATTGCGACTCTCCAGGGGCCTTGCGCGTTAATCCTCCGGTGGCAACACGGGAGCAGCCGAGGATTCCCGCCGTGCAAGAGGCGACGACCGAGATCGGAAACGGGCAAGATCCGGAGCGCGCGGCCCTGCTCGCGCTCCATGCGGAGCGCGAGTCGCTGGAGCGCCGACTCACGCTGGCACGCCAGCAACGCCTCTACCTGTCGGATCCGGACGCCATCGCGGCCGCTCAGGCCGAGGAGCGGGAGCTTCTCCAGCATCTCGACCGCCTTCTGACGCGGATCCGCGCGGCGGAGTACCGGAGCCGGCCCGGCGGACGGTCCTGGTAGGGCCGATCCGACCCGGGGCGGGAACCTTGACCGTGCTCCGGCCGTTGCCCAGGGCGCGCGGCCTCCCTGTGGGGCTCCGCCGGTCATGCGTGGGAGGAGCCGATGGCGATCGATGCGGATCAGGCCGGGGACACGATCCCGAGTGGCGCGCCGCTCGCGGCGGAAGGCGGGATGCCGCGCCGCTCGGACGCCTGAGGCGCATTCGGGCGGCGATGCACGGCCGCTCCCTCCCACCCCACCGCGTGCGGCCGGCCGCTGCGATGTCTCCCACCGTTCCGTCCGGCCCTCACATCCACCTGTCGAGAGTTACCCAGTCATGCTCTATCCGAACGCCGCCGCTGCAACCTCGGCCGAGGCCAAGCCCTCCCTGCCCTCCGCCGTGCAGCAGCATCTCGGCCGGCACCTGCGGGACGCCTACGCGGCGATCGAGACCACGATCCCGGACGGTTTCCTGGCGCTGATCGAGCGGCTCGAGGCAGCGCTCACCGAGCAGGGCCGCACCGTCGAGCCGGAATTCCGCGACGGCCTGCTCGCCGCCCTGCCCTCGCTGCGGGCCTTCGCGCTCTCGCTCACCAACAACGCCGCCCGGGCGGACGACCTCGTCCAGGACACGATCCTGCGGGCTTGGCAGAACCAGCACCGCTTCCAGCCCGGCACCAACCTCAATGCGTGGCTGTTCACCATCCTGCGCAACGCCTTCTACTCGGAGCAGCGCAAGCGCATGCGCGAGGTGCAGGACGAGGACGGCTCCTATGCGGCCCGCCTGTTCACGGCGCCCGATCAGGGCCACCGGCTCGACGTGCAGGATCTGCGCGCGGGTCTTGCCAAGCTTCCGCCGGACCAGCGGGAGGCGCTGATCCTCGTGGGGGCCGAGGGGCTGTCCTACGAGGAGGTCGCCCGCATCTGCGGCGTCGCCATCGGGACCATCAAGAGCCGGGTCAACCGCGCCCGCAACCGGCTCGCGGACCTGCTCGGCTACACCGACGACGACCTGAGTTCCGACCGGATGATCCAGTCCGCAATGAGCGAGAGCGCCTGATTCCGGCGCCGCGCAGGCCCGGCCGGCGCGAAACGAGAAACCCCTCTCCCACCGGAGAGGGGTTTCTCGTCCGTCAGCGCGAACGCTGCAGCTCCCGCTCCCGGTGGCGAAGCCGCAGCAGCAGCTGGATCTGATCGGAGGGCAGCGGGAGGCCGTCCGTCGTCGTCTCGTAGAAGGCCCGCAGAACCTGTCCCAGTCGCCGCTGGATCTCGGCTCCCAGGAACGGCAGCCGGCGGTCGGGCGTCATGTCCGGCGTCACGGCGTCCTGATTCATCGCGATCCCCTTGCGCAGTCAGGGACTCCGGCAACGGGGAGCCCGCTCGCGAGCACCGAGGATCGGTCCGCATGGTAAAGAACGGGTAAATTTCGGCTTTCATTCACCATGACGCGCGGGCGCGAGGCCGGGCGCGAATCATCGAGCGGGAGCTTAACCGTTCGTTCCGGCCCGTCCAGCGGTCACGCTTCCGCGGATTCGATCAGGCGGGCGGCGGCGGCACGGGCCTCCTCCGTCACGGTCGCGCCCGCGAGCATGCGGGCGATCTCCTCGCGGCGGGGCGCGGCGGCAAGGAGCTTGACGCGGGTCGCGACGCGGTCGGAGCCCTTCACGGCCTCCTTGGCGATCAGGAAATGGGTGGCGGCGCGCGCCGCCACCTGGGGCGCATGCGTGACCGCCACCACCTGCACCCGGGCCGAGAGACGCGCGAGCCGCGCGCCGATGGCATCCGCCACCGCGCCGCCGACCCCGGTATCGATCTCGTCGAAGATCAGGGTCGGTGCGGAGCCCTTGTCGGCGAGCACCACCTTGAGGGCGAGCATGAAGCGCGAGAGCTCACCGCCGGAGGCGACCTTCATCATCGGCCCCGGCCGGGTGCCGGGATTGGTCTGAGCCCAGAACTCCACCCGGTCGAGGCCGGCCGGATCGCGGCTCTCCTCGTCGGTGACGATCTCCGTGATGAAGCGGGCGCGTTCCAGCTTGAGAGGCGGCAGCTCTGCCTGGACGGCCGTGTCGAGCTGGGCGGCGGCCTTGCGGCGTCCCTGGCTCAGCGCCCGGGCCTCGTCGAGATAGGCCGCCTCGGCTGCCGCCAGCTCGGCTTCGAGCCGTGCCAGCGTCTCCTCCCCGGCATCGATCGCCGCCACATCCGCGGCGTAGCGCTCGCGCAGGGCCGCGAGGTCGTCGGCCGCGACGTCGTACTTGCGGGCCGCGGCACGCAGGGCGAAGAGGCGCTCCTCCACGCGTTCCAGTTCGCGCGGATCGAACTCGGCGGCCTGCAGGGCGTCCTCGAGGGTGTTGCGGGCCTCGTCGAGGGCAACGAGGGCCGCGTCGAGGGCCGCGACACAGGGCTCGACGAGGCCCGGCGCCTGCGCGGCCCGGCGCTCCAGCTTGCGCAGGGCGGCCGAGAGATGGGCCGTGGGCGAGCCCTGGCCGCCGACCGCGTCGAGAGCCTCGTTCAGCTCGCGGGCGACCTTCTCACCCTGCTGCATGCCGGTGCGGCGCGCGGCGAGATCCGCCTCCTCGCCGGGCTGCGGGTCGAGGGCGCCGAGTTCCGCGACGGCGTGGCGCAGGAAATCCGCCTCCTTGCGGGCGGCCTCGACGCGGGCGCGGTGCTCGGCGAGAGCCGTCCGCGCCTGCCGGACGCGCCTTGCCGCCTCGGCCACCGCCGCCTGCCGGTCCTGGAGGTTGCCGAAGGCGTCCAGGATGGCGCGGTGCGTGGTCGGGTCGGCGAGCGCCCGGTCGTCGTGCTGGCCGTGGATCTCCACCAGGGCCGTACCGATCGCGCGCAGCACCTGGACGCCGACCGGCTGGTCGTTGACGAAGGCGCGGGTGCGCCCGTCGGCCACCTGAAGCCGGCGCAGCACCAGGTCGCCCTCGGTGTCGAGCTCGGCCGCGGCCGCGATGGCGCGGGCCGGGTGATCGAGGGGAACGTCGAAGACGGCGGTGACCTGCCCCTGTGCCTCGCCGTTGCGCACGAGGCGGCCGTCGCCGCGGCCGCCGAGGGCGAGCGTGAAGGCGTCGAGGAGGATCGACTTGCCGGCACCCGTCTCGCCGGTCAGCACGCTGAGGCCGTCGCGGAAGTTCAGCTCAAGCTTGTCGATCAGGACGATGTCGCGGATGGCGAGCTGAACCAGCATGCCGCCTTGGCCAGGTCTCTCTCGGGGTCGGACCGGGCGTCTCTACAGGACGCCCGGCCGCGGCGCGAGAGGCGCCGCGGCCGCAGTTCGGCTCAAAGACCCGCCGTCACTGCGCCTCGGCGGTCTGCTCGATGCCCACGATGCCGCGGAAGGCCTTACTGATCCACGAGGACTTCTCCTCGCGGGGTTCGACGCCGCCCGATTGCAGGAGCGCGTAGGCGTCCTTGTACCAGGGCGAGTCGGGGAAGTTGTGGCCGAGCACGGCGGCGGCGGTCTGCGCCTCGCCGACGATGCCGAGCGCCATGTAGGCCTCGGCCAGGCGCTCCAGCGCCTCCTCGGCGTGGCGGGTGGTCTGGTACCTGCTCACTACGTCGCGGAAGCGGTTGATCGCGGCCGGGAAGTTGCGGCGCTCCAGATAATAGCGCCCGATCGCCATCTCCTTGCCGGCGAGTTGGTCCCGGGTGATCTGGATCTTCGCCTTGGCGTCCGCGGCGTATTCCGAGGTCGGATACTTCTGCACCAGCTCCTGCAGAGCGGCGAGCGCGCGCTCCGAGCGCTCCTGGTCGCGGGTCACGTCCGGGATCTGCTTGTAGTGCGACATCGCCAGGATGTACTGGGCGTAGGCCGCATCCTTGCTGCCCGGGTGGCGCTGCAGGTAGCGCTTGGCCGCAGTGATCGCGTCCTCGTATTTCTGGCCCTCGTAGTTCGAATAGGCCGTCATCAGCACGGCCTTCCGGGACCAGTCGGAATAGGCGTATTCCTTGTCGAGGTTCTCGAACCGTTTCACCGCCTCGTCGTAGTCGTGGTCCTCGAGCTTGGCGAGGCCCTCGCTGTAGATCTTGTCGGCAGGGCGGCGCTGGATGATCTCCGGCTTGTACTTCTCGGGTCCGAACGGGTTGATCGAATCGAGGGCGTCGCAGCCCGCGAGACCAGCGCCGCAGGCCGCGAGCAGCGCGACGCGGAGAACGGCATCCTTCGCACCGCGAAGCGAGGAGGCGAGAGGCATACGGGTCATCCCCAAGCAGGCGGCCCGCGCGGGCGCCGGTGTTGTCACGACATCTCCGCCGCGGGGGACGATGCCCGCGGCACGGCCCTCACGTCTGCGAGGCGATTTGGGCGCGAAAACGGCGTGCGGACCATAAGGTCAGGCCGGCCATGCGCCGATGCACCGGATACTCTCATGAAAGCGGGAGGTCTGTGGCATTCGCGCAACCCGGTCCGCGAACGGAGGGAAGCGGCGGTGGCCGATCATCCGAAATCCGGTGGATTGCGTCGCGATGCGGATTTCCGCGCCGCGCGGGCTTGCCGATCTAGTCTGCGAACGGATCAGAGATCTGGGGCGTAGGCGGCAACCCCGAGGCCGACACCGAACTCGGCGAGCACCGGCTCGCGGCGGGTCCCCGTCCCTTCGACGATCGCGTAGTTCGCCCGGTTGGCGAAGAGGGCATCGAGGACCGCGACGTTGAGGGCGTGGCCGCCGCAATAGGATTGGTAGGCGCCGAGGATCGGCAGGCCGGCCAGGGCGAGATCGCCGACTGCGTCGAGGAGCTTGTGGCGGACGAACTCGTCCGGATAGCGGAGCCCTTCCGGGTTGACGACGCCGCCATCCCCGACCGCGACGGTGTTCTCCAGGGAGGCGCCGAGGGCGAAGCCCGCCTTCCAGTAGCGCTCCACGTCCCGCATCATCCCGAAGGTGCGGGCGCGGGCGATCTCGCGGCGGTAGGAGGCGGGGGTGAGGTCGAGGGCCTTGCGGCTGCGGCCGATCACCGGGCTCTCGAAGTCGATCTCGACGTCGAGGCGGAAGCCGCGCTCGTAGGGACGCAGCTCGGAGAAGGCCCGGCCCTTCTCGGCCCGGATGGGCCTGAGGATCTTGATGAAGCGCCGGGGGGCGCCACAGGAGACGATGCCGGCGGAGTCGATGGCGGCGACGAAGGGGGCGCTCGACCCGTCGAGGATCGGCATCTCAGGGCCGTCGATCTCGACCAGCACGTTGTCGAGGCCGAGGCCGCTGAGCGCGGACATCAGGTGCTCGATGGTGGCGACCGCGCCGGTGTGGCGGTCGCCGATCACGGTGCACAGCTCGGTGGCGGAGACTTGGCTGTGATGGGCCTTGATCAACCGGTCGAGGCCGTTCGGCATGCCGGTTCGGAGAAACTCGACGCCTTCGTGCGCTTCGCGGGGGTGGAGGGTGATGCTGACGGGGTTACCGGAATGGACGCCGATGCCTGTCAGGCTCACGGTCGAGCGGAGGGTCGTCTGCTGACTCGATCTCATTCTTCAGCCCCCGGACGCGATCCACCGTCGCGTCCCGTTCGGGAGACACGCTCGAGGGAGACCCATCCGCTGTTTGAAGCCCCTTGGGCATTGTGGCCGGTCGCCGGCCCGCGCCCTGCTTTGCTGTTGGGACACCTATAGTCGCGCTCCAAAGCGCGGCCAAATCACGGTTTCTTACGCTCTGTAACAGCCCGGAGGATCGCGTTCGGTCCCCGAAAGCCGTTGTGGCACAGAGTCTTAAACAACGCCTTAATCCCCGGGATCGGGGATCCCGGGGTGTATCCGAAAGGCCGCAATGGCAGGCCGCGGTGGCGCCGTCGGGGCATCTTCGCGGCGGTGTCGTGGCGCGTCCGGCCCGTCCGCGGACGGGCCGGCGCTCGCGCCTCATCCGAAATCCGATTGCTTGCTCGGCGATTGCTGTCGCCATCGCAAGGCGGATTTCGGCTTCGCTTACGCCGGCGCGGCGCTCTGCTCCGCGCGGGCTTGGTGATCCGGTTTCCGAACGGATCGTCCGGAAACCGGATCAGTTCGCCTGCCGCCGCAGGAAGGCGGGGATCTCGAGCTGGTCGTCGTCCATCATCCGCGGGGCAGGCATGGCGCGGCCCTGCGGATCGAGGTTCCCCTGCGCCGGCCGGTAGCCCTGCGGCTGCGCGGCGTAGGCCTGCGGGGAATGGGCCTGCGGGGCATGAGCTTGCGAGGCATGGGCCGGGGTCCGGGCGACCGGCGGGGCGACCGGCGCCTGCGGCGGGCGGGCGACGGGCTGCTGCGGCATCGGCTGGTGCATTGCCGGGGCCGGGGCCTGCGCCGCCGGCTGCGCCTCCTCCTCGCGCCGGCCGCCGAAGCCCACGGTGGCGAGGCGGCGCAGCAGCGAGGTGCGCTTGACGTCGGGCGCGACCTGCTGGGGGAGCGGCTCCTCGCCACGGCTCGCGCGGATCTGGTTCTGGGCCGGCAGCGGCAGATCCTGGACCCGCGGCATCCGCGGGGCCCGCACCACCGCCGGGGAGGGCGGGATGAAGGGCGCGGAGGCCGAGACCATCGGCTGCTCCATCACGGGCGCCGGAGCCTGCGGCTCGTAGGCGGGCATCGGCCGCGGCTGGGCCGGGGTGATCTGCACCTCGTCGCGCATCATCGGGGCGGCCTGGGGCAGCTCGGCCCGGGGCGCCTCGACGACGGGGGCCGCCATCGCGGGGGCGGAGGCCGGCTCCGGCGCATGGGCCGGGCGCGCGGTCGCCTGCGGCTCGGCCGGGCGATAGGCGGTCGCCGCCGGCTGCTGGTTGGCGCGGGCCCGCGCCTCGGCCCGAAGGCGGTCGGCCACCTCGGCGATGCGCTGCTCGGTCTGGGCGAGGTCCGGCCCGTTCACCGCGTTGGCGGTGATCAGGGCGGGCTCGATGCCGGTCGCCACCACGGAGACCCGGATGATGCCGTCGAGGCTTTCGTCGAAGGTGGCGCCCAGGATGATGTTGGCGTCCGGATCGACCTCCTCGCGGATCCGCGTCGCCGCCTCGTCGAGTTCATAGAGGGTGAGATCGTTGCCGCCGGTGATCGAGATCAGCAGGCCGCGAGCGCCCTTCATCGAGACGTCGTCGAGGAGCGGGTTGGCGATCGCGGCCTCGGCGGCGCGGTTGGCGCGCTTCTCGCCGGAGGCCTCGCCGGTGCCCATCATGGCCTTGCCCATGCCGCGCATGATCGCGCGCACGTCGGCGAAGTCGAGGTTGATCAGGCCCTCCTTCACCATCAGGTCGGTGATGCAGGCGACGCCCGAATAGAGCACCTGATCGGCCATCGCGAAGGCATCCGCGAAGGTCGTCTTCTCGTTGGCGACCCGGAACAGGTTCTGGTTGGGGATCACGATCAGGGTGTCGACGGCGGCCTGCAGCTCGTTGATGCCCGCATCGGCGGTGCGCATGCGGCGCACGCCCTCGAACTGGAACGGCTTCGTCACCACGCCGACCGTGAGGATGCCCATGTCGCGGGCCGCCCGGGCGATCACCGGGGCGGCGCCGGTGCCGGTGCCGCCGCCCATGCCGGCGGTGATGAAGCACATATGCGCGCCCGAGAGCTGGTCGCGGATCTCGTCGATCACCTCCTCGGCGGCGGCGCGGCCCACCTCCGGCTGGGAGCCGGCGCCGAGCCCCTGCGTGACGCCGATGCCCATCTGGATCACGCGCTCGGCCTTCGAGGAGGTCAGCGCCTGCGCGTCCGTGTTGGCGACCACGAACTCGCAGCCGAGCAGCCCCGACTCGATCATGTTGTTGACGGCGTTGCCGCCCGCCCCGCCGACGCCGAAGACCGTGATGCGCGGCTTGAGTTCCCGGATGTCCGGCGCTTGGAGACTGATGGCCATGATGCGCGTGCCCCTTGTGGTGTCGTGAGCGCCGACCGGCGCCGGTGTGACGTCCCGCTCGCCCCTTAAGGCCTCATCGGCCGGGCGGGGCGCTCGATTGGTTAGAAGCTCTCCCGGATCCAGCGTCCGACCCGGTGGAGATAGCTGTCGCTCGCCAGCCCCATCCCGCTGGCCTGCCCCTTCGGCTCGAAATGCTCGACATGGGAGACCTGCGGGTAGACGAGGAGGCCGACCGCCGCCGAGAAGGCCGGTCCCTTGGCGGCCTCCGGCAGACCCTTGATCCCGAGCGGCCGGCCGATGCGGACCTGCCCCTGCAGGATCCGGCGCGCCACTTCGGGCAGGCCGACGAGCTGGCTCGCGCCGCCGGTCAGCACCACGCGCCGGCCGGCCTGGGCGGCGAAGCCCGCATTGCGCAGGCGGTCGCGCACCAGTTCCAGCACCTCCTCGACCCGGGGGCGGATGATGCGCACGAGCTGCGACTTCGGGATGTGATGGGGGATGTCCCGCTCGTCCTCGTCGACGCCGTGCACCGCGATCATGTCGCGCTCGTCCGAGGCCGTGGCCATGGCGGCGCCGTACAGGGTCTTGAGGCGCTCGGCCGCGGCCACGCGGGTCGAGAGGCCCCGGGCGATGTCCATGGTGACGTGGTGCCCGCCGACCGCCACCGCGTCCACGTGGACGAGGTGGCCGCCCATGAACACGCCGACGCTCGTCGTGCCCCCGCCCATGTCGACCACCGCGACGCCCATCTCGGCCTCGTCGTCTACCAGGGCGGACAGGCCGGAGGCGTAGGGCGTGGCGATCACCGCCTCGACGCGCAGATGGCAGTTCTCGACCGCCAGCATCAGGTTGCGGGCCGTCGCGATCTCGGAGGTGACCACGTGCAGGTCGACGCCGAGCGTCTCGCCGATCATGCCCGAGGGATCGACCACCGCGCTCTGCTGGTCGAGGGAATAGCCGATGGGCAGCGCGTGCAACACGGCCCGGCCGGGGCTGACGCTGTGCGTGCTCGCCGCTTCGAGCACCCGCTGCACGTCCGAGCCCGTCACCGGGCCGGTGCGGACCGGGACCCGGGCCTCGAAATGCTGCGAGCCGAGCCGGCCGCCCGACAGGTTCACGATGACCGACTGGACCTCGCACTTGGCCATGCGCTCGGCGGCGTGGACCGCGTGGCGGATCGCCCCTTCGGCCGCTTCGAGGTCGACCACCGCCCCGCCCTTGAGGCCGAGGGAGCGCTGGTGGCCGATGCCGATGATCCGCGCGAGATGCGTGCGGCCGCGTAAGGTGGCGAGGGTCTCGACCGGCTGCAGCTCGGCGACGAGGCAGACGACCTTGCTCGTGCCGACGTCGAGCACCGACAGCGTCGCGCTGCGCCGCGCGGAGAGCGGCTTCAGGCGGGGCGTGAGGCCGTGCTGGAGGAGACTCATGACGCGACGCCCGAGGAGACGGAGGGGGTGATACGGTTTCCGGACGATCGGTTCGGAAACCGGATCACCGAGCCCGCGCGGCGCGGAGCAGAGCTCCGCGCCGGCGTGAGCGGAGCCGAAATCCGCCTTGCGGAGCAATCGATCGGATTCCGTATGAGAGGCAGGGCAAGCGAGCGCGTCATGTCTCGGTCCCCTTGCCCTTCTGTTTCTTCTTCTGCGCTTCCTGGCGGACGGCGGCGCCCTCCTCGGTCAGGCGCACCACCAGTCGGTCGGGCATCCTCAGGTCCACCGCGATGATGTCCTTGTCGAGGAGATGCGAGGCGGCATCGAGCTTCACGAGGCGCGCCATGGCCTCGCGTGCGCCGGTCTCGGGCAGCCGGATGTCGATGCCGTCGAGCTTGAGCGTCCAGCGCCGCCCCGACACCAGGGTCCCGGCGCGGATGCGCTCCTTGAGGGGCCCTGCGGCATCGAGGAGATCGAGATATTCCTTGGTGCGCAGATTCGCCTCGTCCCCGACCACGAGCGGCAGGGCGGCGAAGCGGCCGTCGCGCATCCGGTCGATGACGGTGCCGTCCGCGGAGATCACCGCGATCTCGCCATTGCGCTGCCACAGCGCGCTCGGCTCGCGCTCGGTGAGCGTGACGACGAGTTCGTGCGGATAGATCTTGCGCACCGAGACCGCGCCGATCAGCGGTACCTCGGCGAGGCGGTCGCGCACCCCGACCACGTCGAGGAAGGGCAGCGAGTTGCGCTGGTCGATGCGGGCGGCGTGCAGGATCTCGGCGGGCTGAAGCTGGATCAGCCCGGCGATCGTCACCTTGTCGAGGCCGAACCCGGCCGCGCGCGCCGCGATGTCGGCGAGCGCGCCGTGGCGCGCCACCACCTCCGCATAGGCGCCGCTCGCCACGAAGCCGGTCGCGCCGACGAGGCCGAAGAAGCCGAACAGCAGGCTCGTCCCGAGAAGGCGCGGCATGCGCTTCTCGATCGGGATCGCCACGGAGGCGCGGCGGGGCCGCAGGAACCGGGGCAGATATCGCGTCAGGATCCCCGTGCCCGCCCATCCTCCGGGCAGGGATGCCCCCGGAGCGGGCGCGCCGCCGGCCGGCCCGCCGGCGGGACCGGCGGCGATCAGCGGTTCAGGGAAGCGTCCTCCACCATCCATCGGACGAGTTCACCGAAACTATACCCGGCATGGGCTGCGAGCTCCGGCACAAGGCTGGTCTCGGTCATGCCGGGTTGCGTGTTGACCTCCAGCACCACGAGCGCACCGGTGCCACCCGGTGTGTCGTCGTAGCGGAGATCGGCACGGCTCACGCCCCGGCAGCCAAGTGCTTGATGCGCCGTTAACGCCAACTCTCGAACCCGCTGGTAAATTTTCGGTTTAATTTCGGCCGGCAGCACGTGCACCGACCCCCCCTTGGCGTACTTGGCGTCGTAGTCGTACCACTCCCCCGTGGCGGGGCGGATGTCGATCACGCCGAGCGCCGTATCGCCCATCACCGCGCAGGTCAGCTCGCGGCCCGGAATGTAAGTCTCTGCAAGGACTTCGTCGCCGTAGGACCAGTCCTCCCGGGCGAGTTCCTGGGGCGGGTGGGAGCGCCCCTCGCGCACGATCACGACCCCCACGGAGGAGCCCTCGGCGACGGGTTTGAGGACGTAGGGCGGCGGCAGGACGTGGCGGCTTGCGGCCTCGAATCGGTTAACGATTCGGCCCTCCGGGACCGGCACGCCGGCGGACCGCATCACCACCTTGGCCCGGTCCTTGTGCATGGCGAGCGCCGAGGCGAGCACGCCCGAATGGGTGTAGGGGATCGCCATCAGCTCGAGCAGGCCCTGCACGGTGCCGTCCTCGCCGCAGGGCCCGTGCAGGGCGTTGAAGGCGATGTCGGGCTGCACCTCGGCGAGCACGGCGGCGAGATTCCGCTGCACGTCGATCGGGGTGATGCGGAAGCCCTGCGCCTCCAGCGCCCGGGCACAGGCTCGGCCGGAATTCAGCGACACCTCCCGCTCGGAGGACCAGCCGCCCATCAGGACGGCGACGTGCTTGGACATGGAGCCCTCCTCGGGGCAGATGCGGTTCAGTCGTCACAGGCGCGGATGGCGGCCGCGGCCGCGAACCCGCCCGTCTTCACGGTATCGGCACGGGCGGCGCCGACAGGCGTCACGCCGCCACGCCGATCCGCTTGATCTCCCAGTGCAGGTCGACGCCTGATGCCGCCCACACCCGCGCCCGCACCTCCTCCCCGAGGCCCTCGATGTCGGCCGCGGTGGCGCTGCCCGTATTGATGAGGAAGTTGCAGTGCATCTCGGAGACCTGCGCGCCGCCCCGGCGCAGGCCCCGGCAGCCCGCCGCGTCGATGAGCTGCCACGCCTTGCCGCCCTCCGGGTTCTTGAAGGTCGAGCCGCCGGTGCGCTCACGGATCGGCTGGGCCGCCTCCCGGGCAGCGGTCACCCGGTCCATCTCCGCGAGGATCGCGGCCTTGTCGCCGGGCCGGCCGCGATAGAGCGCCCCCGTGAAGATCACGTCCGCCGGCACGCCGCAATGGCGGTACGAGAAGCCCATCTCGGCGTGGGAGAAGACCCGGATCTCGCCGGCGCGGGTGACGCCCCGCGCCTCGACCAGCACGTCGGTGGTCTCGCCGCCATGGGCGCCCGCATTCATGCGCAGCGCCCCCCCGACCGAGCCCGGGATGCCGCGGTAGAAGGCGAGCCCGTCGAGCCCGGCCTCGGCGGCGGCCCGCGCCACCTTCACGTCCGGCACCGCGGCGCCGGCCCGGATCGTGTCGCCGTCGACCGCGACGCTGCCGAAGGCCCTGCCGCCGAGCCGCACCACCAGCCCCGGCACGCCGCCGTCGCGCACGATCAGGTTCGAGCCGAGGCCGATCACCGTGACGGGCACATCGGCGGGCAGCGCCGCGAGGGCGGCGGCGAGGTCCTCCTCGTCGGCGGGCGTGAACAGCACCTGCGCGGGGCCGCCCACCCGGAACCAGGTCAGGTCGGCGAGCGGGTGATCCGCGAGCAGGCGGCCGCGCAGGTCGGCTGGGGCGAGAAGCGAGAGGATGTCTTGGGAGAGGATGTCTTGGGATGTCGTCTGGCTGGTCATCTGTGCGCATCTCCGCCTCTCCCCGCTTGCGGGGAGAGGGCTTCACCCCCCTCGTCGGGGGTGAAGCGAGCCCGAACCGCAGGTTCGGCGCGAGGGTGAGGGGGCGGGACCGGATCTGGCCCGGCAGTGGTGCAGGGCGGCAGCGGCCCGGGTCGAGTTTTATCCTGCGACGCCCCCTCACCCTCGCGGCGGACCTGCGGTCCGTTCGGGCTCGTCTCGCCCCCGACGAGGGGGGCGAGACCCTCTCCCCGCAAGCGGGGAGAGGAGAGGGCTGCGAGGATCGTATCGAGAACGCCAGGGAGGTTGGCGAAGATCTCGCCGTTCCAGAATCGAAGAACGCGGTAGCCCAGAGCGGAAAGCCGCGCGTCGCGCGTTTGGTCATGAGCGCTGTCGGCGTGCCGGCTTCCATCGGCCCCGATGATCAGCCTCTCCTCCCGACAGGCGAAATCAGCCACGTAAGGCCCGACTGGACACTGCCGCACGAACTTGAACCCGCCAAGCCGGCGGTCGCGCTGGCGCGACCCGCACAGGCGCGACCAAAGCCGGGCCTCCGCCTCTGTTTGGGACTGCCGCAGGCTGCGCGCCCGCCGCGTCCGACTGGGTGCGGGCCCGCGCATCAGGCGCGAGGCGGGCTCACGCCGCCTTCTCGCCGAGCGCGGCGAGCTCGCCCGGCAGTGCGTAGGCCCATTGCGTGATGTTGCCGGCGCCCAGGCACACGACGTAGTCGCCCGGGCCCGCGAGGCCGCTGATCATGGCGGCGAGATCCTCGCTGCGCTCCAGCGCCACGGCGTTGCGGTGGCCGCGGGACTTGAGGCCCGCCACCAGCGCGTCGCGGTCGAAACCCTCGATCGGCGCCTCGCCCGCCGCGTAGACGGGCGCGACGATCACCGTGTCGGCGTCGTTGAAGCAGGTGCAGAAATCGTCGAACAGCGAGGCGAGCCGCGTGTAGCGATGCGGCTGCACCACCGCCACGACGCGGCCCTCCGTCGAGGCGCGGGCCGCCTTGAGCACCGCCTTGATCTCCACCGGATGGTGCCCGTAATCGTCGAAGATCTGGGCGCCGTTCCACTCGCCCGTGCGGGTGAAGCGCCGCTTGACGCCTCCGAAGCCCGCGAGCGCCCTGCGGATCGCCTCCGGCGAGACGCCGAGCTCGTGCGCCACCGCGAGCGCCGCCGTGGCGTTGAGCGCGTTGTGCTTGCCCGGCATCGGCAGGACCAGATCCTCCATCTCCAGCCGGAAGCCGGGGCGGCGGTCGCGGATCATCACCCGGAAGCGGCTCTGCCCGCCCTTCAGGTCGACGTCGATGAGGCGGACATCCGCCTGCGGGTTCTCGCCGTAGGTGACGATGCGGCGGTCCTCGATGCGCCCGACGAGGTCCTGCACCGTCGGGTGGTCGATGCACATCACCGCGAAGCCGTAGAATGGGATGTTGTCGATGAAGGCCCGGAACGCGTCCTTGATCGCGTCGAAGGAGCCGAAATGGTCGAGGTGCTCCGGGTCGATGTTGGTGACGATGGCGATGTCGGCCGGCAGCTTCAGGAAGGTGCCGTCGGATTCGTCGGCCTCCACCACCATCCAGTCGCCCTCGCCCATGCGGGCATTGGTGCCGTAGGCGTTGATGATGCCGCCGTTGATGACGGTCGGGTCGAGGCCGCCCGCATCGAGGAGCGTCGCCACGAGCGAGGTCGTGGTGGTCTTGCCGTGCGTGCCCGCCACCGCGACGCAGGATTTGAAGCGCATCAGCTCGGCCAGCATCTCGGCCCGGCGCACCACCGGCAGGCGGCGCTCCCGGGCGAGCGCCAGTTCCGGATTGTCGCGCCGGATCGCCGTCGAGACGACGACGAGCTCCGCATCCGCCAGGTTCTCGCCCCTGTGCCCGACGAAGGTGCGGATGCCCTTCTCCGCCAAGCGGCGGACATTGTAGTTGTCGGCCGCGTCCGAGCCCTGCACCGTGTAGCCGAGGTTGTGCATCACCTCGGCGATGCCGGACATGCCGATGCCCCCGATGCCGATGAAGTGGATGGGTCCGAGCTTGTTCGGCAGCTTCATGGAAAAGGGTGTCCTTGCGGTCGGTGTCAGCGGGTCGAGGCCTGGATCGCGGTCTCGACCACCAGGGCGGCGAGGCGCTCGGCGGCGTCCGGGATCCCGGCACCCTTCGCGGCGGCGGCGGCGGCGATCAGCCGCTCGGGCGCCCCGAAGAGGCCGGTGAGGTCGGCCGCGAGCCGCTCAGGAGTGAAGTCCGTTTGTGGTCTCGGAAAGGCGGCGCCGGCCGCGCCCAGCACCGCGGCGTTGGCGGCCTGGTCCTGGTCGAGGGAGCCGGGCAGCGGCACCAGGATGGCGGGCCGTCCGATCACCGCGAGCTCCGCCACCGTCGAGGCGCCCGAGCGCGCCACCACGAGATGCGCGGCGGCCATCCGGGCGGGTAGGTCCTTGAAGAAGGGCGCGACCGAGAAGGCGGCGAGCCCCGCCTGCCCGTAGAGTGCCTCGGCCCTGGCGAGATCCTCCGCCCGCGCCTGCTGGACCACGGTGAGGCGGGCGCGCAGGGCGGCGGGCAGGCGCGCCACCGCCTCGGGCACCACCTCGCTCATCACCCGCGCGCCCTGGCTGCCGCCGAAGGCGAGGAGCTGGAGCGGGCCCTCCACTGCCAGGGGCGGATAGGGTGTTGCGGCCGCGGCCAGCACCGCCGGGCGCACCGGGTTGCCGGTATGGACGCGCCGCGCGCGGGCGCGCTCCGGCACGCCGCGCACCTGCTGCGCGACACCGGTCGCGATCACCGTCGCGCCGCGGGCCAGGAAGGCGTTCGCCCGCCCCATCACGGCATTCTGCTCGTGCAGCAGCGTCGGCACCCGGAGCATCTGGGCGGCGAGCAGCGGCGGAACTGTCGGGTAGCCGCCGAAGCCGACCGCCACGGCCGGGTTGAGGCGGCGCACCACGCGCAGCGCCGCGGCGAAGCCCCGCCCGAGCGTCACCAGGGCCGCGCCGCGGGCGAGGGGCGAGCGACCGGACGGCGTCGCGGAGGGGATCGACACGATCTCGGAGGCCGGGAACTCGCCCGACAGCGTCTCGACGCGACTGTCGGTGGCGAGCACCACCCGGATGCCGCGCTCGCGCAGGCGCAGCGCCAGGGCCTCCGCCGGGAAGAGGTGCCCGCCGGTGCCGCCGGCGGCGAGGAGGACGAGGGGTTGGGCGACCGTCATGGCGGGCCTTCAATCTCCGGATGCGGACCGCTCTTTAAGGCAGGACGAGCGGCAAGATCACCCCCGGCGGGCCGCCCGGCAGCGCCCTCGGCACAGACCGCCCTTTGAGGAAGAGCCGTCCTCAGCATGAGGGGCGACGCGAAAGCCAGGACGCGGGAGGCGCCGATCCGGGATCCTGTCCGGGATCCTGCGGCTCATCGCGCGAGGCCCTCGTCCCGGTTGAGCAGCGCGGTCCGCGGGCGGCGGCGGGTCAGCGCGACGAGGAACCCCATGCCGAGCGCGAGCGAGATCAGGGATGAGCCGCCGTAGGACACGAAGGGAAGCGTCATGCCCTTGGCCGGCATCAGCCGCACGTTCACCAGCATGTTGATGCAGGCCTGGAGGCCGAACAAGGTGGTCAGGCCGGTGATCGCCAGGCGGCAGAAGATGTCCTCGCTGCGCCGCGCCAGCATCAGCCCGCGCATCGCGATGAAGGCGAACAGCACGACGAGGCCGATGCAGGCGAGCGTCCCGAATTCCTCGCCGGCCACCGAGAAGATGAAGTCCGTATGGGCGTCCGGCAGGTGGCGCTTGGCGATGCCCTCCCCCGGCCCGGTGCCGAACCAGCCGCCGATATTGAAGGATTCCTTCGACCAGAAGCCCTGGAAGTTCTCGCTCGGGTCCTTGTCGAGGAAGCGGTTGATGCGATCGCGCACGTGGGGCAGGAACTCGTAGGCGGCCGCCACGCCGAGCAGGCCGGCGCCGCCGAGGCCCGCCACCCAGATCCAGTGCAGGCCCGCCACGAACACCATGCAGCACCACACCATGGTGAGCAGCATGGTCTGTCCGAAATCCGGTTGCAGGATCAGCGGGACGATCGTCATCGGCAGGAGCAGCACCGCCAGGGCGCCGCCCGGCATGTCCTTGCGCCGCGCGCCCTCCGCGAAGGCCCAGGCCGCCAGCACCACGAAGGCCGGCTTCACGAACTCGGAGGGCTGCACGCCGATGGAGCCGAACTGGATCCAGCGATGCGCGCCCTTGATCTCCGGTCCGTACTTGGTGGCGAGCACGCACAGCACGATGCCGACCCCGTAGGTCACGAGGGCGAGGCGCCGCACGTGGCGCAGCGACAGGAAGGACACCGCGACGATCAGCGCGATCGTCGGGATCAGGTACATCACCTGCCGGTTGAGGAAGTGGAAGGTGGGCAGGCCGAGCCGCTCCGCCACCGGCGGCCCGCCGGCCATCAGGAAGACGAGCCCGATGGTCATCAGCAGGCCGAGGCCGGCGAGCAGGGCCCTGTCGACGGTCCACCACCAGTCGCCGAGATGTGAGCGTTCCGCGCGGGACATCATGGCTTTAGGGAATCCTCGCTGCCGGCGACGGGGCCCTACGCCTTTGCGCCTCAAGGTTTCGGGGGTGCCGGGAGCATCGGACCGAATGGTAAATCGTGCGTTGCCGGACCGAGCGTCCAAATGATCCACCGCGGCACGCGGCTCTCCCCTGGACAGCGGCGCGCGCTTGGCCACATTCCGGCGGGACAGGCTCAGGGAGGTCGGCATGAATCCGCTCAAGGCACTGCACGCGGAACAGGGTCAGGCGGTGTGGCTCGATTTCCTGGCGCGCGGCTTTGTCGCCAGGGGTGACCTCGGACGCCTCGTCACGGAGGATGGCCTGCGCGGCGTCACCTCGAACCCGGCGATCTTCGAGAAGGCGATCGGCCAGTCGGACGAGTACGACGACGCCCTGCGCAAGGCCGGCGACGGGCGGGTGGTCGATCTCTACGAGGGGCTCGCCATCGCGGATATCCAGGCCGCCGCCGATGTCCTGCGGTCGGTCTACGACGCGAGCGGCGGACGGGACGGCTTCGTGAGCCTCGAAGTCTCGCCCTACCTCGCCATGCACACGCAGGAGACCATCGCGGAGGCGCGCCGCCTCTGGGCCGCGGTGGCGCGCGACAACCTGATGGTCAAGGTCCCGGCGACGCCCGAGGGCCTGCCGGCGATCCGGACGCTCACGGCCGAAGGCATCAACGTCAACATCACCCTGCTGTTCTCCCAGGACGTCTACGAGGAGGTGGCGAACGCCTATATCGCGGGCCTGGAGGAACTCGCCGCGAAGGGCGGCCCGGTCGGGCGGATCGCGAGCGTCGCGAGCTTCTTCGTCAGCCGCATCGACTCGAACGTCGACGCGAAGCTCGACGAGCGGATCGCGAAGGCGGGCGCAGAGGAGAAGGCCGCGCTGGAGGCCCTGAAGGGCAGGGTCGCCATCGCCAACGCCAAGCTCGCCTATCAGCGCTACAAGCGCCTGTTCGCGGGAGCGCGCTGGGAGGCGCTGGCGGCGAAGGGCGCGCATCGGCAGCGCCTGCTCTGGGCCTCCACCGGCACCAAGAACAAGGCCTATTCGGACGTTCTCTACGTCGAGGAGCTGATCGGGCCGGACACGGTCAACACCATGCCGCCCGCCACGATGGACGCGTTCCGCGACCATGGGCGGGTGCGGGCGACCCTGGAGGAGGATGTCGGCGGGGCCGAGCGGATCCTGGCGAGCCTCGCGCGGGCCGGCATCGACCTCGATGCGGTGACGAAGGACCTCGTGCGCGAGGGCGTGCAGCTCTTCGCCGATGCCGCCGACAAGCTGCTGGGGGCGGTGGCGGGCAAGCGCGCCCGCTTCCTGGGCGAGCGGCTCGACCGCCAGGACCTGGCGCTGGGCAGCCTGAAGGAGCCGGTCGAGAAGGCCGCCGAGCAATGGCGGGCCGAGGGGCTGGTGCGCCGGCTGTGGCAGCGCGACGCCTCCGTGTGGACCGGCGCCGACGAGGCGCGCTGGCTCGGCTGGCTCGACATCGTCGAACAGGAGCTCGCAAAGGCCGCCGACTACGCCGCCTTCGCGGAGGAGATCCGCACCGAGGGATTCTCCGACGCCGTGGTGCTCGGCATGGGCGGCTCCAGTCTCGGGCCGGAGGTGCTGGCCGAGACCTATGGCGCGCGCGCCGGCTTCCCGCGCCTGCGCATCCTCGACTCGACGGATCCGGCGGAGGTGAAGGCGGTCGAGCAGGCGGTGGACCTTTCCCGCACGCTGTTCATCGTCGCCTCGAAATCCGGCTCGACGCTCGAACCCAACGTTTTTCGCGATTATTTCCTGGCCCGCATGCGCGCGGTGGTGGGCGAGACGGCGGGCCGCCATTTCGTCGCCGTGACCGATCCGGGCTCGGCGATGGAGAAGGCCGCGCAGGCCGACGGCTTCCGACGGATCTTCCACGGCGTGCCGGAGATCGGCGGGCGCTACTCGGTGCTCTCGGCCTTCGGGCTGGTGCCGGCGGCGGCGAGCGGCATCGACGTGGCGGCCTTCCTGGAGAGCGCCCGGCGCATGGTGCGCGCCTGCGGACCCGAGGTGCCGCCCGCGTTCAATCCGGGCGTGCAGCTCGGCCTCGCGCTCGGGCTCGCGGCGACCCTGCAGGGCCGCGACAAGGTCACGCTCGTCGCCTCGCCGGGCGTCGCCAGCTTCGGGGCCTGGGTCGAGCAGCTGATCGCCGAATCGACCGGCAAGGAGGGTAAGGGCCTCATCCCCATCGACAACGAGCCGCTCGGCGCTCCCGAGGTCTATGGGTCCGACCGCTTCTTCGTCCATCTGCGCCTCGACGACGGGGCGGATGCGGCCCAGGACGCGGCGCTGAAGGCCCTGGAGGCGGCAGGGCACCCGGTGGCGCGGATCGCCCTCGCCTCCCGCGAGGAGTTGCCGCAGGAATTCTTCCGCTTCGAGATCGCCACGGCGGTGGCGGGGGCGGTGCTCGGCATCAATCCGTTCGACCAGCCCGACGTCGAGGCGAGCAAGATCAAGACGCGGGAGCTCACGGCGGCGGCCGAGCGGGACGGTGCGCTCCCGGCCGAGACGCCGGTGGCGGAGGATACGGGCCTTGCCCTCTACACCGACCCGGCCAATGCGGAGGCCCTGCGCAAGGCGGGCGCTGGACAGGACCCGGAGAGCTGGCTGCGTGCCCAGATCGGCCGTGCGGGGCTAAGCGACTACGTTGCGCTCCTCGCCTATATCGAGCGCAAGCCCGACCATTTCGCCCCGCTCCAGGCCGCCCGGCTGGCTCTGCGGGATTCCAGGCGCGTGGCGACCTGCGTCGAGTTCGGGCCGCGCTTCCTCCACTCCACGGGCCAGGCCTACAAGGGCGGGCCGGACAGCGGCGTGTTCCTGCAGATCACCGCCGACCCGGCGCCGGACCTCGCCATCCCGGGCCGCTCCGTGAGCTTCGGCACCGTGATCGCCGCGCAGGCGCGGGGCGATTTCGGGGTGCTCTCCGAGCGCGGGCGGCGGGCGCTGCGCGTCCACATCAAGGGTGACTTGCGGTCTGGGCTCGATCGCCTCCGAAAGGCTCTGACCTAACTCAAGGCGGGTGCAGGGCCGCCTCGGCCCTGCCGGGGTGCGGGGCGGAGCCCATGCGGGGCGAAGCCCCGCCAAGGAGGGTCGCGATGCAGCTCGGCATGGTCGGTCTGGGTCGGATGGGCGGCAACATCGTGCGGCGGCTGCTCCGCGCCGGCCACAGGGCGGTGGTCTACGACCACAATCCCGCGGCGGTGGCCGCCCTGGTCGAGGCGGGCGCGACGGGCGCGGCGAGCCTGGAGGATTTCGTCTCCAGGCTCGACCTCCCCCGCGCCGTCTGGGTGATGCTGCCGGCCGGCGCGCCGACCGAGGACACGGTCAACGGCCTCGCCGCGCTGATGCAGGCGGGCGACGTCGTCATCGACGGCGGCAACTCCTTCTACAAGGACGATATCCGCCGGGCCGCGCACTTGCGCGAGAAGGGCCTGCACTACGTCGACGTCGGAACCTCAGGCGGCGTGTGGGGCCTGGAGCGCGGCTATTGCATGATGATCGGCGGAGCCAAGGAGGCGGTGGACCGCCTCGACCCGATCTTCGCGACCCTGGCGCCGGGCCTCGGCGACGTGCCGCGCACGCCGGGCCGCGAGGGCCGCGATCCGCGGGCCGAGCAGGGCTACATCCATGCGGGTCCGAGCGGCGCGGGCCACTTCGTCAAGATGATCCACAACGGCATCGAGTACGGCCTGATGCAGGCCTACGCGGAGGGGTTCGACATCCTGCGCCACGCCAATTCGCCGGACCTGCCGGAGGCGCAGCGCTTCGAGCTCGATCTCGGCGACATCGCGGAGGTGTGGCGGCGCGGCAGCGTGGTGTCGTCCTGGCTCCTCGACCTGACCGCGGCGGCGCTCGCCGGCGACGAGCATCTCGATGCCTTCACGGGGCACGTGGCCGATTCGGGCGAGGGACGCTGGACGCTCAACGCCGCGATCGAGGAGGCGGTGCCGGCCCATGTGCTCGCCGCCGCGCTCTTCGCCCGCTACCGCTCGCGGGAGACGGCCTCCTTCGCCGACAAGCTCCTCTCGGCCATGCGCAAGGGCTTCGGCGGCCATCAGGAACCGAAATAGCCTGGGGAGGCTTGCGATGACCGAGAAGACCGGCCGCACCAGTGCCCCGCCCGCCCCTGCCTGCACGCTCGTCATCTTCGGGGCGACGGGCGACCTGACCCACCGGCTGCTCATGCCGGCCCTCTACAATCTCGCCCGCTGGAAGCTCCTGCCGGAGCGCTTCGCCATCGTCGGCGTGAGCCGTAAGCCGATGTCGTCGGAGGATTACCGCGCCGACCTCACCGAGAGGGTGCGGGGTTTCATCACCGCCAGGGGCACCGAGGCCGGCGGCGGCTTCTTCGATGCGGCGACCTGGGACGGCCTCGTCTCCCGGGTCAGTTACCTGTCGGGCGACCTTGCCGACCTTGAGACCTTCGCCCGCCTGAAGCAGCATGTCGCCGAGGTGACGGGGCAGCGTGACGGCGGCAGCGTGCTGTTCTACCTCGCGGTGGCCGCACAGCTGTTCGGTCCGACGGTGAGGCAGCTCGGAGAGGCCGGGCTGATGCGGGAGCCCGAGGGGGCCTGGCGGCGCGTCATCATCGAGAAGCCCTTCGGGCACGACCTCGCCTCCGCGCGAGCGCTCAATCGCGAGATCCTCACATCCCTGTCCGAGGGGCAGGTCTTCCGCATCGACCATTTCCTCGGCAAGGAGACGGTGCAGAACATCCTGACCTTCCGATTCGGGAACGGGATGTTCGAGCCGGTCTGGAACCGCGACCATATCGACCACGTGCAGATCACGGTGGCGGAGACGGTCGGCGTCGAGGGGCGCGGGCGCTTCTACGAGGCGACCGGCGCGCTGCGGGACATGGTCCCGAACCACCTGTTCCAGCTCTTCACGCTCGTGGCCATGGAGCCGCCGATCTCCTTCGCGCCCGAGGCGGTGCGGGACAAGAAGCAGGAGGTGCTGCTCGCGACGCCCCCCGCCTCGCCGGACGCCGTGGTGCGCGGCCAGTACAGGGCGGGCCGCGTGCAGGAGCGGACCATGGCGGATTACCGGCGCGAGCCCGACGTCGCCGCGGACAGCCGCACCGAGACCTTCGTGGCCCTCAGGCTCGGCATCGACAATTGGCGCTGGGCCGGGGTGCCGTTCTACCTGCGCACCGGCAAGGCGATGACGCACCGCGACACCGAGATCGCGATCCGTTTCAAGCAGGCGCCGCTCGCCCTGTTCCGCGGCACGGGCGTGGAGGAGGCGATCGAGAATTGGCTGGTGCTGCAGCTCCAGCCCGACGAGGGCATCTCGCTGCAGTTCGGCGCCAAGGTCCCGGGCCCGGCCGTGCGGCTCGACACGGTGAAGATGCGCTTCTGCTACAAGGACTTCTTCAAGGTCGAGCCGAGCACCGGCTACGAGACGCTGATCTACGACGCGATGATCGGCGACTCGACCCTGTACCAGCGCGCCGACATGATCGAGGCGGGGTGGCGCATCGTGCAGCCGATCATCGATGCCGCCGACCGGGATCCGGTCCCCTACGCGGCGGGCAGCGCCGGCCCGCGCGAGGCGGACGACCTGCTCGCCCGCGACGGCCGGGCCTGGCGGCCGCTCGGAGACCACTGAGATGCCGCTCCTTCCGGCCGGCTCGGTCGTGCTGCCCGATCCCGATGCGGTTGCCCGCTCGGCGGCGGAGCGGCTGGTGGCGCTCGCATCCGGGACGCAGAGATGCGCGATCGCGCTGTCGGGCGGCTCGACCCCGAAGCGCCTCTACGCGCTGCTCGCCGGACCGGGCTTCCGGACGCGCGTGCCCTGGGGGCGGATCCACTGGTTCTTCGGCGACGAGCGCGTCGGCCCCTCGCCTGAGGCCGGCAGCAACCTGCGCATGGTGCGGGAGGCGTTCGGCCCCGATTCGCCCGTGCCGGAGGGCCACCTGCACCCGATTCCGACCGGGCCCGACCCCGATGCGGCCGCGGCGGCCTATGCGGCCGAGCTCGCGGCCTTCCACGGCGGCGGGACGCTCGATCCGGCCCGCCCGCTCTTCGATCTCGTGCTGCTCGGCCTCGGGGAGGACGGCCACACCGCCTCGCTCTTCCCCGGCAAGCCCGCGGTCGCGGTGACGGACCGGTGGGTCGTCGGCGTGCCGGAGGCGGGGCTCGCCCCCTTCGTGCCCCGGGTGAGCCTCACCCTGCCGGCCCTCGCCTCGTCGCGCCTCACCCTCTTCCTCGTCACAGGCGAGGGCAAGCGGGCGCCGCTCGGCCGGCTCGCCGCGGGCGAGGACCTGCCGGCCGGGCGGGTGCGCGCGCAGGGCGAGCTGGCCTGGCTCCTCGACGCGGCGGCAGCCGGGTGATGCCGCCCTCCGCGCCGCGCCCGGGACGCTCTCGGCGGGATCGCGCGAAGGGGCCCCGCGGTCGCGCCGGGGCCCCTTGCGAGGCCGCAGCATTTCTTTCGTCGAATCGTGAGACATTTCGGCGGTGAGCGCTCTAGCTTCCATCTCGCCCGCGTTGGAGACCGAAGGCCCGATGATCCAGCTTCACCGCCGTGCCCTGCTCGCGACCCTTGCGGGAGCCGCCGTGCTCCGCGCCCCGGTGGGCTCCGCCCAACGGGCTTTCGCCCAGCAGGCTCCGTCCGGCCCCTTCACCCTCGATCCGCTCCCCTACCCGGCCGCCAAGAACCAGCCGCATATCGATGCCGAGACGATGGAGATCCATCACGGGCGGCATCACGCGGCCTATGTGGCCAATCTCAACGCCGCGGTCGCCAAGCACGGCGAACTCGCCAGGAAGCCGCTGACCGAGATCCTCGCCAATCTGGGCGCCGTGCCGGAGGACGTGCGGACGGCGGTGCGCAACAATGGCGGCGGCCACGCCAACCACACCATGTTCTGGCAGATCATGGGCGGCGCGGGCGGCGAGCCCACCGGCGAGCTGAAGGCGGCGATCGACCGCGACCTCGGCGGGTTGTCCAAGCTGCAGGAGGACTTCAACGCCGCGGGCGGTCGCGTCTTCGGCTCGGGCTGGGTCTTCGTCACCGTGACGAAGGACGGCAAGCTCGCCCTCACCACGCGCCCGAACCAGGACACGCCGCTGATGGACGGCCAGCGGGTGCTGATGGGCAATGACGTCTGGGAGCACGCCTACTACCTGACCTACCGGAATCGCCGGCCGGATTACCTGAAGGCGTGGTGGCACGTGGTGGATTGGGGGAAGGTCGCGCAACGCTACGCCGCCGCGAAGGCGGGGACGCTGGGCGTCTGATCCGGTTTCCGGCTAATTTTTCCCGAGACGAGGGCGCGCAGGGAACCCCTCTCCCGAGCGGGAGAGGGGCAGGCGATCGAAGATCGCGCGTGAGGGTCCAGGTGGTTCAGCAAGAAGACTGAACCGGCGCGCTGCCAGCACCACGGCTTCAGAATCATTGCGGAACGGTCCGGGACCCTCACCCCTACCCCTCTCCCGCACGGGAGAGGGGATCCCGCGCTCTCTTGTCTCCGCTCTTGTCTCCGAACGGATCAACCGGAAGCCGAGTATCATCCCTCGGGGTCGGCAAAGGCCGGTGGTGAACTCACACGAAGTGCTTGGAGAGCTTCAGACCCTGCGCTTGGTAGTTCGATCCGGCCTGCGCACCGTAGAGCGCCGCCGGCCGCTCGGCCATGCGCTCATAGACCAGCCGGCCGACGATCTGGCCGTCCTCCAGCATGAAGGGCACGTCGCGGGAGCGCACCTCCAGCACGGCCCGCGCCCCGGTGCCGCCCGCGGCCGCGTGCCCGAAGCCGGGGTCGAAGAAACCCGCGTAATGCACCCGGAACTCGCCGACGAGCGGATCGAAGGGCACCATCTCGGCGGCGAAATCCGGCGGCACCTGCACGCATTCCTTCGAGGCCAGGATGTAGAACTGGCCTGGATCGAGGATCAGCGTGCCCGAGCCATCCGCGCGCAACGGCTCCCAGAACTCGGATACCGCGTAGCTCCTCGGCCGGTCCACGTCGACGAGGCCGGTGTGGCGCTTGGCGCGGTAGCCGATCAGGCCGTCGAACCCCGAGAGATCCACCGAGACGGCGACGCCGCCCTGAAACGAGGGATCGGCCGCGCTCACGAGGGGCGTCTCGGCATGCAGGCGCGCGAGAGCCGCGTCGTCGAGCCGCACGGCGCCGCGGCGGAAGCGGATCTGCGACAGCCGCGAGCCGGTGCGCACCAGCACCGGGAAGGTGCGCGGCGAGATCTCGGCGAAGAGCGGGCCGGCATAGCCGGGCTCCACCATGTCGAATTCCCGCGCCTGATCGGTGATGACGCGGGTGAAGACGTCGATGCGCCCGGTCGAGCTCTTCGGGTTGGCGCTCGCCGCGAGGTCCGGCGGCAGGGCGAGGCCCTCCTGCAGCTCCGCGATGTAGACGCAGCCGGTCTCCAGCACCGCCCCCTGGCGCAGATCGATCTCGTGCAGCTTGAGCTTGGCGAGGCAGGCGGTGACGTCCCGCAGGCGCCCGGGCAGGAAGCTCGCCCGCACCCGATAGGCCTTCCGCCCGAGCCGCAGGTCGAGGCTCGCGGGCTGGACCTGGTCGTCCGCGAAGGGGGCCTCGGTGCGGATCACGCCGGCAGCATGCAGCGCCGCGATGCTCTCCGCCGATTGAATTCCGTCGCGCAACGAGTCCATGGCCGACCATCCTTCCGGCCAGTGTCCTAGACCCGGGTTGCCGATCCATGAAGAAGGGGGCGGCGGATCCGCGTCATCCCGCAGGACTGCGCAGCGCACCCGCTGCCGATTGACGGCCGAAACGGCGGACCGTACCACGGCGCGGCTGGGCGGAGGCTCCGGTTCTCGGGGCGGCCGCGCCCCCCGGGAGGCTCCCTGATGTACAAGGCCGAGACCCGCGGCATCAGCGTGATCGTCACGCCCCGGTTCGTGGAGGAGGAATCCTCGCCGGACGAGAGCCGCTACTTCTTCGCCTATACGGTCGAGATCACCAACAACGGGCGCGACAGGGTGCAACTGCGCTCGCGGCACTGGCGCATCATCGACGGCCGGGGCGCCCTGCAGGAGGTGCGCGGCGCGGGCGTCGTCGGCAAGCAGCCCGTGCTGGGGCCCGGCGAGTCGTTCAGCTACACCAGCGGCTGCCCGCTGCCGACGCCGAACGGCACCATGGAGGGCACTTACACGATGGCGACCGCGGACGGCGAAAGCTTCGAGGCGGTGATCCCCGCCTTCTCCCTCGACGTGCCCCATATGCGCCGGGTCATGCACTGAGGGCATTGCCCCCGCGTTGGCGGCGGCACCGGGGACGCGTAGGCTGGAGCCGGCTTCCCCTCTGCCCGCTCCATGATCCCGATGATGAAATCCGGCACCCGCCTGACGCCGCTCGCCCTGCTCGAACGGCTCGTCGCCTTCGACACCGAGAGCGCGAAGTCGAACCTTTCGCTCATCGCCTTCGTGGAGGCGTATCTCGCCGGCTGGGGCGTGCCCTTCGTGCGCGTGCCGAACCGGGCCGGCGACAAGGCGGCGCTCTTCGCGACGATCGGGCCGATGCGGGACGGCGGCGTCGTGCTCTCCGGCCATACCGACGTGGTCTCCCCGGCCGGTCAGGACTGGTCGGGCGATCCCTTCCGGCTGCGGGTGGCGGATGGCCGCGTCATCGGCCGCGGCGCCGTCGACATGAAAGGGTTCTGCGCGCTCTGCCTCGCGCTCGTGCCCGAGATGCTGGCCGCGGAGCTCAGGACGCCGATCCATATCCTCCTCTCCTACGACGAGGAGACCACCTGCCTCGGGGTCGTGGACGTGATCGCCCGGCTCGGCGCCGACCTGCCGCGGCCCGGCGCCGTGATCGTCGGCGAGCCGACCGGCCTCGACGTGGCGGATGCGCACAAGAGCGTCGCCACCTACGTGACCACGGTCCACGGCCACGAGGCACATTCGGCCAAGCCCGCGCTCGGCGCGAACGCCATCATGGCGGCAGCGGAGCTCGTGGCGGAGCTCAACCGCATCGCCGACCAGATGATCGCCCGAGGCGATCCGAGCGGCCGCTTCGATCCGCCCTACACCACCGTGCATGTGGGCGTGATCGGCGGCGGGACGGTGCGCAATATCCTGCCGAAGACCTGCGCCTTCGAGTGGGAGTTCCGGGGCCTGCCGGATCTCGACCTCGACGAGATTCCCCGCCGCATGGCGGCCCATGCGGAGACCGTGACGCGTGAGCGCCTGAACCGCTTCGGCCCCTATGGCAGCATCGAGACGGTCCAGGATGCCTCCGTGCCGGGCCTCGCGCCGGAGCCCGGCTCGCCCGCCGAGCGCTTGGCGCTGCGGGTCGCCGGCCGCAACCGCACCATCTCGGTGCCCTATGCCACCGAGGCGGGCCGCTTCCAGCGCGCCGGCCTGCCCACCGTGGTGTGCGGCCCCGGCTCCATCGATCAGGCGCACCAGCCGGACGAGTACATCACGCTGGCCGCCTTCGAGGCCGGCGAGATCTTCCTGCGCGGCCTCATCCGCGAATGCGCGGCGGGCTGGAGCCCGGCCTGAATTCGCCAGCGGCTGAGTCGAGGCTGTTGGACGACCCTGAGGCGGTCACAAGGGCGCCCCCTCCTCTGGCGGCCCCAAACGGCCCTCATGCTGAGGTGCCGGCGATCGCAGATCGCGCAGGCGGCCTCGAAGCACCCCTGACCAGTCCTCCCGATCACCAGGATCTTGGACGAGCGGTCAGGCGTGCTTCGAGGCTGCGCGATCTTCGATCGCCCAGCACCTCCGCAGAGGAGCGGGGCGGCTTCCACGCAGGTCGATTTCGATCGAGGACGATTACGCCGCCGGACGGCGGGCAAGCGCGAGGCCGAGCCCCGCCCCGATCAGGACGCCGCCCGTGATGCGGTTGCGCCAGCGCCCGCCCGCACCGAGCAGGCCCTGCAGCCGCCCGGCGAGCAGGGCCCAGGCGCCGTCGAGCGTGACGGCGACAGCGAGGAAGGTGCCGGCGAGGAGGAGGAGCTGCGGCAGCGGCTCCCCGCGCGGGTCCAGGAACTGGGGCAGGAAGGCGCCGTAGAACAGGAGCGTCTTCGGGTTGGTGAGCGAGACCAGGAATCCGCCCGCCGCCACGGCCCGGGCGTCGCGCGCCGCCGGCCGCGTGCCGGCGAGATCCGCGGGAGCCGCCCGCCATGCGCGGATGCCGAGCCAGACAAGATAGGCCGCGCCGACCCAGCGCAGGACCGAGAACCAGCCCGACAGCAGCGTGAGGAGCGTCGTCGCGCCGAGAACGGTGAGGCCGAGCTGCACGACCATCGCGGCGCTCGTACCCGCAACCGTCGCGAGCCCATGGCGGGTGCCGTGCGCCACGCTGTTCGCCACGATGAGGGCGACGTTCGGTCCCGGGATCAGCACCAGGATCACGCTCGCCCCCACGAAGGCGAGATAGAGATCGAGGGGCATCATGCCGCGCTCCAGCGCAGCCACTGCCCATGCGGATGGGCGCTGGCGAGAATCCGCCGCTCGCCGCCCGGCCAGAGCGTGAGCGTCAGGGCGCAGGCGCTGCCGTCGAACTCGTAGGCGAGCCATGCGAGCGGGGTCGCGGGGCTCGCGCGGGCGCCCGCCTCCGCCAGCAGGGCGCCGACCCGCGCCTGCCCCGCCGGCGGAAAGTACTGGAGGGCGATCGAGTGCTGCACAACCCGCACCGTGCCGGGCTGCGGCGGCTCGGCCAGGCGGTCGGCGAGCCATGCGGTGGCCTCGCCGCGGTCGAGCGGCGGAGGCGTTTCCGCCGCGCACGCGATGGCGGCCTCCATGCGGGCGAGCCGCTCGCGCTGGTCGGGCCAGATATAGGCGACCAAGCGCTCGCGATGGCTGGCCTCGCGCAGGTCGAGGGGGTTGAGGTCGACGCCGCGGCGGGCCGCCACCGCGACCCGGGCGGCGGGAGGCGGCGGTCCCGTCCAGTCCGGAACGAGGCGCACCGGCGCCGCCGGATCGCCCGCCGCCACCCCGCCGAGGTCGTAGGCGTAGCGGTCGAGGACGAGGTTGAGGCCGGCGCTGGCTCCGATCTCCCACAGGATCATCGGCCGCTCGCCCGTGGCGGCCGCGACGGCCATCAATCCGGGCATCAGCACGCCGGAGCGCGCCACCTCGTTGGTCTGCGGCGGGCCGTCGAGCCAGGGGTCGAGATCGGCGCCCGCCTCGTCGAGGGCGCGCGCCGTCGCGTCCCACAAAGCCGCGGGGTCGAGGGGCGCGGGCGGGTAGAGGATCGCCAGTTCGGGGAGCCGGCCGCGGCGCACCAGGGCGTGCAGCCCGCCGCAGAGCCGCAGCGCCAGCGCGTCGGCCTCCGGCGGGCCGGGCCAGTCGAGGATGCGGCACCCGATCGCGCTGCGGCGGTCGAGCCACTCGGCGACGAGTCCGCAGAGAGAAGCCGTGAAGGGGGATCCAAGCCGGGCGCAATGGCCGGCCTGGATCGCGAAGGCTCGCCGAACGCTATCCTCTGCCGCCATCGCCGATCCTCCGCGGCGGCAGCGTAGCGGAGGGAGGGCCGGCGGTCACGGCTATCCGGACCCCGTCGCCCCGCGGCGCCTCAATGCCGGGCGCCGCCCGCGAGCTCCGCCTCCACCTCCGCCGGGTCGAGGTCGTAATGGCGCGAGCAGAACTCGCAGGTGATGCCGATGCGGCCGTTCTCGCCGATCATGTGGCGGCGATCCTCGTCGGAGAAGCGGCGGATCATCCCCATCACCCGCTCGCGCGAGCAGCGGCAGGCCTCGTGCACGCCCCGGCTCTTGAACACCCGCACGCCGCGCTCGTGGAAGAGCCGGTACAGCAGGCGCTCGCTCGACACGGTCGGATCCACCAACTCGTGGTCCTCCGTGGTGGCGACGAGCGACTTCGCCTCGATCCAGGCGTCGTCCTCCGGCACCGCCCGCTCGTCGAGCCGCGCGTGACCCTCCGGGATGTCGCCCGGCGGCAGGTCGCCCGAGCGCGCCCGCTCGGGCGATTGGGGCAGGAACTGCACGAGCAGGCCGCCGGCCCGCCAGCTGCGCGTCCCCTCCTCCAGCCGCTCGGCGACCGCGAGGCGCACCCGGGTCGGGATCTGCTCCGATTGCTGGAAATACTGGTGGGCCGCCTCCTCGAAGCCTTGGCCTGCGAGGGCGACGACGCCCTGGTAGCGGCTCTGGGCCGAGCCCTGGTCGATGGTCATGGCGAGGTGGCCGTTCCCGAGGAGATCGGCCGTGCCTCGGCGGCCGGACCCGAGCGCCGCGACGCGCCCGGCGTCGAAACGCGCGGTGGCGCGCAGGCGGTCGGGCGCCTCGAAATCCACCACCACCATGTCGATGGGGCCGTCGGTCTTGGTCTGGAGCTGGAAGCGGCCCTCGAACTTGAGGGAGGAGCCGAGCAGGACCGTGAGCGCCGCCGCCTCGCCGAGCGCCCGGGCGACGGGGTCCGGATAGCCGTGGCGGCGCAGGATCGTGTCGACGGACGGGCCGAGCCGCACGATGCGGCCGCGGACGTCGAGGGGCCCGACCGAGAAGGGGAGCACCACGTCGTCGCGGCCCGCGGCCGCGAGGTCGATCTGGGAGGAAGTGTCGGAGCTCATGTCCTCTCCGGGGCCGAGGCGGCTTAAGGCCGCGGCGGCTCGCTCGAACGGATCGATGGTCTCCCGGCGGCGCGGCTCCATGCCTCCGATCCCGCCGGCGGGCCGGCGGGGCGACGCAGTCAGCGAAGGATGGAACCGCCGCGTAGAGAGACCGGCGGTTCCTCCGATATGGGGAGCCGCCTCGCGCTTTTCACGCCTCGACGGCGCCGAGGCACCAGGCGAGGATGCCCTTCTGGGCGTGCAGCCGGTTCTCGGCCTCGTCGAAGACCACCGATTGCGGCCCGTCGATCACCTCGGCGGTGACCTCCTCGCCGCGATGGGCCGGCAGGCAATGCATGAAGATCGCATCCTTGGCCGCAGCCTGCATCAGCTTGCCGTTGACCTGATAGGGCATCAGCAGGTTGTGGCGGTGCGCCTCGTCCTCGTCGCCCATGGACACCCAGCAATCGGTGACGACCGCATCCGCTCCGGCGACGGCCTCGAACGGGTCCGTGGTGACGTTGATCTGCGCGCCCTCGGCCTTGGCCCAGGCCAGGAGGTCCGGCCGCACCGCGAGTTCCGGCGGGCAGGCGACGTTGAGGCGGAAGTCGAACCGAGCCGCCGCATGCGCCCAGGAGGCCAGGACGTTGTTGGCGTCGCCCGACCACGCCACGGTGCGACCGCGGATCGGCCCGCGATGCTCCTCGAAGGTCAGCACATCGGCCATGATCTGGCAGGGATGCGAGACCTTGGTGAGGCCGTTGATCACCGGCACCTCGGCATGCGCGGCGAGTTCCTGCATCATGCCGTGGTCGAGGATGCGGATCATGATCGCGTCGACGTAGCGCGACAGGACCCGGGCCGTGTCCGCCACCGTCTCGCCGCGGCCGAGCTGCATCTCCTTGCCGGTCAGCATCAGCGTCTCGCCGCCGAGTTCCCGCATGGCGACGTCGAAGGAGACGCGGGTGCGGGTCGAGGGACGGTCGAACACCATCGCCAGCACCTTGCCGGCGAGCGGGCGCTCCGCCGGCGGCTGCCCCTTGCGGCGGTGGCGCTTCAGCTCCGCGCAGGCATCGAGCACCGTGCGCAGCTGCCCGGGCGAGAGGTCCGTCAGGTCGAGGAAGTGCCGGGGACCGGACGTGAAGGGTGCGTTCATCACTCGGCCGCTCCCCGCATGGAGGTTTCCAGGGACGAGGAAGCGGCCTCGAGGCGGTTCAGCGCCTCGTCCACCTCCGCCTCGCCGATGATCAGGGGCGGCAGGAGCCGCACCACGTTGTCGCCGGCCGGAATCACGAGCAGGTGCTCGGCCCGGGCCGCCGCGGCGAAGTCGGTGTTGGGCACCACGCAGCGCAGGCCCACCATCAGGCCCTCGCCGCGCACCTCGGCGATCACGTCCGGATGCCGGTCCGTGAGGGCGGCGAGGCGCTGCTTGAGGAGGAGCCCGGTCCGGCGGACATGCTCCAGGAAGCCCGGCGCCAGCACGACGTCGAGCACCGCGTTGCCGACCGCCATGGCGAGCGGGTTGCCGCCGAAGGTGGTGCCGTGGCTGCCCACCGTCATGCCGCACGCCGCCTCGCGCGTGGCGAGGCAGACGCCGAGCGGGAAGCCGCCGCCGATGCCCTTGGCCGCCGACATGATGTCGGGCGTCACGCCCGACCATTCATGCGCGAACAGCTTGCCGGTGCGCCCGACGCCGGTCTGCACCTCGTCCATGATCAGGAGCAGGCCGTGCTCGTCGCACAGGGCGCGCAGGGTGCGCAGCCACTCGGGCGCCACCACCCGCAGGCCGCCCTCGCCCTGGATCGGCTCGATCATCAGGGCCGCGGTCTCGGGCGTGATGGCGGCCTTGAGGGCCGTGAGGTCGCCGTAGGGCACCTGGTCGAAGCCTTCGACCTTGGGGCCGAAGCCCTCGATGTATTTCTGCTGCCCGCCCGCCGCGATGGTGGCGAGCGTCCGCCCATGGAAGGCGCCCTCGAAGGTCACGATCCGGAACCGCTCCGGGTGGCCGCCCGCGGCGTGGTACTTGCGCGCCATCTTGATGGCGGCCTCGTTCGCCTCCGCGCCGGAATTCGAGAAGAAGGCGACGTCCGCGAAGGTCGCCTCCACGAGGCGCTGCGCGAAGCGCTCGCCCTCCGGGATCTCGAACAGGTTCGAGACGTGCCAGACCTTCCGGGCCTGCTCGGTGAGTGCCGCGACGAGATGCGGATGGGCGTGGCCGAGGGCGTTGACGGCGATGCCGGCGCCGAAGTCGAGATATCGCGACCCGTCTCGGGCCACGAGCCACGCGCCCTCCCCGCGTTCGAACGACACCTTGGCCCTGGCATAGGTCGGCAAGAGGGCGGACGTCACGTTCCCGTCTCCGTCGCGGCCGCCTTAGCGAAGGACGGCCAAAAAGAAAGCGCCGCCTCAAGGGGCGGCACGCGCGCGAATACTTAGGGATCGATGCCGCTCTGTCAACGCCGGAGCCTGCCGCGGAGGCTCGCGCCGTGATGGCGCTTGCCTGTGGCGGGCTTGCCATGGCGGCCCCGGTTGGGCCAGACAGCCACGATCGACTAAAGCGAACCTTCAAGGAGAGAGTGCATGAGCGCGACGCTCGAGCGGCTGAAGGAACTCGGCTACGTGCTGCCCCCGGCCGCCGCACCGGTGGCGAACTACGTCCCCTTCAAGCGGGCGGGCAACCTCGTGGTGGTCTCCGGCCAGCTCTGCTTCGGGGCCGACGGCCAGCTCGATGCGCGCCATAAGGGCAAGGTCGGGGCCGAGGTGACGCCCGAGGTGGCGACCGAGGCCGCGCGCTTCTGCGCCCTCAACGTGCTGGCCCAGCTCCAGGCCGCGGTGGGCAATCTCGACGAGGCCGTGGTCAGCTGCATCCGCCTCGGCGGCTTCATCAACACGGCGCCCGGCTTCTCGGCGGTGGCGGGCGTGATGAACGGCGCCTCGGACCTGATGGTGCAGGTGCTGGGCGACCGCGGGCGGCACGCCCGGTCCACGGTCGGCGTCGCCGAACTGCCCCTCGACGCGGTCGTCGAGGTCGAGGGCATGTTCGAGGTGCGATGACCCCGCCCCTCGCGCCGGACTGGCTCACCGCCCGCCCGATCGCCCATCGCGGCCTGCACGACCGGGCGGCGGGTATCCCTGAGAACACGCTCGCGGCCGCCGAGGCCGCGATCGCCGGCGGCTACGCGATCGAGTGCGATGTGCGCTTAAGCGGCGACGGCGAGGCGATGGTCTTCCACGACGAGGCGCTCGGGCGCCTCACCGGGGAGACCGGCCTCGTGCGCGAGCGCCGGGCGGAGGATCTGGCGCGGCTCGCCCTGATGGGCAGCGCCGAGCGCATCCCCTCTCTGCCGGACTTCCTCGGCCGGATCGCAGGACGCACGCCCCTCGTGATCGAGGTGAAGTCGCGCCACGACGGCGATCTCGCGCTCACCCGCCGGGTCGCCGCGATCGTGGCGGGCTACGAGGGTCCGGTCGCGCTCAAGTCCTTCGATCCGCTCGTCGTCGGGGTGCTGGCCGATCTCGCGCCGGGCGTGCCCCGCGGCATCGTCGCGGAGAGCCGGCAGGACGACCCGGCCTACGCTCTCATGACGGCCGAGGCGCGGCTGAGCCTCGCCCATCTGCTGCACTTCGCCGAGAGCCGGCCGGACTTCCTGTCCTGGCGGGTCGACGACCTGCCGAATGCCGCCACCCATCTGTCGCGGCTGCTGGGTGCCCGCCCGGTGATGACCTGGACCGTTCGCACGCCCGAGCAGCAGGAGCGGGCGCGCCGCCATGCGGACCAGATGGTGTTCGAGGGTTTCCGGGCTTAAGCGCGGGAGATCCCGCTCCCTCCCCTGTCCCGGGCGCATGCAGCGCCAGCGGAATGCGACCCGGGACTTAAGCCGAGAAGTCGCGTAGCGACCGTTTTTTAGCACAGGTGCTGGAATATTGAGCCGCTTCGCGGCGAGTTCTCGTGCTGGATTCCGGATCTCCTTCCGCTGACGCTGCAGTCGTCCGGAAAAGGGCCGGGCCACTTGCGGCAGATCAATGCGCTCCGGCCGCGCATGCATGACGGATCAGCATCGCCCTCAGCAGCGCGGGCCGGAATCCGGACGGATGGACCCGGCCCAAGGCGCCCTCCGATGGCAGCCCCATCGGCCCTCATGCTGAGGTGCAGGGCGGCTGCCACGCAGGCCAGGTTCCATTGAGGTGTGCCATGAGCAAGACGATCGATTTCGTCGGCTTCCTTTCCCGCCTGTCCGGTGAAAAGGTGATGTCCGGTCTGAAGCGGAAGATTTCAAGCAGCGGAACGCCAAGTGTGGAGCTGGCATTCGAACTGCATCTGCCGAACAACTCGTTCTCCGACCTCCTGATCTTCTATCACGGCGGCGGCGCTCATCGTCGCGCCGGCTACGACCGGCTGGGGGACGCGCTCGTCCGCGATGGGGGCATCGCGGTATGTCTGCCGGACCTGCGTGGTCACGGAGCTTCGGGGGGACGACGCGGCCATGCGCCGACCCCGGATGCGATCTGGGACGATGTCGACCGACTCGTCGGCGCCATGCGGCGGGAATTTCCCGGCACGCGGGTGCATCTCGGAGGCCACTCCAGCGGCGCCGGAATGCTCCTCAACCATCTGACGCGGCGACGCCCGGCCGAACCGGTCGATGGTCTGGTTCTCCTGGCGCCGGAACTGGGCTTTCGCTCCGGGCTCTATCGCGACCACAGCACCTTCGGCTCCTTCGCGCGGGTCTCGACTTGGCCATTTCTTCTCTCTGCCTTCAGCGGCGGCCATCTGGGTGCCGGAATCGAGGCCGTGCGCTTCGATTACGGCAACGCAGAGAACGTCGAGGGCTGTCTGGCCTCCTACACGGTTGGCATGGCCAATGCCGTGACGCCCACCGACCCTGCGCGCCAGCTCGGTCGTCTGAGCGTTCCGACGACCATCGGCCTGCCGGAGAATGATGAACTCATCGACGTCGAACGACTGGAAGCCTTTCTCGCCCGCCATGCCGCGAAAGAGGTCCGATGGGAACGCCTGCCGGGACTCGGTCATCTCGACGTACTCCTCGGCGCGGCTCCCTTCATCCGCTCGGCGCTCTTGCTCGACTCTCCCCCTGGAGGCGGCCAATGACCGGTGTGCTCGACGTCGCCTTCCCTGCGCTGCGGCTCTGCTTGGAGCCGTTCCCGTGAGCGCCGACGACATCCGCATGGCGCAGCCATCCCGTATGGCGAAGCCATCGACCGGAGGTCGGATGAGCTCACCACCGGCCGGGCCACTTGCGGCAGATCAATGCGCCCCGGCCGCGCATGCATGACGGATCCGGCATCGCCCGCAGCAGCGCGGGCCGGAATCCGGACGGATGGACACGGTCGACACCGCCCCGCAGAGGGGCACCACCACGCTTCTCGTCGGACGCGAGCGCGCCGTCGCGGGCGTCGTCCCGCCCGAGACGGGCGCCCTCTACGCGGCGCGACGGAAGATCCACCCGCAGGGCGTGCGCGGGCGCTTCCGCACGCTGAAATGGGTCATCCTGGCGGTCACCCTGGGCATCTACTACCTCGTGCCGTTCCTGCGCTGGGATCGCGGCCCGGGGGCGCCGTCGCAGGCGGTGCTGATCGACCTCGACAAGGGGCGGTTCTACTTCTTCTTCATCGAACTGTGGCCGCAGGAGGTCACCTATGTGATGGGCCTGCTGATCCTGGCGGCCTTCACGCTCTTCTTCATGAATGCGGTCGCGGGCCGGGTCTGGTGCGGCTATCTCTGCCCGCAGACGGTCTGGACCGACCTCTTCCTGGCCGTCGAGCGCCTGATCGAGGGCGACCGGCGCGCGCGGATCCGCCTCGACGCCGCGCCCTGGTCCCTGGAGAAGCTCACGGCGCGGATCCTCAAACACGCGATCTGGATCGGGATCGCGTGGTGGACCGGCGGCGCCTGGGTCCTCTACTTCGCGGACGCGCCGACCCTCGTGCGCGATCTCGCCACCTTCCAGGCCCCGCCCGTCGCCTATGCGGCGATCCTGATCCTCACCGTCACGACCTACACGCTCGCCGGCCACATGCGCGAGCAGGTCTGCACCTACATGTGCCCCTGGCCGCGCATCCAGGGCGCGCTCACCGACGAGGATTCCGTCGCCGTCACCTACCGGTACGACCGCGGCGAGCCCCGCATCGCGGCCAAGAAGGCGCAAGGCCTGCGGGAGGCGGGCCGGCCGGCCGGCGATTGTGTCGATTGCCGGCAATGCGTCGTCGTCTGCCCGACCGGGGTCGACATCCGCGAGGGTCTGCAGATGCCCTGCATCCAGTGCGGGCTCTGCGTCGATGCCTGCAATGCGGTGATGACGAAGCTCGGCCGTCCGACCGGCCTCATCGCCTACGACACAGAGGCGAATTGCGAGCGCCGGCGGCGGGGCGAGGCGCCGGTCATCCGCCTCGTCCGGCCGCGCACCCTGCTCTACGCGCTCCTCGTCGCCGGGGTGGGAGGCACGATGCTCTACGGCCTCGCCACCCGCAGCTTCACGACCTTGAGCGTCCTGCACGACCGCAACCCGCTCTTCGTCACCCTGGCGGACGGCTCCATCCGCAACGGGCTGACGCTGCGGATCGTCAACAAGCGCCCGGTCGCGCGCAGTTTCGCCCTGGCCGTCGAGGGCGTGTCGGGCCTGCGGGTCGACGTCGTCGGCGCGCCCGACGGGCGGCTCGCGGTCGGCCCGGACGCCACGCAGGAATTCCGCGCGCTGGCCTTCGCGCCCGCCGGGGCGCCCCTCGACAAGTCCACCCCGCTCGTCCTGCGCATCACCGATCTCGAATCCGGCGAGACGGCGCGCGCGCAGGACCATTTCAAAGCCCCCTGATCCAAGGTCCCCGACCCAAGGCCCTGCCCATGTCCAGCCCCGCTCTCCCCGCCGCGCGCCCGCTCACCGGCCGTCAGGTGCTGCTGATCTTCGTCGCCTTCTTCGGGATCATCGCGGCGGTCAACGTCGTGCTCGTCACGGTGGCCCTGCGGACGTGGTCGGGCCTCGACGAGGCCTCGCCCTACCATGCGGGCCAGGTCTACAACGCCGAGATCCGGCTCGCCCGGGCCCAGGCGGCCCGCGGCTGGCAGCTCGCCGAGGAGGTGACCCGGGAGGGCGCGGGTGTCGCCGTCACGGTCCGTCTGAGCGACCGGGACGCCGCCCCGCTCTCCGGCCTCACCCTGCAGGCCCGCTTCGAACGGCCGACCGACAAGCGTCAGGACGTCGCCCTCGCCCTCACGGAGACCGGGTCCGGCACCTATTCGGGCCGAACCGAGGCCCTGAGCCCCGGCCAGTGGAACCTCGTCGTGGATGTCGCCGACGCAACCGGACGCGTCTTCCGCCGCCACAGCCGTGTCGTGCTGAACTGAAGGATCCGGCGCGATGTGCTGCACGGACACGGCGCTCGCCTATGTGGAGGCCCATGCCTCCTGGAGCGAGGCGAACACGCGGCCCTCCCTGCCCCGGGACTACGCCGCCTTCGTGGCTCGCGAGACCGACGGGACGAGCCGCGCCGCCTTCGCGGTCGAGGGCGTGCGCTGCGCCGCCTGCATGAGCGCGATCGAGCGCGGCGTCGGCGCCCTGCCGGGCGTTGCCGCGGCACGGCTCAACGTCACCGACCGGCGGCTCTCGGTGACCTGGGCGCCCGGCGCGGCGCCGGAGGTCGGCGCGGTGCTCGCCGCCCTCGACGGGCTGGGCTACCGGGGCCACCCGTTCGACCCGCGCCAGCGCCGCGACCCGGCGGCCGCCCGCGAGACGGAGCGCCTGATCCGAGCGCTCGCGGTCGCGGGCTTCGCCTCCATGAACGTGATGCTGCTCGCGATCTCGGTCTGGGCCGGCAACGTCTCCGACATGACGCCCGAGAACCGTGACCTCTTCCACTGGCTGCAGGCGGTGATCGCCCTGCCGGCGGCGGCCTATGCAGGGCGGCCCTTCTACGAGGGCGCCTTCCGGGGCCTGCGCGCCGGCCGCGTGACAATGGATTTCCCGATCACGCTCGGCGTGGTGCTGACCCTGGTGATGTCGGTGGTCGAGACGGCGATGGGCGCGGCCCATGCCTATTTCGACGGCGCCATCATGCTGCTGTTCTTCCTGCTGATCGGCCGCGTCCTCGACCAGACGATGCGCCGCCGCACCCAGACCCTCGCCGAGAACCTCGCGGCCCTGCGCAGCGAGAATGCGGCGTGGATCGGGGCCGACGGGTCGGTGCGGGAGGTGCTGCTCGCCGACCTCTCGCCCGGGGATGCGGTGCTGGTGCGCCCGGGCGAGCGGGTTCCGGTGGACGGCATCATCGCGCAGGGCCGCTCGGAGCTCGACCGCAGCCTCGTCACCGGCGAGACGGCGCCGGTGGCCGCGGGGCCCGGCGACACCGTCCATGCCGGCTCGCTCAATGCGAGCGGGGCGCTCACGGTGCGGGTGACCGCGGCGACCCGGGGCACGCTCCTCGACGAGGTCGAGGGGCTGATGCGGCGGGCGCTGGAGGCGAAGTCGCGGGCGCTCGTCCTCGCCGACCGGGCGACGCGCCTCTACGTGCCGGTCGTGCACGCGGCGGCGGTGCTGACCTTCGCGGGCTGGCTCGGGCTGGGGGCCGGGTTCCACGCGGCGCTGATGACGGCGGTGGCGGTGCTGATCATCACCTGCCCCTGCGCGCTCGGGCTCGCGATTCCGGCCGTGCAGGTGGTGGCCGCGGGCGCCCTGTTCCGCGACGGCGTGCTCCTCAACAGCGGCGACGCGCTCGAGCGTTTCGCGGCCATCGACACGGTCGCCTTCGACAAGACCGGAACGCTGACCCTGCCGGAGCCGGTCCTGGCGGGCCACTACGATCCGGCGGCGCTCGCGCTCGGGGCCCGGCTCGCCCGGTCGAGTCGGCACCCGATGGCGGCAGCGCTCAGCGCCGCGGTGCCGGACGCCCTGCCCTGTCCGGGGGCGGAGGAGGCGGCGGGGCTCGGCGTGCGGGCCATGGTCGACGGCGTGCCGGTCCGGCTCGGCTCGCCCCGCTTCTGCGCGGCCGAGGACGAGGCGGCGCAGGCGCTCGCCCGCGATCCGGAAGCCTCGGCGATCTGCCTGCGGGCCGGCGAGGCGGCGCCGGTCGTGTTCCGCGTGCGGCAGGCGCCGCGGCCGGACGCGCGCGAGGTGCTGCAGGCGCTGCGCCGGAGCGGCTATCGCGTGCTGATCCTGTCGGGCGACCGTCCGGAGGCGGTCGCCGCCGTGGCCGACGCCCTCGCGGTCGCCGAGTGGCAGGGCGGCCTCACTCCCCAGGAGAAGATCCGCCGGATCGAGGCGCTCGGGCGCGAGGGAAGCCGGGTGCTGATGGTGGGGGACGGGCTCAACGACGCCCCGGCGCTGGCTGCCGCCCATGCCTCCCTGTCGCCCGTCACCGCCGCTCACGTGAGCCAGGCGGCGGCCGACGCGCTCTTCCTCGGCCGCAGCCTCGCCCCGGTGCTTGCAGTGCTGCGCAGCGGCCGGACCGCCAGGCGCCTCATGCTGCAGAACCTGTGGTTCTCGGCCGCCTACAACCTCGTGGCGATCCCGCTCGCGGCGGCGGGCCTGCTGACGCCCCTGATCGCTGCGCTTGCCATGTCGGGCTCGTCCGTCGTGGTCACGCTCAACGCCCTGCGGGCGCGCCGGGCGCCCGCCCTGCCGGAGGCAGCACGCCGATGAACGTCCTCATCCTGATGATCCCGATCGCCCTCTTCCTCGGCGGGATGGGGCTCTGCGCCTTCCTGTGGGCGCTGCGCAGCGGCCAGTACGACGACATCAATGGTGCCGAGCACCGGATGCTCGCGGACGATTGATCCAATTAAGGGACGGCCGCGGCGGCAAGACCCATGGCGACCGGCCTGAAGGCCGCAAGGAGCTGCCTGTCGAGCTTCTGTCCCATCCGGTCCATCGCCGCCCAGGCCTCTGCGGGACCGATCGGAGCGCGGTAGGGACGCCGCTCGGTCAGGGCCGAGCAGATGTCGCAGATCGTCACGAGCCGCACGAGATCGCCGATCGCCCCGCCGCGGAGCCCGTCGGGATAGCCCGAGCCGTCGAGCATCTCGTGGTGGTGTCGCACCACGTCGAGGATCTCGGCATCGAATCCCGGCTGCCGGGCCAGCAGCGCCGCCCCGATGACCGGATGCCTGCGCATCACCGCCATCTCCTCTGCGGAGAGGCTGCTCGGCTTGTTGAGGATGGCGAGCGGGATCCGGGCCTTGCCGACATCATGGAGCAGGGCCGCCCGCACCAGCCGCTCCTGGTCGTGCCGCCGGAATCCGAGGAGCCCGGCGAAAGCGCCCGCGTAGCCGGCCACGCCGAGCGAGTGCTGGTAGACCCCGATCTCGTGGGTGCGGATGACGTCGAGCCAGGCGCGAATTCCCGCCTCCGCTATGGCCTCCAGGACGATCTCGGTGCCGGCATCGATGTCGTCGAGGCTCAAGGCCACGCCGTTCGCGGCGGCCTGGAAGAGCCGTGAGACCAGCGCGTTGGCTTCCGCGGCCTGCGCACGGGCCTGCCGCAGCGGTTCGGCCGCGCGGGCTTCCGCCTCCGCCTCGATCAAGGCGAGGAGCGTCGCCCTGAGCTCGGCCTGGGAGGCGGTGGGCGGCAGCACCTGCGCAGCGCCGAGCGCCCGCGCCCGCGCGAGGGTGACCGGGCTGAGGTCCCGGGCGAGACAGAGGCAGGGGGCGCCGCGGGCACGCACGCGGCTCATCGCGCGCCGGATCCCCGCCAGAATGGCGGCGTCATCGAGGGCGACGTCGAGCACCGCCGCCTGGAACCGGCCCGGCGGCAGGCCTTCGCCCGGGAGCAGGGCGATGCAGGGCAGAAGGCGCGCGAGGCTGCCGGCGAGCGTTCGGGCCGTCCGCGGCTCGTCCGTGATCAGCAGGATGAATCCGTCCCGCATGGCATGCCCCGCACGATCTCCCGACCCAGGAGCCGGCTCCATGCTCCTTACCGCTGATCGCCCGATCCTCGAATAGATCGGTTAAGCTTTCCCTTGAAAGAGGGCGATTGGCGCATGTGGATTGATGAGAGGCGTCGCGGAGCGGTCGATCATCGTCGGGCCTGTCCCGCCAACGCCCGATCGAGGCCGTTCCGCAACGAAGGCGTGAATCGTTGTTGCCGCTGAACTCGCTCATGACCCTGGGTAAGGATCAAAAAAAGGCCTCCGCCATGCGGAGGCCTTGGCTTACGCCCCGTTTCGGGGGCGACGTTCAGTACTTGCGGATGAGGCTCACGAGGCGGCCCTGGATGCGGACGCGGTCCGGCCCGAGCACCCGGGTCTCGTAGGCCGGATTCGCCGCTTCGAGCGCGATGGAGGAGCCGCGGCGGCGCAGGCGCTTGAGGGTCGCCTCCTCGTCATCGATCAGCGCCACCACGATGTCGCCGGTATTGGCCGTGTCCTGGCGACGAATCACCACGAGGTCGCCGTCGAGGATGCCGGCTTCGATCATCGAGTCGCCGCGCACTTCGAGCGCGTAATGCTCGCCGCCGGCCAGAAAGTCCGGCGACATCGCCACCGTGCGGCTCTGGCTCTGGATTGCCGAGATCGGCGTGCCGGCGGCGATCCGCCCCATCACCGGAATGCTGATCGAGCGTCCGTTGTCGTCGGAACCGAGGGAGGACGGCATCGGGGCGGCCTTGGCAGCCGGCGCGGCCGTCCGTCCGCCTTCGACCACGCTGGGGGTGAAGCGCACCACCTCGCCCGAAGGAGGCACCACCGCATCGGGGATCCGAATGACCTCGATCGCGCGAGCCCGGTTCGGCAACCGCCGCAGGAAGCCGCGTTCCTCCAGGGCCGTGATCAGCCGATGAATGCCTGACTTGGACTTGAGATCGAGCGCGTCCTTCATCTCGTCGAAGGACGGGGGGACCCCCGTCTCGCGCATCCGCTGCTGGATGAAGCGGAGCAGGTCCAACTGCTTACGGGTGAGCATGGGGCACTCTCTTCGCCTGCGCCGATGCGCGATACGAAACAAATCGCGAACATGTTAGGCGTTCCTCAAGTGTTCCGCAAGCGGGTGTGTCGGGTATCTCCGCGCTCGCCGGCTTTCGGCCGGCGCTTCTCCATCCGGTCAGGCCGGGCTTCCCGGGCGGGTCCAAAGCGGGATCTGAGGCATGTTCTGGCAGGCGGTGCGGAGCGGCTGGAAGCGGACGCCGACAACTTGGCCTGAAGGGCATGGAGCCGGTGCTGGCCCGGATCGGGGCCACGAATCCTTTGCCGAGAGCGATGCGGCGCCTGCGGACCTGACGATGAGGGCGGGGCGGGAACGGGATTGCTCCGGTGCCGGGCACGACGTGAATCGCGTGGCACGGCCTGGAGGCGGCCGTGACCTGGCAGCCGGACCGGGATGGCTTACGGTCGGGCCGGGGCGCGCCCGCGCTCCCGGTCCATGGGCGGCGCTGCGGCTTTACGTGGTCCGGCAGCGCGCGGGTTCGGGGTCAGTCGATGGTGGTGATGATGCGGCGGGTGCGCGGCTCGACCACGTAGATGTCGTCGCCCGACGTCACGTAGCTGTAGCCCTTCAGGCGCGGGCTCTCCTCGATCACGGTCGGGGGCAGCGGATGAAGGTCGATGTCGGCCGGGAGCGTCGAGCCGACCGTCACGCGTTCCCGAATGCGCACGGGCGCCACGCGCTGCTCGGTGACGTACTTCTTGATGATCACGCGCTGAGGCGGGGCAATCTCGACCGGCTCCTCGGTGATCGTGACGGTCTGCGCGAGAGCGGCCCCTCCGATTAGGGTCAGAGCTGCTGCAGCAGACAATGCGCGCTTCATGAGCACCTCCAAGTTGAACAACCGTTCATCTTTCCCAAGGGGGAATGCGAGGTCGTTCAACGGTGAGGGTGTCCTCTTGTTCCGAGGGGCGTGGCTGGCCTGTGCAAGCGGCGAGGCGCCGGTGGACGGTGGCGGATTCAGGATCGTGGCCGTGGTCGGCGAGGCGGAGCCCGCCCTGGCCGCCCGCCCTGGCCGCACCGCGCGGCCAATGGCCCGAGTGTCCCTCAGCCCGCGACGCGCGCATCCCACCCGGCCATCATCATCCGAGCCACCGCTTCCAGCTCGGCCCGGCTCGCGCCGTCACGCGCCTGGAGTGACATCCCGCCCTGGACGGTGAGGACGAGGCGGGCGAGCGCGCCGGTGTCGAGCGATTGCGGCAGCTCGCCCTCGGCCGCCGCGCGGGCAAGCCGCGCTTCGACCCGTGCCAGATTGCGGGCGCGCGCCGCGTGCACGAGATCGCCAAGCTCGGCGCTTCCCTCGCCGCCGACGGCCGAAAGCGTCACCATGCAGCCGAGAGGGTCATCGCGCCCGCACGCCTGCGTCAGGGCGGCGGCCGTGTCCATCAGGAGCGCCTCGACCGCGTCGCGCGCCGTGGCAGCCGCCGCGAAGTTCCCCCAGACGCGGGGCTCGTACTGCTCGCCGTAGTGGCGCAGCGCCTCCGCGTAGAGCGCTTCCTTGGAGCCGAAGGCCGCGTAGAGGCTCGGCGAGCCGATGCCCATGGTCTCGGTCAGGTCGGAGATCGAGGTGGCAGCGTAGCCCTTGTGCCAGAACAGGCGCATGGCCTGCGCGAGAGCCGCCTCGCGATCGAAGGCGCGCGGGCGGCCACGGCTCCTGGACACCGTCGCACGCTTGGCAGACGGGGTGCGGGATGAATTCTGCATCGTTCGCTACATAAATTGCTTGACGGCTGGCCGCAACGCTCATATGCATTTCTGTGTCGATCACTACAGAAAGGCTGAGCGATGGTTGAGCTGACAGGCAAACGCGCCCTCGTGACGGGCGCCGCGCGCGGCATCGGCGCCGCAATCGCTGGCACCCTCGCCGCGCGAGGTGCGGACGTCGCCATCACCTACGAGCGGTCGGTGGAGCGCGCCGCCGAGGTCGTGCGCGCCGTCGAGGAGCAAGGGCGACGCGGCTTTGCCATCCAGGCCGACAGTGCCGATCCTGCGGCTGTGAGGCGCTCGGTGGACGAGGCGGCCTCGCAACTCGGCGGCCTCGACATCCTGGTCAATAATGCCGGCATCGCGCGCGGCGGGCCGCTCGCGGAGATGAGCCTCGCCGACATCGATGCCATCCTGGCGGTCAACATCCGCTCGGTCGTGCTCGCCTCGCAGGCCGCGATCCCGCACCTGAAGGAGGGCGGCCGGATCATCTCCATCGGCTCTTGCCTGGCCGAGCGGGTCGCCTTCGGTGGGGTGACGGTCTATTCCATGTCGAAATCGGCCCTGATCTCGTTCACGCGGGGCCTGGCGCGCGAGCTCGGACCGCGCGGCATCACGGTCAACCTTGTCCACCCGGGCCCGACCGACACCGACATGAACCCCGCGGATGGAACCCAAGCCGACGCGCAGCGGGCGCTGATCGCGCTCGGCCACTACGGGACCGCGGACGATGTCGCCGCAGCGGTCGCTTTCCTGGCCAGCCCCGCCGCCCGGCAGATCACCGGAACGGGGCTCACGGTCGACGGCGGCGTGAACGCCTGACGGTGCATGCGGCGCGAAATCTCTCTGGCCTAAATCGAACCTGACCTGCGTGGCAGCCGCTCTGCTCCTCATGCTGAGGTGTTGGCGATCGAAGATCGCGCAGGCTGCCTCGAAGCACGCCTGAACGTTCGTCCAAGATCAGGGTGAGCAGGAGCACCGGTCCGGGGTGCTTCGAGGCTCCGTGCGATCTTCGATCGCCAGGAGCACCTCAGCATGAGGACCGGTGGGGCTGCCATCGGGGGCCTTGCGGTCGGTTTCATCCGTTAGGGGCGGCTCGACCGGTGGTGAACTCAATCGAAGCTGACCTGCGTGGCAGCCGCCCCGCTGCTCATGCTGAGGTGGGCCGGCTCGTCGGCTCTTGCGTCGGCTTCCGCGCGGAGGGCGGCCGATGGTCCCGCCGGAAGGCGCATCACCTCCGCGCCCCGGCCGATGCGGAGGCGGACCGCCATCGGCGGTCCGCTGCCGTGAGTTGATCCCGGGCGCCTCAGAGCGCTTCGAGCGCCAGCGCGATGCCTTGGCCGCCGCCGATGCAGAGCGTCACGACGCCCCGCCGAAGGCCGTCACGGCGCATGGAATGCAGCAGGCGCGTGGTCAGGACGGCGCCCGTCGCGCCGATCGGGTGGCCATGTGCGATCGCGCCGCCCTCGACGTTGATGATGTCTTCGGGCAGGCCAAGCTCCTGGGCCACGGCCAGCGGCACGGCCGCGAAGGCCTCGTTGATCTCGATCCGCTCCACCTGCGCGAGCGTCCATCCGGCGCGCTCCATCGCCCGGCGGATCGCCGGCACCGGTCCCAGCCCGAACAGCCCCGGTTCGACGGCGGCGATGCCGTAGGCGACGAGCCGGCCCAAGGGGGCGATGCCTCTCGCCTCGGCGGTGCCGCGCGCGGCCACGATCATCGCGGCGGCGCCGCTGTTGAGCCCCGGTGCGTTCCCCGCCGTAATGGTCCCGTCCTTCCGGAAGGCCGGCTTGAGCCTGGCGAGGATCTCCATCGTCGTGTCGGGCCGCGGCGCCTCGTCGGTCGCGAAGGTCTCGGGGCCCTTGCGGCCCTTGATCTCGACCGGGACGATCTCGGCCTCGAACGCTCCCGCGGCCTGAGCCGCCGCGAAACGCTGCTGCGAGCGGGCGGCGAAGCGGTCCTGCGCCTCGCGGGTGAGCTGGCAGCGTGCGGCGAGATCATCCGTGTGCCAGCCCGAATGCTCGCCCGAGAAGGCGTCGTTCAGCCCGTCCGTGAGCATGCTGTCGAGGATCTGGGCCGGCCCCATGCGGTAGCCCCAGCGGCCGCCCTCCAGCAGGTACGGCGCGCGGTCCATGTTCTCCATGCCGCCCGCCACCGCGATCTCCACCTCGCCGCTCACGATCTGCTGGGCCGCCGTGACGATCGCCTGCGCGCCCGAGCCGCAGACACGGTTCACGGTCAGCGCCGGCACCGAGACCGGCGCGCCGCCGCCGATCGCGGCCTGCCGGGCGGGATTCATGCGGTTGCCCGCCTGGACCACGTTGCCCATCACGACCGAGCCGACCTCGGCGGGATCGAGCCCCGCGCGCCGCAGGGTCTCCCGGACGACGACGGCGCCGAGATCGGTGGCGGGAATGCCCTTCAGGCTGCCGTTATAGGCTCCGATCGCGGTGCGCACCGGCTGGCACAGGACGATGTCTGTCATGCTTATCTCCTCGGGTCGCGCTCAATGCGCATCGGCGGAAGGGCCCTGCGGCGGCGCCACCTTGCGCATCAGCGGCACCAGCGCAGTGGCGAGGGCGAAGCAGGCGGCGATCGCCAGGAAGGCGTCGGCGTAGGTCATCGTCTGCGCCTCGCGGTAGGTGAGCGACCAGAGCTGGCGAAGACCGGCCGCCTGCCCGTGGGCGGCGTCGCCGAGGACGATGGTCGCGCGGGCGCTGATGCGCCCGAGTGCGTCCGTCATGCTGGCATTCGCTGCGGTCAGGTGCTCGGCGAGGCGCAGGAAGTGCAGGTTGGTGCGGTCGTTCAGGATCGTGCCGCAGGCTGCGATGCCGATCGCGCCGCCGAGGTTGCGCATCAGGTTGAACAGGCCCGAAGCGAGCTTGAGCTTGGCCGGGGGAAGGCCGCCGAGCGTCAGCGTGACGGTCGGGGCGACGGCGAATTGCTGGGCGAAGCCGCGCAGCGCCTGGGGCCAGAGGAGTTCGCGCCAGCCCCAATCGTGGGTGATGGGCGTGAACGACCACATGCTGAGCCCGAACAGGGCGAGGCCGAACATCATCAGCCAGCGCAGGTCGAAGCGCTTGGCGCACAGCGTGTAGGCGGGGATCGCCATCACCTGGAACACGCCCGTGGAGAACACGGCCAGTCCGATCTGCAGGGCCGAGAAGCCCCGCACCCGCCCGAGGAAGAGCGGCGTCAGGTAGATGGTCGCGAAGATCCCGACGCCGGTGACGAACGAGAAGAGGCAGCCGAGCGCGAAGTTGCGGCTCTTCAGGGCCGTCAGGTCGACGACCGGATGAGCGTAGGTGAGGCTGCGCCAGACGAAGGCGATTCCGGTCACGAGCGCGGTGATCGCGCAGAGGCGGACCGCCTCGTCGTCCAGCCACTCCCAGCGCGGGCCTTCCTCAAGGGCATATTCGAGGGTGCCGAGGAACACGGCCATGAGGGCGATGCCCAGGTAATCGGCCTGCCGCAGCAGCGAGAGGTCCGGCTCGTCGATGCGCACCAGGAGCGGGACGACGACCGCGACGAACACGCCCGGCACGAGGTTGACGAAGAACAGCCAGTGCCAGGAGTAGTTGTCGGTGATCCAGCCGCCCACCGTCGGTCCGAGCGTCGGCGCGAGGGAGGACAGGGCACCGATGGTCGCCGCCGCCACCACGACCTTGCGGCCGGGGAAGAACGCGAAGGCGGTGGTGAACACGGTCGGGATCATCGAGCCGCCGAGGAAGCCCTGGAGCGCCCGGAACACGATCATGCTGCCGATGTCCCAGGCCCAGCCGCAGAGCAGGCTGGTCGCCGTGAAGCCGACCGCCGAGACGCAGAACAGCCAGCGCGTCGACATCACCCGGGCGAGGAAGCCCGAGAGCGGGATCACGATGATCTCGGCGATGAGATAGCTCGTCTGGACCCAGGCGACCTCGTCGGGGCTCGCCGAGAGCCCCCCGCCGATGTCCTTGAGCGAGGCCGAGACGATCTGGATGTCGAGGAGCGCGATGAAGAAGCCGACGCACATCGCCGCGAAGGCGAAGATCTTCTGGCCCTCCGTCAGCTGGCGCGGGGGCGAGATCGATCCGCCTGCGGCACCGGCGCGGCGGGGCGCGGCTGCGCCGGGCCGGAGAGCGAGGGCGGCGCTCACCGCGTCGCCTCCCCGATGACCATCCTGGCCGCCCCGGGGCGGCCGTCCGCGGGCTCTGCCGCATCCGTCCCGCCGCGCCGGTCCACGGTGGCGGTGACCGACAGGCCCGGGCGCAGCTTGCCGAGGCGGGCGCCCTCGCCGTCGAGGCGGATGCGCACCGGCACGCGCTGCACGATCTTGGTGAAATTGCCCGTGGCGTTCTCGGGCGGCAGGATGCTGAACTGAGCGCCGGTGGCGGGAGCGAGGCTCTCGACATGGCCGCTGAAGGTTTCGTCCGGCAACACGTCCGCGACCACCGAGACGCGCTGGCCCGGCCGCATCCGGGCGAGCTGGCTCTCCTTGAAGTTCGCGTCGACCCACAGCCCGTCGGCCGGGACGAGCGAGACGAGGCTCGCGCCCACCGTGGCGTAGGAGCCCGTCCGGGCGCTGCGGTTGCCGACCACGCCATCGACGGGAGCCCGGACCTCGGTATAGCCGAGGTTCAGCCGCGCGATGTCCTGCTCCGCCCGGGCCTGCTCCCGCGCCGCCCGCACCTGACGCGTCTGCGTGTCGATGACCGCGAGCTGCCGCTCGGCCGCATCCAGGGTGGCATGCGCCTTCTCGACGGCGGCGGCGGCCTTCTTGTGGTCCGCCTCGGCCTGCTGGAAGCGCTGCTCGGACGCGTACTGATTGGCCGAAAGCTGGCGGTAGCGGGTGAGATCGAAGGCCGTCCGGGCGGCCTCGGCTTCGCTGGCGGCGAGGTCGGCGCGGGCCTGCGCGATCACGGCCCGCTGCAACGCGCGCGTGGCCTCCAGGTTGGCGAGCGCGGCGTCCTGCCCGGCGACGGCCGCCTCGGCGCGGGCCAGGGCGGCCCGGTAGTCCCGGTCGTCGATCCGCAGCAGGAGGTCGCCGGCGCGGATCCGCTGGTTGTCGCCGACCGCGACCGCGGCGACGAAGCCCGGCACCTTGCTGGCGATCACCGTGACGTCGCCACCCACATAGGCGTCGTCCGTCGTCTCCAGGAACCGGCCCGTCTCCCACCAGTAGCGGCCGTAGAGGCCCGCTCCCAGCAGCGCCGCGAGCGCCGCGAGCGGGATGAGGCGCCGCTTCCAGGCCCGCGGCGACGCGACCTGCGGCAGCACCGGCTCGCCGCTCGCCGTAAACCTGTCGACCGTGGCGGTGCTGCTCATGGTTCTCGTCCCGCTACAGATTGATGCCGTCGCCGAAGCGCCGGCGGAGCCGCGCATCGGCCGCAGGGCCGGGCACGACGCGCACGCCCTCGGTGAGAAGCCGGCCGGTGCGCCGGTCGACCACCACGGGGTCGACCAGTTCGCCCGTCTCCGGCTCGACGAGCTCGACGCTGGCGCCTTCCGGCGCGAGGTGGCGGTTGCCCCAGGCCAGGAGGGTCCAGAGGACGGGCCGGAAGTCGCGGCCCTTCTCGGTCAGCACGTATTCGTGGCGCGGCGGGCGCTGCTGGTAGAGCCGCCGCTCCAGGAGCCCGGCCTCGACGAGGGCCTTCAGACGCCGGGTGAGCATGTTGGGCGCGATGCCGAGGCTGGTCTGGAACTGCTCGAAGCGGGTCAGGCCGTAGAAGGCATCCCGCAGGATGAGAATGCTCCACCACTCCCCGACACGCTCGAGGCTGCGGGCGATGGGGCACTGCATGTGGCCGAAGGAAGCGCGTTGCATGGCGATCTAGATAGCGCAGTAACTATCATGATGCAAGTGACATTCGACGGCGTCGCGAGGCTTTCTGTTGCCGGGCTTCGTGTCCGGAGGTGCAAGGCTGGATGGCAGTGCGAGCGGAGGCCCGCATCCCTGGCTTGGCCGCGGCGATGCCGCCTGGCACTGCGCCTCCCCCACCCGGGCGCATGCCGCCCCCGGCGGATACCCGCAGCAGGATCCCCAGGGACAACCCTCCTTGTCTTCGGCGGCAGGTCTCGGGCGGCATTCGCGAGGATGTCGGCGGGGCGCCGAACCGGTCGACCGCGACGAGGGCCGACGCGACTTGCTGCAGGGCATGTGCGTTTTCGCACCGCGGCAACGGTCGGCACACGGTAGACCGGTACTGCCCTTCCAGGGCGTTTCCTCCCTAGACTTCGGGCCGCTCGCAAGGGCGGCCTTTTTGTATCTGGCATACGAGGCTGCGAAGCGCGTGGGCCGGACATGCCGGCCACGGATGCTGGCCGGTGCAGGGCGGCGGTCCGGCGATCCACCCGTTTGCAGAGCAGCCGGGCCGTCGCTCCGATGCGGAACCGGGCTCGACCGGCGATGGCGCGGCCCCGGCTGAATCGTGCGGCTCTTGATGACAGGCGCCCGGCAAGGTGCTGGCCCTCGCCGGGTGCTCTGCCGTACGGTCGACCTCAGGCGTGCTTCAGGTCGTCCGGCACCTTCCCGCCATTCTCGGCAAGCTTCTGCATCACCTGCTTGTGCAGCCAGACGTTCATGGTGGCGGTGTCGTCGGTGTCGCCGCCGTAATGAAGCTCCCGCGCCAGCTCTTTGCGGGCCGCCAAGCTGCTGTCGAGGCCCAGGAGCTTCATCAGATCCACGATGGAGCGCTTGTAGTCCAGCTGCTGGCCGGATTTGGCGGCGAGGTCCTGCAGCACCGCGCCCACGTCCACGGTGGCCGGGGTGCCGGCGGTCGGGTTGTTGGCAACGGGGGATGGCGCACCGCTCATGGACGGGGCCGCTGCGCGGCTCGCGGATCCTGAAGGCCCTCCGGCTCCGGTGCTTCCTCCTGCCGTGACGTTCGGGGTCTCCGAGGCGTGAGGCGCCGCGGCCTGAGCGGTCGCCGGTCCCCCGAAGATCTTCGACATGATCGAACCAAAGATGCTCATTGCGTCCTCCTCCGGGTGCTGCCATCGGTGCGGCGACCAACGGCGGCCTCAAGAGGGGGTTCCTCGGAGCGGGTCCCTCGGAATCTTGGCTCGGGGCTTGGCTCGGAGTCTTGGCGTCACGCCTTCCCACCCTTCGGCAGCCTGAGCCGCGTCAGCCCGGGCGACAGGTCCGGCGGCCTTCGCGGCCCTTCGAGCTCCGGGTGCCGAGCCTTGCAACGGGGGACGGATCGGCTCGTCTCCCGCCCTCTCGGGAGGTGCCGCCACGGGCTGTCATATGCGATCCGATCCAGCATCGTTCCGGCGGCATCTCAGTTGCCACCGGCCGGGCCGACCCTGACGGAAGAAACCTGAGGCGGCCGCAAGGGCGCTCCCTCTGGCAGCCAACCCCGGCCCTCATGCTGAGGTGCAGGCGATCGAAGATCGCTCTGCCTCGAAGCACGCCTGACCGCTGGTCCGAGGCTCTGGTGGATGGGAGCACCGATCCGGCGCGCTTAGAGGCGCGCTTCGCGCGCGCCTCAGCATGAGGAGCGGGGCGGTCTCCACGCCGGTCGGTTTCTATTTTGGGCCGATCTCCGCGGCCAGCCGTGCGAACCTGTCGGAGCCTTGCCGGTGAGGACAGGGCGGGCAGGCGATGCGAACGACCACATCCGGGAGGCCGGCATGCGGGGCTCGGGCGGCCCGTCAGGCGTGGTCCAGGCGCCTTCCGAGGCGGCCCTTGGCGATGAGGCGGCTGCGCTCCCGCGTGCGTCGCTCGGCCTCCAGAAGGTCGGCCAGGGCATCCGTGACGGCGCATCTGAGGGCCAGGGCAGGGTCGCCAGCGGTCATCGTCAGATAGGCCGCCACGATGTCCTCGACGGGGCACGAGGTGGACGCTTCAAGGCTCCGGGGTGTCCGCGCTTGCGCCATGGAATGTCCGTCCGACTCAGGTTGGAACAAAACATGAACACGCCACGAGGCCGATGGTTCAGTCAAGCGCGTCGCGATGAGGGGGGCGGACGAGGGGCAGGGCGGGCTCCGGGGAGCTTCTGCCCCATCGAGCGAGAGCCGGAACCTCGGTGCGGTCCTTCCCCCGGAGCGGTCGGACAGGGGTGTTTCATCACCCGTTGGTGGCGTCGAGGTGTGCGCCCTCATGATCGAGATGGAGATAGTTCGTGTTGAACTGTGCTGCATCCATCAGCGCATTGAGGTTCGGGATCGTCAGGGTCTTGCCTTTGAGGATGACCAGTCCGCTGGCGCGGAGCGCTTGCAGGGTTCGGTTCACATGAACCGCCGAGACGCCCACGATATCGGACAGTTCGGATTGGGTCATGGGCAGGTCTATGCTGCATCCGGATGTCAGCCCCACGCTCCGCATCCGGATGAACAGCTCGCAGAACAGGTGAGCAATGCGCTCATCCGTGTCGCGTCTGCCCAGACTGACGATCCACTCCCGCTGAATCGCTTCCCGGACGAGTGACTCCCACCATAGCGCGTACATGATGCGAGGTTGGGCAAAGGCGATCTCGTTGAATGTCTCGGCCGAGATCTGTGCCAAGGTGACATCGGTAATGGCGGCGATGGAGTGGTCCATCTCACGCAGGATGAAGATGCTCAGGTCGCAGAAATCGCCGGGCAGAAAGAGTCCGACGATCTGACGGCGGCCATCCTCCAGCAGCTTGTAGCGGCAGGCCCAGCCTGAGAGCATCAGTCTCAGCACCTTCGGCGGCTGACCCTCGTGGACGATGTCGGTGTGAGGACCGAACCCTCGCATCTGCTCGGAGGCGAGGCGATCAAGCGCGGCTTTGTCCTCGCTGGAGAGCCGGACAAAGTGCTCGAGCTTGCTGGTCAGCGGGTTCATCGTATCTTGGTCACGGTTCCCGCATCGGCTACGACGGCTCGGCCGGTGACATCATGAACGCAGCGATGCGGCAGTGGATTGGGACGTCGCAGCTTCGCTGTTGTTCGCCGCGCTCCAATTCTTTCAGCCATCTAGCACATTGAGCCTCATCGGCGATAGTGCTCGCCAGATGAGCTCGCCGATTTGTCTGCCATCGTACAAACATATGTTATGTCTGCCTGCAATGAATGGCAATTGCAGAGCCTGGCGTTGATATTGGTTAATGCTGCTTCAGATTTGTCATTGCATCGTATTCGTGGCTGACCAGAATTGACCTGGCTTGCCATATGCTATTCTTGTCTAAGAAAATTGATAGTCAAAGGGAGGGCGAACTTGATTGGATCTGGACATCATCCGGCTTGGGTGAGGCGTATCATGCACCGGCAACTCAAACGGTCGGGCAATGACCGCGTCGTGCGCTGGATTGCCGCGAGACCGATTGGTTTGCGACGGGGCTGCGCATCGAAAGGCGTCTGTGGGCCGCAAGCCGACCTGAGCCGCGTGATGGGTTTCGAGCCTCGTTCCATCCTCGAGCAAGACAACGTGGCCGCGCTCGAAGCGGCGGCGAAAACGTGATCCGCGGTCCAACGCCACTCGCGCCGATGGCCAGCCAAGCGCCTGCGCAGGACGCTTGGCGGACACGCCGGAGCTTTCCGAGGGAGCGCGTTGAGCGTCTGCAGCCTCGGCGAATTGCTGCGCTGGCGGAAGGGTATCCAGCCAACCGCCTGAACTGGCAGCCCTTGCTCGTCTCGGACATGCCAGAGCAAGTCGTACATTCTACCTCCCAGTGGCCGGGATCCTGCTGCCGGGAGCGATAGGCGGCCCGCTCGTATGCGAAGATGAGCGCTCGAATGGACGCATCCTTGCACCCGCCGAGAGCCGTCCTGATCCTCGAACCGTTGTCTTCTACCAACGGTCATTGAAAATGACCGTTGGTTTCGCTCTCGAATTTTCGCCGAGCCAAAGGCTTGGCATAGAAAATTCGAGACGGGTCAACGGCCCGCTGCGTCAGCAGCCTGGGCCGTCGGTATTCGACGTCAGATCAGCGAAGGTGTCGAGAGCCCGTCAGACGGCTCGTCAGTGCGTTCTTCGCTCCACTCGTATGATGCGACGGGCCCTGTCCCAAAGCTCCACCGCATTTCTGTCGGCGAGAGAGCGAGCGCGCATGAGCGCCTCGATATCGTCAGACGCAACAATATCTTCAACGCCGATGATGCGATCGTCGCTGCCGAGCAGGTATGCCCGATATACCGGGCCATCATCATGCGAAGAGCTGGAAATAATTCGCTTGGATTGATCTCGGGACATGTGCTGTCCCTCCCCACCGATGGCGCCATTCGTCGCCTGCCCGGTGACGCAACCAGTATCCCTCATTTCAAGGCCGAAAGCGAGGGGCTTCGGGCAACATGTCGACTTTCGCGTCACGTCTTCGTGTCGACTTGGTAGTTTCGAGTACGCTGTATGCCACTGCCGTATACTGTATTGTTCGCAGATCTGCTGCGGCGGGAGCGGGCACCGGAGCGCTTCCCGCCGAAGTGGAGGCCGGTTCGGCGCAGACAATGCGGCAAACTCAAAGACCTGGAGCAGAAGCCGGTCCACAGTGAATGGATTCTGCTCTAGGCACTCCTTGGTGCTACGCAGGATGCCACAGCGATCGGCCGCCTCCTGCCCTGTATGACGAGCGGGTTGGAAGCGACCGATTGAGGCGCGCCATGCGGCTTCTTCCCCCGGGCTGTGGCCGCGTCCCGAGATCACCTCGTCAGGGAGAGGCAGCGTGCCCTTCAGCATCCGCGCTGTTTTCGGGTCTCTCGCGGCCCTGGCGGTCATGGCCACCGCCGCTGAGGCGCTCCCACGCGACTCACTCTGGCTCGTGGTCCGCTCGTGCCTTGGCGCCGAGCGGCTGACGGGCTTGCCGTTCCCATGCGTTCTGGTGAAGGCAGGAGACAGGACGGATCCCGGCTACGTCCTGGTCCGACCTCCCGGGGCGCGCAGCCACGTCCTGGTGGTCCCGACAACGCCCATCATCGGAATCGAGGCGCCGGCCCTTCAGTCCGCCCAGGGATTCGCCTACTGGCGAGCCGCCCTGGACTCGCGCCGATATATCGTCGATGCGCTGAAAAGCCGATTGCCGTTGAGCGACGTCGCCCTGGCGGTGAACTCGAAAGGCGGCCGATCTCAGGACCAACTCCATATCCACCTGGATTGCGTGGACCCGAGCGTCCGCGCGACTCTGGACGCCCGCTCCGGGCTGATCGGGAGCAAGTGGACGAGACTGCCCTTCGGGCTCGAAGGAGACCACTACTATGCCCTGAGGGTCGGCGCGATGAATGCGCGGGACTTCAACCCGTTCGCGGCTCTGGCGCATCTCCCTGCCACGCGAGGAGGCTTGAGCGCCACCAGCCTGGCTGTCGTAGCGACCTCCCCGAACGACCCGCATCCGGGCTTCTACATCCTTGCCTATCAGGCGCCCCGTGCTCACGCGGAGGCGCTCCTGGACCATCAGTGCGAGATCGCCTCGCAGGTCGCGAAGCGGTGAGGCTCGCTCACAGGCGCCCTCCTGAGCGCCGCTCATGCCTGTCGAACAGGCTCGGCATCCGACAGGTGGGGCTCATAGGCGCACCAGTTGCACCGGCTCGACGGATTGGCGGAGCAGGTATTCCGCTGCGAGCAGACGGGGCAGACCATCAGCGAGATGCGGCGGCCCGACACGACCGCCAAGCCGCGCCCTCGAAACGTGACGCGACCCTCGATCTCGGCGCTACGCTCGGCGACGCTTCGCATGTGGGTTCCCGGACCTCCGATCCCGAAGCCGCGGGCGATATATGGCAGTGCACAATCTATATGTCGACTAAGTTTTTGCGCTGCGGCGCGTGTCCCGCGGCGCCGCGACGCGCCCTTCCGGGCGAACCAGCTCCCGTTCGGGGGCGAGGGCTCGGCTCCGGAAGATCATCGGAACGGCCCCTTGTGGCGGCAGGGCGCCGAGAAACAGCAGAGTGCCGGATCCTGCTGGCGACACTCGCATTCTCAACGAGGCTGGTGCGGACGGCCGGAGACCCTCCGTACCAGAGCACTTGCTTGAAAACGTTGATGTTTTTCGGTGCCTTCAGGAGCCCTTTGTAGCGCCTTTTGTAGTGGTTGGCGAGTGCAGGCAGAGCGCCTGACGCGGGATCGACGGACGGAACGAGGCACTTGCGTCTCCCACGAAATCCCCTTCTGCGCACTCTTGGCTGTTTGCCTGTGGACCGCGCACGCTCGTTGCCGCTCTGCCATTGGCAGTCCGTTAACATCACGATGTGCCGTGATTCGGTTGGTGCTTCACCGTGCCCTATCATAGCTCGTCCAGGCAGTATTCGATGCGGAAGTGTGCGGCATGTTGTTCAGTGAGCGATATCTCCGGCCTGAGGCACTCCAAGAGGACTTAGCCCGGATGCGAGTCCAACTGCACATGCTTTTCGAGGAATTCATCTCCGAACAGGCGGCGGAATCCATTGTAAAGAAGCTCAGGTTTAAGAGCGGGGCTACCGTACCAAATCGGTGGGGCTATGCCTGGGAGGAGTTCTTTGAGAATGGAGAACTACGGGACATACTTGACTTGATAACAATTACGAACACTGTTCTAGCGCAAAGAGAAAATGCAGGAGCGGCCGAAGTTTGGCGTAAAGGTGTTCAGGCAGTCTTTGACTCTCAGAACGCAAAGTACAGAATCACACCTGGCGGATCGGTGGTCCTGCGGGTAGATGAGAATTTTGAGACTGAAAGGGCTTCAACTTTGGCGGGGCTTGAGGATAAACGTTACTCGGGTGCCCGGATTGAGTTCATAGATGCGTATAAGGCTTTATCAGCTACCGATCCAGACGGTAAGCGCGCCGTTCGTGCTGTTTTTGAGGCTTGCGAGATTGTCCTCAAGCTGACGTTTCCAGGCGCTCGGCGACTTGCCGCACCTGAACTTGGACAGCACTTATCGCCGTTCGTTGCGCGCTATTATGCTTCTGATGCGCCGGCTCAGGACTCTGCAAACAAGCTCGTACAAGGCTTTACGGATTGGGTTGCTGCGGCACAGTTCTATCGTCACGGACAGGGACAAGAGGAGCCGAATCAGCCCCCATTAGAATTAGCGGTCTTGTTAGTTAGCACAGGGGCATCCCATCTTCGCTGGCTTATCCAGCTTGATAAGGCGAAGCTTGCCTCCGGCGGTTAAGCGTGAATGGCGGGCCCAGCTCAAGCCCGCCTTCTCTAGTCGTTCTTCTGCCGTGGAGCGGGAGCGAGTTAGGCACCCTTCACTCTGATGATGCCAGCCGCAAGAGCCGCCTTGAATCACGAGCCCTGCCACCTCTGCGAGTCGTTCGCGGAGCCGGAGCGCGGCGGATAAGGAACGACTTGCAAGAGCCCCGCAAGCCCATAGGGCGGGCTGCACTCTCTACCTCTTTGGAAGCCTTTGTTCCTCTATCTTAAGCAGATAGCATTCTAGTTCGAATCGCAGCAAGCAGGCTGCTGGATTGTGCTGGCATAAATTTTAGCACAGTGAGGGCGAAGATATAATGAAAAAGCCTGGCAACATTCTGAGCAGAACCTCCTCAATTACAAACAGCTTTGTCCAAGCGATTATACCTGTCATTGAACCTTCGGCTGAGGAGGTTGAGGAGGCACTGGCGATACTTGGCATGACGCCTTCAACGAAGTCGTGCTGCTACTGCGGCGATAGCTCTACAACCATGGATCATTTCCATCCGTTGGTGCGAGACAAGAGGCCGACGGGCTACATTCACGAGGTAAGAAACCTCGTGCCATCATGTAGCCGGTGCAACTCCTCGAAGGGTCCAAGAGAGTGGCGATCGTGGATGGTAGGACCTGCGAAACATTCGCCAAAAACCAGAGGGGTTTTTGACCTCGAAGAGCGTGTCAGACGGCTCGATAAGTTCGAGAAGTGGGGTCAGGTGACACCCCGTCCCCTTGAGGAGTGGGCCGGAATTGACGTGTGGAACACCTACTGGAAAAAGCTCGATGCTGTGATTGAAAAAATGAAAGAAGCGCAAAATTTCTCTTTGATCGTGAAGAAAAATATCATCCGCAGCTTCCATGAATCTGGGGTACGCAGGCCGCAGATAAAATTCGCTTCTGAGGTAGGTATATCGATCAAGGACTAGAGGGCAGAGGGGGCAGGCGATGCAAACCGCCATTTAGGGGAACGATGCTTGTGTGCAGGCATGTTCCAGGCCCCCTCTCTGACGAAGCCTTGGAGAAGGCGGTCGCGCCGCTGTGTTCGCCTCTCAGCCTCCATCCGGTCGGCCAAGGCGTCCGCAATGGCCATCCTGAGCGCGAGGGATGGGTCACCTGCCGTGATGGCGAGATAGGCCGCAGCGATGGCCTCCACGGCGCTGAAGCCGCAGCCCCAGCGCTCAGTAAGAGTCCGTTGGGAAAGGGTCATTTCATAGTGATTGACGCGAGAAGCCGAGTTATAGAGGCGAAAAGCATAGCCGCCGCCGAGATGTGAAGCAGCGTATCGTAATCCAGCTTGAGACGGCGCGACACCGTGAGAGCGCCGATGCTTTGCTCAATCCGCCATCGTTTCGGCAGAAGCACAAAGCCCTTCCCAAATTGCGGCCGTACGACCACTTCCACGACACGGCTCGTGCCAGCCTGAACCGCCTCAATGAAACGGGCCTTGTACCCACCGTCCACCACGATTGTCTTGATCCAGGGACAGAGACGAACCAAGCGCTTGACGAGCGGGATCCCGCCCTCTTGATCCTGAACGTTGGCCGGAGTGATCATCACCGCAAGCAGGCGTCCGTCGCTGTCGACCGCCAGATGCCGCTTGCGCCCCAGCACTTGTTTCGCCGCATCGTACCCGCGCTCGCCTTGCGGGGCGTCACACTTCACCGCCTGGGCATCCACAATCGCCAGCGTTGGACTGGCTTCTTTCCCGGACTTCTCACGATCCCTCATCACGAGATGATGGTTGATCCGGTCCATGTGGCCGCCATCGGTGAGCAACCGCCAGTAATCGTAGCAGAGACTGGCGGGCGGCAGATCCTTTGGCATGGCATCCCAGGGAATGCCGTACCGCTGCACGTAGCGGATGCCGTTCATGATGTCCCGAATAGGATAGGTCCGGGGCCGCCCGATCCCCTCCGCGACAGGAAGCAGTGGCTCCAGGGTGAGCCACTCGTCGTTCGTCATATCACTCGGGTATCTCTGGCTGCGACGATCATAGCGCGGCCGATTTGCAGCGGTCCAGACCAAGGAGGGGCCATTCATCCATTCGAGACGAGCAGACATGCTCTATCATCCCGCATTTTCTCTTGGCCACCCTTTCCCAACGGACTCTAAGATCATTCATTGTGCGGTTAGGCTCGACACTGCTTCGCGCTTCGTAATCGAAGGCGGGTTCCACCTGCCCATCAGGACCTCTGCCTTCGGGGCGTATAGCCTCATGGTCAGGTTAAATGGTCCGTTCGGCGCGGGCAGCCAGTTGGACTCTTTGTCATCTCCCGGGCTGTCGCTCTGAAAGAAGAGGTCGAGTGACCCGTCCGCATTGTATTTGAATGGCATCCAACTGCTGACCGCGAAGCGGTTCAGGCTGTTGGCGACCTGATAGCCCTCCGAGTTGTAGAGCGTGATTGACCAGAATGCGGCGACCGGAGGCGTTTCGTCCTTCTCAAAGTGGATGACGTACTTGTTCCCGCCATCCAGTGGCCTACCGGTGTCGTCTGCAAGGTTGAGTGGGTAGATCGCATCCTCTGGCAGATTAGCGCCGAGGCCAAGCTGCGCCACAATGGCCCGCTTGAGATAGTAGTTGCCGTATACGCCCATAGTGTCGGTGTTCATAGACCAGCCGTTCGTCACGCGAGCAAGCGACCTCACCTTCCATTCCATGAGCTTCTGAGCGCTCTCCGGCGCAGCCTCTAAGGCCTTGCGGATTACGGGTTCGACCTTTTCGATGTCGAAGCTCTTACCTGCCTCAAGGCCGATGCGCTTCATGCGGGCAATGGTAGGCTCATCGGTCAAATGAGGGCCATTTATCTTCAACAGGTCTACTGCATAGGCGAAGTACTTGCCAGACGGCATTGTGTCGACCTGCACCCTGGGCGGCGTCTTCATGTCGACGCTGGAGTCGATCTTTATTTCTGGCGCTCGCGGTGTCTTCCCCCAATCGGATAGCGGCGTGACCTTGAACCCTGCCTGTATCTTTCTCACCGCGTCATAATCGGCTGGACCGTCTGTCCTCGTGCGTCCGATGATCCAGACGTGAGGTGTCGGAGCCTCAATACGCTGCGTCCCGTTTGGCAGCCGGAACTCCTCAACGAACCTGTCGCGAAGGTCTGGTCGCCACCCAGCCGGCATGACCAAGAACTCGCCTGCCTTGGTTCCCGTGGTGCGCCAGCCCGGCGAGGCGAACACATCCGTCCACATGTCGAGCATCGGCAGCAGGTAGTAGCGGCCGCCGGTGTCTGGGACAGAGACGACCACCGGCTCCTTGGTGAGATCCAGATAGGCGATTGAATAGAGCGTATCGAAATTCGGTCGAACCACCGTCCTGTCATCAGCGGGCGGGTAGGTCGGGATGTTATTGAACATGTTCATTGGACCGCGGCCCGGAACTCTGCCCGGTTCAAGGTTGGTTAACTGCTTGCGCGTTAGGTCCATGGTGACGAGCGGATAGAAATACACGTAAGCCTCAACTGCAATATCCTGCGCCTCTTGCTCGGTGATGGCATAGGCGTTGGACGCTGCGGCTACCATTCCAAGAGCGCTCACCAGGACCGTTGAGCCAATAAGCTTGGAGTCAAGCTTGAGGTATTGAAACAAGACGGTTACTCCTCGTGCGTGCCTGGCGCGGCCCCGGAGGCTCGCATGGCGCAGTCGTCGTTACAGTGCCGCAAAGTGACAGGTTTGGACGCGCAGCACTTGATCACACGGGACAACACCTTTCCCGCTCGCGATCTCGTCAACGCGCTCGTTCAGCGCATTCCTCGCGTGTCGCTTAATCCACGTCCAGCGCACCTCAGCGTGCCCGGACACGGCCAGGTGTAGGTCTGCTGCCGCGCCCTCAGAAAGCATTGCCTCCTCTCACGAAGGCGCGGCGTGATCATTTGAGTGTGCGGCTGTGGGTGCTCCCTATGCAGCCAGACCGAGGTCCGCCTGTTGGCTCACGGCCGCCCTCACGAACTTGCTCGGGTTCCCCCGTCCGCGCCCCCGAACGAAGGTCCAGCCTCCCTGCGCCATAACCGCTTGCATCGGCTCAGATGCCAGGATGCGAGAGGCATGCTTCTGGAGGCTGACCCTCGTCTCGTCCTGCACCTCAAGGCTGGTGATGCAGTCTCGATCAGTGGTGGCCAGCAACGTTGCCACGGCCTTCGCGCCGCCCTTCGCCAACTCAGCCTTCCTCGCCTCTTCGCTCTTCGTGAAGGTAGCTCCTGGGAAGAGGCCGTCCTTGTGCAGGAGGAAGCGGGAGAACTCGGAGGTCACAAACAGCTTCTGCCGACCACAGACACCATCGCTGGTAATGTTACGGGCGTTGCCCCGCATCGCAAGCTGCTTCTCCCAGCGCAGCAGATGGCCCTCCCGAAGAGTCAAGAACACCTCATCCCTGCTGTTGGAGCTCCCCATCTTGGAGAGACGAGCACAGGCGCCTGCTGGCTCGTTCAGGATACCCAGAGCCGTCCCCACAGTGGCCCGTTGCGGAAGGTGGAACTCACCGAACAGGAACACGCTCGTAGCGTCCTTCCAGCGGTTCGAACCGATTCCAGTGCCCCAGTTGATAAAGGCGACCTTCCGACCATTGAGATCGTAGGCATCATCACCGAAACTTCCGCTCTCACCAGGAAGATAGTTGTGGTCCAGCATCGCCTTTTGCACGACCACAAGCACCTTCTCACCAGGATCGGTGTTCTCGCAGACTGCCTGTTTAATCCACCTCGCGTATGGCTCAGCCCTTTGATATTTTTTCACGATCTGAGATACCCGTTCACCGGGCTTAATCACCTCCGCAGGCGGTACGAGATGGGCGACCGTCAGGTTCTCAAACGAGAGCTGGGGGGCTGGCATCAGCATGCGCCAAGGAGCGATCTGGGCCACTCCGTCGATGTCACTCGTGGCGTCCAGTAGCACCGTGCCGGGACGGATGGGCAGGTCAGGCTTGTAGCCCACAAAACGTCCACCCTGACTGCTGCTCTGATAGCGGCTCATAAATGCGAAGCCGCTCGCGAGGGCTTGAGCGAAGCCGATGACGCTCGCCACCTTCAGGTCCGGTGCTTCCCGGCCTTCGTATTCCTCGCGAAGCCTATTCGCCTGCTCTGACGAGAACCAAGTAAGGTCTGAGTGCTGAAGCGCTCTGTAGTTCTTCGGGCCAGTTCGCTCCAACTCCCAAACGTCTTCGAGGTACGTCCGTAAAGCAGTGAAAGCGTCAAAGGCATCATTAATACGAGCCGCAGCCAACGCCCATTCACGGACTTTCATAACATCGGCGACATCGATGTCGAAGATGGCGACCTCCGAGGGCTTCTCATCAATGATGGTAAGCGTACGGTCTTCGCCATTGTACTCACGTGATAGGGCTCCACGTGTGCCCTTGTAGAATTTGTGTGTGACAACGATAACCCGATAGTCAGGGAGATCGTTTGCTCTGAACTGGGCTGAGGGCGTGAAGTGATAAGCTCTTTCAATGTCCTCCAGTGACTTCGCTGCATCGTGGGCACTCGTCCAGATGGCGAGATCACCAGCATCGACCAGCTTCAGCAGCTCCCTATACGTGTCCTCACACTGGTTTATGGTTTCGCACAGGAACACCGCAGAGGAGCCCGGGACGGCTTCTATGAGGGCAGCCAGAAGCGCCCATGCATAGGATGACTTGCCAGAGCCCGTAGGAGCGGAGACCACGCGGTACTGCTCACGGCGATGGTCCCGATCATCATAAGCGGCCATGCCGGCGTCGAGAATGGATTGAGCTACAGAGCGACTGAAATCGGAAAGCGTGTTCCCTCGTTCAATGGTCTGCTTCTCTACGATGCGCCAGAAGGCAGACACGAGTTTCGCTGTGTCGGTCATAGTTTTCCTTGAATGGGTTGAGTGCCTGCTAAAATCCCCCGCGACACGGTTTTACTATTGTGTCTTGGGGGACTTTCGGGCTGAGATGAACGTGGATTGTTTGTCGTGAGACTCAGGTCAGCGCGGCCATAGCCTCATGTGCAGTAGTCAGGATTTGATCTGACGGACGGTGTCGCAAAGCTGAGGCGTTCGAGAGGACACCGGCCATGACGAAGGAGCAGAAGGTCATCCGGGCCAAGGTCGGCCTGCTGGAGCCGGCCAAGCAGCTCGGCAACGTCAGCCAAGCCTGCAAGCTGATGGGCTACTCGCGTGACAATTTCTATCGCTTCCGCGAGTTCTACGAGACCGGTGTGCGGCGGCCCTGGTAGCGTCGTTTGATGGGGTGACGGCCCAACGACTCAGATACGCTGCCGGCAGCTCCAAGGTGTGACCGGAGAGGCGAGATGCCTGATACGCATACCCATACCCACACCCTCAGCACGCTACAGACCGCCTCCACTGGCAAGCCCTGGTACCTCGTGGACACGGGCTTCCGCCGACCGATCGTCAAGATGACCTTCTTCTCGGAGGAGCAGGCCCGCACTACCTGCAAGGCCATGAATGCCACAGCCGGCCAGGAGCGGTTCAAGGTGGTGTGGATGGGAGCCTGAGGGCCGTGCAAGCGCAGCAGAAGCAATGTTTGCATGGGTTAAAAACTAAGTTGATGTACTAGGTATGGTCGTAATCTAGGTTAATAGAACAAACCTGACCGCTTCGCGTATGGTATAGATTGTCACTCCAACTAGGTATTAGAGCGATAAGTTATCGCCAAGCTGGAACACCGGTTCGCGGTGGAAGTTTTCTTGCTGTCAGCCTCGATGCTGGCAGGATAGATAGGACGGTCACAGGATATCGCTCACTTCGATATAACCGCCTCATAGCGAGCGCCCGGAAAGGTCTTCCCTTCGCCGGGCGTTCTGCTGTCAGGTGTTCAGCGCGTAGAACAGGTAGTAGCCCCTACATGTCGTCGCCTCTCTCGCGGCCTCAGGTTTGAAGCCAGCAGGTGTTTGGCCAGAGGTCTGGACGGTACCCGCGTAGTCCCAGGTGTCGCCTCGGACGAAATCCGGTACCGGTCGATCCTGCCGGACGGCGCAGTTCAGAGCGGGTTCGTGCTTGCGACGAAAGACGTTGTAAGCGTCAAGCGCCAACATGGCATCTCCTCCATGCTTGCGGGTTCGTGGCGCGGGTCTTGTAGGTGGAAATAAGGGTCGAAATAAGGGTGTCCTCTCAGGCGCCCCTCACGGTGATGATGCCGCTCCTGACAGCCGCCTCGAATGACATCTCGCCACCGCCCGGCAATGTGAGAATGACCCGGCCGTCCACCCGCTTGGCCGACAGACCACTGCCGAAGGTCGCGTTGAGGATCGCGTCAGGGTCACGGCTGGCGATGCTTGAGTGTTCTCCGCCACGTTGACTCTCTCGTGACCACCCGGCCCACTGAGCGTCACAGGGCCAGCCCAGAGAACTGGCCCAAACTTCCCCGTCTTCATGAGCCCCGCCAAGGAGTCACCAGCTTGGCAGGGGCTCAGAGCTAAATGGTGCCCCTCCGGGGTAGCCGAGCAACATCGCTCTGGATGCGTCGTTAACCCAGTCAGGCCCTTATCCCGTGCTCCACGAGGACTTCGCCGTTGGCTGGATCAAAGACAAGCTTTATAGCCGTAGACCCGCATGTTCCCTCCTTCGGAAGCATCTACGATCCTGTATTGGCGGGCGCAGCGCGTGCATTGGCTGAGCATTGGCCAGTTTTTACCCACCCAGGCCAGCAAGCGATTTCACACGAGAGGCAGGACACATCTGCTGATAGGCAAAATCATGATCGGCAAGATTGAGAGGTTACATATGAAGCTGAGTGCAGCCGTGCTCGTCCATGAGAACCTCGCTGCAGAGTGCGGCAGGCTGGCTCGGATAAGTGAATTGGAAGGCGACACGCAGGCTGCGGACATTATCCTCAGCATCACTCGCTTTCATCGGGTCAGGTCTCTCGAACTCAGCAGCAATCTCGGCGCGCTAAGTGCGCAATATGGGTACCTTGTTCAACGGCTACGCTAAGTGCTAACTCGGCGTAGCCGGTGAGGGCAGAGCGCACGAGCTCTCATGACCCGTCAGAAATCGCTGAGATGCCCTTTTGTGTAGCCCCTGGAAATAAGCCGGCTACGCTCTCGGGTACGTCTGTCAGCCGCTAGGAGATCAGCCAGGGCATCTGTGACAGCCCACCTGAACGCAAGGGCGACATCGCCTTCGGCCAGCCTGAGGTAGGCTGCTACGATGTCCTCAACGGGGCACGAGGCGGGCGCTTGAGGGCTCTCGTATATCCGCTGATGCATCATAGCTTGCCCCCTCCCAACTTACCAACTTAGATGAGGACATAGCGATAACGCGCAGTGAGGACGATGGTTCGGTCAGGTGCCGATGGTGCTGGGTCGGTGGTGTTGGCTCGGCCCCTCCCCTCATTGGCGGACCCCTTGAGGGAACAGGCTATACGCCTGCTCAGGGCCTTGTCGGTGGGGACAGAGTGGCAGGCGATGAAACGACCAAGTCCGGGAAGCTGGCCAGCGTACGTGGCTCGGGTGACCCGTCAGGCATCGTCTAGGTGCCTCTGACACGTCCCTTGGAATGAAGCAGTCCAGCTTGGCGCTGAGGAGCGTGGTGCCGTCCTGCGACGCCTTCGTTAGCAAATATCAGCATTGCGCAATTGTCATTGGTGAAAGCGAGTTGTATTCGCTAAGCGGCGCCCATGAACGCTCAGCTTAGATCACAGCCTACCCGCATCGCTCTCGAAACCGGATACGAAGACGGCATGCTGGTGTACCTTGACAAAACGCTTCTCGCGGTTGTCACTCAGCTTCGCAATTCGGTGAGCGAGGAGTTCGCCGGCCGCTGGTTCCTGGAAGCGGGGTTCGGTCCCTGCTCGCACCGGGCGCCTGAGGTGTTCGAAACCGCAGAGGACGCGAAGCGGTGGGTGAGAGGCTGCATCGAAGAGGATGCTGCCGTTTGGGAGCACGAAGCTGTGGCCTAGGGACGAGGGCAGGTGGTCGAGACGCTGCCCCTGATAAGGCTACCGGCCACCATACGGGGGAGTTCTGGCCCGCCCCACGCAAGGAGGGATGCGGCGACGCTCTGGCGCTCCCTCGGGCATGGTCCAGGCGCCCTTCAAGGTAGCCCTCGGCGTTCTGGCGGCTCTGCCCCCGATTGCATCTCACGGCTTCCAGAGGTCGGTCAGGGCATCTTTGACGACGCACCCGAGGGCAGGGCCACCAGCGGTCATCGTCAGGTAAGCCGGTTGGACAGTGGTGTTTCCGATCACCCCTCACTGGCGTCGAGGTGTGCGCCCTCATGATCGAGATGGAGATAGTTCGTGTTGAACTGTGCTGCATCCATCAGCGCATTGAGGTTCGGGATCGTCAGGGTCTTGCCTTTGAGGATGACCAGCCCGTTGGCACGCAGCGTTTGCAGGGTTCGATTCACATGAACCGCCGAGACGCCCACGATGTCAGAAAGATCGGATTGGGTCATGGGTAGCTCTATGCTGACACCTGATGTCAGGCCTACGCAGCGCAGCCGGATGAACAACTCACAGAACAGGTGCGCAATGCGCTCATCCGTGTCGCGCCTGCCCAGACTGACGATCCACTCCCGCTGAATCGCTTCCCGGACGAGTGACTCCCACCACAGCGCGTACATGATGCGAGGTTGGGCAAAGGCGATCTCGTTGAATGTCTCGGCCGAGATCTGTGCCAAGGTGACATCGGTCATTGCGGCGATGGAGTGATCCATCTCGCGCAGGATGAAGACGCTCACGTCACAGAAGTCGCCGGGCAGGAAGAGTCCGACGATCTGACGACCACCATCCTCCAGCAGCTTGTAGCGGCAGGCCCAGCCGGAGAGCATCAGTCTCATCACCTTCGGCGGCTGCCCCTCGTGGATGATGTTGGCGTGAGGGCCGAACCCTCGCAGCTGCTCGGAGGCGAGGCGATCAAGCGCGGCTTTGTCCTCGCTGGAGAGCCGGACAAAGTGCTCAAGCTTGCGTGTCAGCGGGTTCATAGTGCTCTCTCACAGGCCCCCGCATGAACCACCACATTCACACTGCCGGCGCTAACACACGGCCCGGGTGGGTGCCTCCCATTCTAACGATCCAATCCCTTTCGCGATCCAACCCCTCTCGTCCACCTTGCAGCCGTCTAACATATGTAGCTGAGATCTCTCTGGAGTTGAGCGAGTTGATTCACCCGCCACAGCCAGCAGTTGATCGAGATGCCCCTCTTCTACTTTCACCTGCGCACCCCGGAAGGCCTGGACAGGGATGACTGTGGGCTTGAGCTTGAGAGTGTAGAGCTCGCCTTTCTTGAAGCTTATCGGGCCGTGCCCGACATGGCTTCCGAGCTCGCAAGGAAGGGCAAGAACCCTGACAGATACGCCTTTCAGATCACCGACAGCAGCCAGCGAAGCCTTATGGAAGTGCCCTTCTCAGAAGCGCTCGAAAGGGGACGGCAGCCGAGGGGACCCCGCTCGCGTTCAACAGTGCGCGTCAATAACCTTCAGGTAGAGAGAACACTGCGGCTGTGCTCAGACATTCAGAGCGAGCAGGCTGGACTGCGGGATGGCCTTCGAGAGCTGAAAAGGCTTGTGGAGCAGACGAGACGGATAGGCAAGTCGGATTGAGGTGCATTGAGCCTGCTTCAGCAGAGAGCATCTTCTGTTTCCAAGGTCAGGCGGGCGATGGCTTCTGTAATGGTTTAGAATGGCCCTGCACGGGATTTCTGTGTTGTCGAAGGGAAGGGCCAGCCAAGCAGTGAACGCGCTCTAGTGGCCTCCTAATGCCACTCTACAAGCTTCTTGAAAAGGCAGCTTGCTCTACCTCCTGCTGAACGCTGCTGTCCGATCGTGCGTAAGACGGATGGAGTGTCCTCCCGCGTGTGCTCTGAGGGTACACTTTGGGCCGAGATCACCGCTACTGATCAGCCGGTTTGAGGGACTGCTTGCGGTGACCTCGGTCATTTTTCGAGGTGTTGTGGGCTTAGGTAATAGATCTCGACACCTTGTCAGGCGTCACAGAAGTCATCCCATCGAGTGTCAACACGGTTGGCATTCGACAACACAGGAACCTCTGCTGCCTTTCGTTCCAGCCGTGTTCGACGCTGCCGGCTCCGACACCCAGCATACCGAGTCACAAGTTGCTGAGACACGCTGAGGATGGAAGCCATGTCAGTGTGAGTGAGATCTTTGTAGTGATCACAAAGCCAATAGACCTGCGCTTGAACAGAGAGCTTAGTTAGCTTGTTTCTCTCTCGCTCAGTCTCATAAAGCTGAAGTTGGATCGCTGCCTCCTCCGTAATAGGACTGGATGTTGCAGCTTCGAGAGCTGCCACGGCAGTAGACCACTGTTCTGCGATCCACTTCTGTCCTTCTGGGCTTATGACATCGAAGGGGTAACCTCCCTTGGCTCTTGGAATGATACGACGACCAAAGCCACGGTCGACGGCCCATGTTTGGATGCGATGGCGATCATGATTTCCTCCTCCCTCGACACCCAGGAAATCCATCTGCCTGAGGATGGCTCGTGTCTGCCTAGGTCCGGCTCCGTATAGCTGGCCTAGCTCGGTGACAGTAATCCAGTTTCCCTTTGAGATGGTGACTAATTCGCCCTTCTTTCGGTCGATAATCTCGTCAGTGTAGAGCATGGCGATTATCTCAGAGCAGCCGTAGCTTCGTGCATGTCGTTCACGCGACGTTGCCGCTCTTCTTCCTCGTCTCGTTCAAGCTTCGCGAGATGGGCTCCTACGCCACCAAGAGCCTTGATCACCCACCGTGAGAACACCTCACAGGCTCTCGGTGACAGCTCGTGGTAAGCCCGCTTGGTCCTGCCAGTGCTCGGGTCTACCCACGTTCCAGAGTTCGTCTCGGTCAGCCCACGAAGACGTCTGGCAAGCTGGAAGCGAAAGGCTCCATCTGACCTGAAGCGTCGTGGTTGGTGGTCCTCAAGGAGGAACATCGCGAAGGTGGTCTCAATGACCTCCCTCGCCTCAACGTTGGCTGAGAGCTTCACTACCTCTTCAGCAGCGATGCGCTCATGGCGGTAGCTCGCTTGTCCACCTCGATAGGCAGCAACGATCTCCTTGGCGTGGCTCACGAGGTCGCTCCAACGGTCCTCGCAGTGACCCCAGAGCGGGTTGTCGGCGTTCTTCGCGATCCGCTGACGGACGCGCTTCAGGTATGGCTTGAGGTCAGCCTTGGTGATCGCGTGCTGCTCAGGGTGTCCATGACGTCGATAGCGTGACTTGTGAGTGGTACAATAGACGCCATAACGGGTCGTTCGCGCGCCACATCCAGGCGCACGGCAGGTGCGTGTAGTCATTGTTCGTGGTTTCCTTATCTAAGATTGTCTGTCACGTCGCGTTGAATACAATCATCATCGCAACGTTCTGCGGATGCTTGTTCGATGCTGCACTTCTGAGGTGCCGCGCTAAGGCGCCTTGAAGCCGCGTCCATCTCTCAAGAGACAGGCGTGTAGCTGCTGCTCGAACAAACCGCCCTCAAGACGCTCGGCAGCCGATTGCGCAGAGCCTTCTCTGGGGGCTTAGATACGCCAAATTCGCCAAATTTGCTTTAAGCCATTGCTGGGGCTAGGATTTTAGCCAGATTGGAGAGTGGTGGTTCTGCGTATAGTGTGTCCCCCTCAATAAGGACCTCGTTCGGTGACCACATCTGGTATCGATTGCACCGCCTGTAAGCCCTGCCGCGTGATGCGGCTGACCACCCAGCAGTTCATGAAGCTCGGTGGTGAGAAGTGGGATCGGAGCTTCCTCATCCGCGTAGGTAAGCGAGCACGTCTGCTCCACGAGGAAATCCTTGGCCGGGCACCCAAGAAGGTCCGACCGTCCATCAAGGGCGCGCACCGGAATAAGGTTGGTGTCTACCCGTGTGGGGTGCTTGAGCAGGCTTACCGTCAGGTGCTGGCCGAGCAATCAGCCTCCGCCAATGGACAGGAGGCCCACGCCCACGCTCTGTGAGGCCGCTCACGCCGCCTTCTCAGCAAGCTTCGTGAGCACTCGTGATACCTGCATCGGTGACCACTCACCGCCTCTTGCAGTCGGGATGCCACGCTCGTTCAGAGCCTTAGCGATCCCTCCGAGCGATGTGATGCCGGCCGCCTGGAGTTCGGCAATAGTAGGAGCGAGGTCAGCCGCCCGACCATCGGCCTTGAGCGTCCTAGCTGCCCTTCCAGCGGCCCGAGTGGCGTCAGACATGACCACGCCGCGGTTGCCCCCAAGCTTCTTCCCGCGAGCCTTAGCGGCTTGCAGCGCGGCCTTAGTGCGGCTCGCGATCATGCCAGCCTCCAACTCAGCTACCGCAGCCATCTGCTGAAGCAGAAAGCGTCCTGTGGGGCCTTCAATCTCAGGAAGGTCACAGAACCTCACCTCAACACCAGCCTCCAATAACCGGTGAAGAAAGGCAGATGAACGAGTGAGGCGCGAGACATTGGCAACAATCAAGGGAACGCGATGGAGGCGAGCGGTAGAAAGAGCACGCTCCAGTTCAGGACGATCGCTCTTGCGTCCACTCTCGATCTCTACGAACTCAGCCTTGATGGTCCAGTCACCGCCATTGAGGTAGCGCCTGACAGCTTCCTTCTGTGCTTCGAGCCCAAGCCCTGAGGCGCCCTGCCGAGCCGTACTCACGCGATAGTAGGCCACGAAGCTACCTTGAGCCATCGCACTCTCACATTCCAGACAACGAGCGTTGAATAGATTGTTATGGTGAGGATGAGTGCCCGTCAAGCCAGCAAAGAGCTTGCTGCGCGATGCGCTGTCAGACAGTTTGGGTGAACAGCCTCAGGGGATGCAGCGTGTCATTCACGGAAGCAGGCAGAAGCATACGGATCGCCGGCCTTGAGCATCTCGTCTCAAGAGCAACACTGCCGACACTCGAAGAGGCTATGCGTTCGCATCGTCGCGTCCCCTTGGACGCGGACGATATCAGATTAGTATTCAGAACCGGCAAGAGTTGGCTGCATATAGGACGAGAAATTCAGCCACTACCATTGGACCCATGTTTAAGAAATCCCAATCCTGAACAGATGATTGATTTCATAGAGTCCGCATCTGCTCAAGGGCTTGTGTTTATTTCGTCCTGGGATTTAGAAACAACATTAGTGATAATGAAAATTGATGCTGGACGTAACTGGCTTGGAAAACAAAGAACGCAGTTCGCTTGCTTTCTCAGTGACGCGGCCGGTTATCTTCAGCCTGAAGGCATAGTGAGGTTGATTCCTGAAGCTTTCGACAAACTTGAATCTCTTTATAAGATAAAGCAACGCGCTATGGACCTTTGAACGTCACGCTTGAGGGAACGGCTGCTTGTGCTCGTACTCCTAAGCCCGCAAACGAGCCGCGGCTGTAGGACTTGAGGAGCAAGGTGGAGTAGTAGGGGCCTGCGTAGCCTCGCTAGAGAATGTACTGGCAGGCACCGCTCATACGAAGAAGCCAGGGGCCATGGGGGGGAGAATCTCCCGCACTTCGATCTATCGATCTCCTCTGAGAAATTTTCTGTGTACTTTTGGGAGGGCATGCCTCGCTTCAGCAAGGTCCTTGAAAGAGACTCCTTCATAAGTGAGTTTTCCATCTGAGATTTAGGAGCAGGCGAGTGAAACGATTTGGGTCTTGGTTGTTCTGGGGAGCGATGATCGCTTTGCTCAGTGCTGGTATCACGCTCATCGCACGTCCTCATCGCCCCGACGAGTTCGTTGTGGGTCTTTGTCTAACCCTTGATGTTGTTGGTTTAATAATCTGGTGGCTCCGTCGCACAATTCCAAAGGCAAGCCGCCAGTTGCCTGAGTAGATCTGAACAGCCTTCGGGGCCTTACTGAGTGCGGCCGCAAGCTTCGCCACCTGAGCTTTAAGCTCCTTCCAGCGGTCCACGATACGAGCCCTTGCCGGTAGGCCCAGTGGCCGCGAGGGTGTGCGATCTGGCCACCTACGGTCAGCGCGACGGGACAACCGAGCTATCGCAGCCCAAACATGCTCAAACAATTCAATCGGATGTATAGTCTTAGGCGGATCGATCGGGGTCGCGCAGATGGCAGATGCGGGTCACCTCGAACGGCTCCGGCAAGGAGTCGATGTCTGGAATGCCTGGAGGGAGAAAAATCCCTGGACTAGGCCGGACCTCGACAGGGCGGACCTCCCCGGGGCGATCCTCGACGGGGCGGATCTCGTCGAGGTGTACCTCGGCTGGGCGATCCTCTACAGGGCGAACCTCAACAATGCGAACCTCAGCGGGGCGGACCTCACCGGGGCGAACCTCAACAATGCGAACCTCAGCGGGGCGAACCTCGGCGGGGCGGTCCTGAGACAAGCAAATCTCATCGATGCTTGTCTCGACCGCGCTGACCTAACCGGCGCGAAGCTCTGGGAAACTCACTGTACCGGCTGGTCAATCAAGGGTGTTATCTGCCAGCATGCTTTTTGGGACAGGGAAGGCGAGGAGCCTACCGAGTACGGGGAAGGTGAGTTCGAGCGCCTCTTCGCCGAGAAACCACGCATCGTGCTGCGCTACCCTGGCGGCATGTCGCCAGTAGACCTTATCGCGCTGCCGCTCGTCGTTGAGCGCCTACAAGCCGAACACCCCGGTAGTGTACTTCAGGTCCGCTCGGTGCAGAATGATGCTGGCGGCGCCTCAGTTACGATCACCGTCGAGGACCTCGCGGGCCGCGACTCCAAGGCGTTCGGGCAGGAGCTTGTGCGCATCCAGACTAAACTGGAGTGCGTTGTTGAAGAACGAGATCGCCTTCAGCAGCGCCTAGATATGCTAATCTCGAAGGGTATCTCGGCAATCTCCGAGTTCCTGGCGCTCCCGAGGCAAGCAATTCATTTCCACGGCCCAACCGGGCTAACCGCCATCGAGGGTCCCACCATGAGCCGAGACACCTACCACATCCCTGGGCAAGCCGGAGCAGTCGGCCCCGGCGCGCACTCCCACGACAACACCTTCCAGCAGATCCAGGGCGGTATTGACCTGCCAAAGCTCGCGGAGGAGTTGGGGCGCCTGCGTGACGCCATGAAGGGCGAGTCCACGGGGACACGCGAGCAGGACAAGGCGGTCGTCGCTGTAGCCGATGCAGAGGAGGCAGCAGCCAAAGGTGATGGTCCTGCCGCCCTGCGATACCTTAAGAGCGCCGGGACCTGGGCGCTCAAGATTGCCGAGAAGATCGGCGTGGCTGTTGCGGTCGAGGCCCTGAAGAAGATGATCTAGTGGTCAAAATCTGACGCTTGGTACCCGCTCGCGAGGTCCGCTACGGGTGGTGAACGGAAGTTGGCTTAACACCCGTAACCAGACCTTCGGCTCTGCGCCAAAGCCGTCTCGTGAGACTCGCTTGTTAATGGGGCGAAGCGGCCGTTCTCGTGCCTCTCCTAATGATCGCGATGCGGTCTGCCATGGCCGGCACTTTCCGCGGGCCGGGATCACGGCTGGGGCAGGACACGCTCGCGTCTGTCGATACAAACGCCCTCTTCGTTGCCTCATGCCTCGAAGACAAAACGCGTTCCGACCGCCGAGTGGATGACCTTGTCGGGCATCTCAGCCCGGACTAGGTCGTAAAACCTTTCACCTGCACAATGGCCCGGTATCAGATAGTCGGGATTGAACTCCTTGAACGCTGCGATGACCTGCTGGATGTAATCGTCATTCAGCGGTGGCACGATGTGGAAGCCGCCGATGAGCGCATGCACCTTCTGAACGCCGGAAGCGGCTTGTGCCTGCCTGATCGTATTAATAACGCCGCGGTGACTGCAGGACGTCAGCACGACCAGCCCCTTTCCTTTGACGACAAAGCTCGTGGCGATCTCATGCTCGAAGTCGTCGGGAATGAAAGTGCCAGTGTTCTTCGCTGGCGAGACCTTCTCCGGGAAACATCCGAACCCGTTGACGACCCCGACCTTCTCGCGGCTTGGGCGCAGCGGCTTCTCGAAACCGCTCAACGCGATCTTGCCCGTGGTGAAGGCGTGATCGGCCACAACGGCCGGCCCTTCCGCCATCATAAGCGAGAGGTCCGCTTCCATGATGGCCTTGCGATCGAGCACACCATACTGGCCGGCGGCGGTTTCGCGCGTGCAGAAACAATCCTCTCCGCCGACGAAGAAAGGAAGACCCGTCTTGAGCTTGCCCTTGTTCGCCGACAGAAAGCCGACTAGCCCGCCGAAATGATCATAATGGCCGTGGCTCAGCACCATGGCATCGATGCTCGCCGGGTCGATCTTCAGGACCGACATGTTGTTGAGGAGAGTGCTCGGCTGATAGCCGAAGTCGATCAGGATATTGCGCACCTCGTTGTCGCGCCGCGACTGGGCGTGCATCGAGAGCCCCCACTCGCCAAGCAGGTCCACGCTCGGAGGGGCATCCTTGCTTAGATTGCCGCCCGGATTGCGCTCGATGGTTAGCCCATCTCGCTTCTCGGTCGGAATAAACTTGATGAGCTGATTGTCCGTGACGATCTGCACCGCGAGACTATCGATCTCCGGCGGCTTGGAGCCCAGCGCTTGCGCTTGTGCGGTTTGTGAGGTGCTGACCAGCGTGCCGATCAATGCGGTCACAAATCCGGTACCACCTGCGCAAAGCAAGCCGCGTCTGGATATGGATGAGGCAACCGAATTGCAATTGCAGGAGCCGAACTGCATGACCCGGTCCTCGGCGTAGCAGTTGTCCAGAAGAAAACAATGCACCTGGATGGGTCGTCGCGCAACGGGAATTCTCAAGCGTGAGGCTTCTCGAAGAACGTGACGCGATCTACTAAGCTAGGCCGCTTGCCAGTTCTATTGGCCCCCACGAGTCAGGAACTGCAAGACCGCCAGCCTGAGGTGAGCGTTCGCTCTGCCACGCACTCGCCCGAAAATAGACAATCCATCTACGGCCATCTGCTGTCGTTCAGCACCAGCCAGACTGCCGAAAAGCGGACCGTCCGAAGGCCCGAGAAGGGTCGGTATTGTTGAAAAAGTCCCTGACGCCCTTCGGCTCCTCAACAGGTAGCGGCAACTGCAGCGCACCGGCCCAACCTGTTGTATGCTGACGCACAAAAACGAGCCCCAAACGGAGTTTTTCAACGATATCGGTCGCAAGCAGCCCTTGGCAGCGGGTACCAAGCGTCAGATTTTGACCACTAGAGCGGGGTCCGAGCGGGTTGAAACCGTGGTGATGGCAACGCGTTGGCCGGTCCCCGGGGGGGCGGCTCAACGGAGGTGGCCCATGCCCTCAGCTTTGTCTGTCGACCTGCGCCAGCGCGTCGTCTCGGCCGTTGCAGAAGGCGCCTCCTGCCATCAGGCCGCCGCGCGCTTCGGGGTCAGCGTGGCCAGCGTCAGCCGCTGGTCCAGGCAGCAGGAGGGCCAGGGAGATGTCACGCCCAAGCCCATGGGCGGCGACCAGCGCTCGCAGCGCATCGAGGCTCATGCCGAGCTCATCCTGCAGACCTACCAAGCCCACCCGCAGAGCTTCCTGCATGAGCTCTGCGAGACGCTCCAGGAGCAAGGCGTTCCGGTCAGCCGCAGTAGCCTGTCGCGCTTCTTCGCCCGGCACCGCATCACGCGGAAAAAAGGGCGACGTACGCAGCTGAGCAGGAGCGGGAGGATGTAAAGGCGGCTCGTGAGGCGTGGTTTGCCGGCCAGCTTGAGCTGGATCCGGAGCGACTGGTGTTCCTGGATGAGACCGCCGCCACCACCAGCATGGTCCGCCGCTACGGCTGGGCCCCGCGCGGCGAGCGTTGCCGCCTCGCGGCACCCGCAGGGCACTGGAAAACCACCACTGTGATTGCCGGGCTGCGCACGAGCGGGCCTGACGCGATCGCTCTGCTGGACGGCCCTGTGACGGGCGAACGCTTCCGCGCCTACGTGACCGACACCCTGGTCCCCACCCTGAGACCCGGCGACACCGTGATCCTGGACAATCTGGGCGCTCACAAGGTGGCCGGCGTGCGCGAGGCGATCGCGGCAACCGGGGCCCGGCTGCTTTATCTTCCTCCGTACTCACCTGAGTTCAACCCGATTGAGCAGGCCTTCGCCAAGCTGAAAGCGCTGTTGCGCAGGGCGGCGGCCCGCAGTGTCAGTGAACTCTGGGCGGCGATCCACCAAGCCTTCAAATGCTTCTCGCCGGCTGAGTGCCGCAACTACTTCACAGCTGCTGGATACGAGGATGATGCTTACGCTTCAACCTGATCGGGAGCGGCTCTAGAGCATTTTCAGTGAAATCCGGGTCAGCCTTGATCGTATCCTGGGCTGCACCCGTCGTAGCCTGCCGGCGCGCCCGCGGCCACACCTTGCGAGACGCGATCAGGATTAAGCTGAAAATGCTCTAGGAGCCCGTCCGAGTAACGGTTTGATGCGTTGGGACTAAGGTTGAGATCTGGGCGGATGGCTCCTGCGCCACAGGCTCAGCGCGCGGCCTGCGCCAGCTTCAGGAGGTTATGGGCGGTGCAGATCATCGCCCACTCGCCGCGGACCTGATCGAGCCCACGTAGCAGGAACTGTCGGAAGCCTCTGGCCTGCTTGATCTGCCCGAACACCGGCTCGACGACCTGCTTCCTGAGACGGTAACGGCTCCGGCGCCCAGCCCGCTTCAGGCGGACGGCCATCGCGCTCATCAGGGGCATCTTCGTCAGCCTCCGGCGACCTGCTGCATCCGCCTCGCCGTGACGGGCACGGCCCGGAGCGAGATAGGCTGTGATCCGTCGCTCCTGCAGCGCGGCCAGGTTCGCCTCGGTGGCAAAGCCGGCATCTCCGGAGACCTCCCGCGGCTTGCGCCCGAGATGGGTGCAGACGCCGTCGACGAGCGGCACGAGAGCGCGCGAGTCGGCGGGGTTCGTCACGAGCCGATGCGCGACGATCACCTGATGGGCCGCATCAACCGCAATCTGGCCGTTGTAGCCCTGCACGAACCCGTCGCGCGTGGGCAGGATGCGGCTGTCCGGGTCGGTGAAGTTGCGCTGCGCCCGGTCGGGCGGACCGCCGTCCTCGCCCCGCAAGGGCCGACCTTGCCAGCGCATGCCCGACGAGGCCCCCGGCCCGTCCTCGTCCTCCGGATCGGGCGGATCGGCAGCCTCTGCCTCCAACGCGGCCTTGGCGGCGCGGATCGTCTCCAGCCGCCGCTGCTTGTCGGCCATCCAGGCCGGTGTCTCGTCGCCACGATGGTCGGTCCCATGAGCCCGATCCTCCGCCGCGTCGGCCTCGCGCGCTTGATCCAGCCAAGCCTCGACCTCGGCGGCCAGCGTCGACTCGGCCGCCTTCATCCGGCCGTAGCTCATCGCCTTGTGGCGCGAGGCGTTGGCCTTCAGCTTGGTGCCGTCCACCGCCACGTGGGCAAAGCCGACCAGCCCGGCCGCCCGGCACAGCCGCAGCACCTGCACGAACAGGTCCGAGAGCGCCGTCAGATGCCGCTTGCGGAAGTCAGCGATGGTGCGGAAGTCGGGCCGGTTCAGGCCGGTCACGGCCATGAAGTCAACCCGCTCCTCGCAGGCGCGGGCGAGCTGACGCGACGAGTACAGACCGCGGCTGTAGCCGTAGAGGAGCAGGGCCACCATCATGCCGGGATGGTAGGGCGGGTAGCCGCGCTCCTCGGTGTAGGTGTCGAGAATGGCTGAGAGGTCGAGCGCCTCGCGCACCGTATCGCGCACGAAGTGCGCCATGTGCCCGGGCGGCACGAACTCATGCAGCGAGGGTGGCAGCAGCCAGCCCTGATCGACGTCCCAGGAGCGAAACACCTTGGCCATGAGCCGAGTGAATCATCCCAAAGCGCCGCCGTCGAGGTACTTACTCGGACGGGCTCCTAGTGTGCGCAGGTGGCCAGATCGCACCCCCTCACGATCACTGGGCCAGATAGGAATGCACGTGAAGCCCCACTGATGGCTGCTGAGGGCCTTCGCGCAGTGGTACGGAGGGTGCCTCGTGCCAGCTGGTAGCGTCACAGGCGTCCTGCTCTACGCACCATAGGCGCCCCTCCGCGACCACTGCCCGGACCCTGAAGGCTTTCCTGGACCCCTTGATGCCAGGGCTGAATCTGAGGGTGAGCACGCGCAGGGGCGCATCGTCGCACCCATCGCGAGTCATGCTGTCTCCTGGTGGTCAGTGAGGTCGCGGTCGCTCAGACGGCGTAGCGTGGGAGCCGCTCAAGCTCCTTCGCCATGTCCTCAACCGTAGGCGTCTCGTACTCGTCGCCCACATCGGACGAGCTATGGCCGCAGAAGGCGAACCGAATGCGCCGTTCGATGCCTGCTCTTGCCGCGCGTCGCTTGAAGGTGTGACGCCAAGCGTGGTTCGGGCTGATGTTTGGGTCTGTCACGCCGAGACCGCGGACCCACTCAGCAAGCTTGTTCCGCTGCTTCACCCACGGTGCCTGAACGGGGTTCGTGGGGTCGTCACGCTCCACCTTCTGCCCCTCGGGATCGTAGAACAGCGGCCCTTTACCGGTGCCTTGGACAAACGCGAGGAAGCCTTGTTCGATGATGTGAGGGTGGATGGGGACCACGCGAGCTTGGCCGCCCTTCACGGTGCCAGCCTCGGGGTTGATCTTCATCACCCAGAACCCAGCCTTGTGCTGCTGGATGTCCTCAGCGCGAAGCTGCGTGACCTCCCCAGGGCGTGACCCGGTGTAGGCACAGAGCCAAGGCACCCAGCGACGTGCTGCTGCGTTGTGAGCAGCCATCCGGGGCGGCTGAGGCGCCGTTGTCGCTCTCAGGATGGTAGCCCACTCGGCGTCCTCAAACTCCCGCTCACGGACCTTCTGAGGAGCCTTCCCGACCGCTACCGAGACCCCATCGAAGGGGTTCACGGTGATGCGCTTGTTGTCGAGAGCCCACCCGAAGTTCACCCGTGCAGCCCTGAGCCACACGTCATTGACGACGCTTGCGGACCGCTCAGGGGTGACCAGCGTGTCCTTCCAAGCCAGGGCATCTTCAGGGGTGATGGCGGCAATGTCCCTCCCCTCGAAGAAGGCGTCCAGGGCTCGCATAACGGCTCGCCAACGGTTGACCGTGGCAGCGCCCGGCTTGCGCTCTTTGATCCACGCCTCGAACAGCGACCAGGGAGTCAGCCCAGCGCGCTTCTCAGGAGCCTTCCTGTGGAACTCAGGGTGTCGCTCAACCCGGGCATCGGGCGTGTAGTCGCCATCAGCACGGCGCCTGAGCGTAGCAGTAGCAGCCGATAGCTCTCCCTCAACGATGTCGAGGAACGCGTCCGTTGCCTCCTGAGTGAGCCTGATGCCCTGTTCGCCCAAGAAGCTGGCGACCTGTCCTAGCTCAGTGACGACTTGTCGCACATGACGGCGTGTGGCCGGGCTCTCAGGAGCGTCATCGTCCTCACCGGGGGCGCCTAGCTGATTGGAGAACCTTTCCCGAGCTTCCTCAAGCCGTTCGTAGAGGTGGTCCCACTGCTCAGGCTGTCCCGGTTCCTGTTCGTGCCTAGAGACAAACCAAACGTACCACTGCCCAGCCAAACCATGGGCTTCTCGGTGAGTGAGCCCCCTGCCCTCGCCCCTTGCTGCTGCCCTGAGTGTCTCGATACGGCCCGTTACGGTGGCGTCCCAATCCCGTAGCTCGGCCTTAGCGGTGCCCACTGACAGGCTGGAAGGGCGACGGAAACGCTCCTCCTGAGAGACCCCGAACGCTGCCTTGTACGCCTCACGTATGTCCTTTGGGATGCCCTTCCGGGCGAACCAGTCACCGTTAGGAGCACGGCTCAGGGAGGTCATCGGAACAGCCATTTGTAGCGCCCTTTGTAGCGGCAGGGCGCCGAGAAACATCGGAGTGGCAGTATCTTACTGGCGTCACTCACGTTTTCAATAAGGCTGGTGCGGACGGCCGGACTCGAACCGGCACGGCCTTACGGCCGCAAGATTTTAAGTCTCGTGCGTCTACCGATTCCGCCACGTCCGCGCCGGTCCGGGTTACTCCGCCACCGGGCGCGAGATCAAGCGCCGGCGGCGTCGGAGGCCGGCCTCCAGCCGTAGAGCCACGCGTAGCGCTCGGTCATGCGGGCGGGTCCGAGTCGGCTCATCACGGCGTCCCGGGCCGCTGCCGCGAGACGCCCGGCATGATAGATGCGCCCGTTGCGGCGCGCCTGGGACTGGATGGTGCGGGCGCGGGGCCCGCGCGCCGTCGCATAGGCGGCGAGCGCCGCCGGCACCTGCCTCCCCGACAGGCTCGCCGCCAGCACCGCCGCATCCTCGATGGCGAGCGCCGCGCCCTGGGCCAAATAGGGCAGCACCGGATGGGCGGCGTCGCCGAGGAGCGCGAGGCGCCCGCGTGCCATCGGGGCGGCGGCCCGGCGATCCGCGAGGGTCCAGACCAGCCACTGCTCCGGAAGGCGGAGGAGGTCGGCGAGCGGCGCGGCGGCATCCGCGAAGGCGGCCCTCAGCTGGGCGGGATCGCCCGGCGCGCTCCAATCCGCATCCTCCCCCGCCTGGGGCAGGACCGCCACCAGATTAATCCGCTCGCCGCCCGCGATCGGATAATGCACCACGTGCCGCCCGTGCCCGAGCCACAGGCCCGTCTCGTCGCCTCGCAGGGCCGGCGGGGCGCAGTCGCGCGGCACTGTCGCGCGCCACGCCGCCGCTCCGACCGGGCGTAAGGGGCGCCCGTCGAGACACGCCCGCAGGGTCGAGCGGATCCCGTCCGCCGCGACGACGAGGTCGGCGGCGAGCGTCTCGGCGCGCCCGCTCTCGCTCTCGAGCGTCAGGCTCGCGCCTGCCTGCGTCTCGGCAAAGGCGGTCGCGCTGCGCCCGACGAGAAGCCGGATGCCCGGCCGGCCCCGCACCGCGTCGAGGAGGATCGTCTGCAGATCGGCCCGGTGGATCACCAGATAGGGCGCACCGAACCGCTCGCGCATGGCGGGGCCGAGCGCCACCTCGCCGATCTGGCGCCCGCTCGCGAGGCCGCGGATCCGCACCCGGGACGGCTCCGTCGCCGCGCGGCGCAGCGACGGCCCGAGCCCGAGATCGGTCAGGATGCGACTGGCATTCGGCGAGAGCTGCAGGCCGGCCCCGACCTCGCTGAAGGCCGTGCGCCGCTCGGCCAGCGTCACCGTATGGCCGCGCGCCGCGAGCGCGAGCGCCGCCGTGAGCCCGCCGATCCCCGCCCCGGCGATGGCGATCCTGAGGCCCGGCCGGTCCGGGACGGGGCTATTCGGCGGCAAGGCGGGCGCGGTCGTCCCAGACGCAGGAGGCCGGATCGGCGGTGCCCGGCTTCAGGTCGGAACGGTAGCGATAGAGCGTCGAGCAGTACTGACAGATGATCTCGCTCTCGGCGCCCATGTCGAGGAAGACGTGGGGGTGGTCGAAGGGCGGCAGCGCCCCGATGCACATGAACTCCTTCGAGCCCACATGGATGACGCGCACGCCGTCCTGGTTGTGGAAGTGGGGTACCGCCTTGTCTGCCATCGCGGGGATCCTGCTGGAGCCTGGCTCTCTCAGCGCCCCCCTCTAGCCCCTTGCGGACGGGGCGCCTAGAGCATTTTCCGACGAAGCGGACACCGGTTCGTCGCAGAAGATGCGAAGAATCAAGAACCTGGAACAGGGCTCGTTCCCGTTGAAACGAGCCCTGTTCCAGAGCCGGGCCGTCGCTGTCATCCGGCCCGGCCGTCCCGCTTTGGTCACGATCGCCCCTCAACGAGGCCCGTGTGAGACGAACATTGAGGGGATGGTTACGATGAGGACCTGGATCACCGGCGCGGCGCTCGCCGCCGCGCTCCTGGTGCCGCAGGCGGCGTCCGCGCAGAGCAACACCGCCGTCGGCGCCGGGGCCGGCGTCGTGGCGGGGGCGGTGGTGGCCGGGCCGATCGGCGCCGTGGTGGGCGGCCTCGTCGGCGCCGCCTGGGGCGAATCCACGAAGCCGCGCCGCCGCTACGCCCGGCGCCGGGCCGTCCGGGCGAAGGCCGCCGCGCCCGCCGCCCGGGTCGCCCAGCGGACCAATACCGGCTGGGTCAACCCGCGCTGAGCGGGCGGCAGGCCCGCCCGCACGGAACCGCGCTTGGCTTCCGGGTCGGAAGCGCCTACATCGACGTTACGCCCGCAAGCCCACGCGCCAGTCAAGCCGGATCCGGTTCCATGAGTCGTGACGAGCAGAAGACGGCCCAGGATGGCCGCCGTCAGGAACCGCCCATCCACGGTCCCGAGGCCTTCGAGGCCATGCGCAAGGCCGGGCGCCTCACCGCCGAGGCGCTCGACCTGCTGATGGAGGCGGTGGCGCCGGGCATCACCACCGAGGCGCTCGACAAGCTCGCCTACACCTTCGCCATGGACCACGGCGCCTATCCGGCCTCGCTGTTCTACCGCGGCTACCCGAAGTCGATCTGCACCTCGATCAACCACGTCGTCTGCCACGGCATTCCCAACGACAAGCCCCTGCGCGAGGGCGACATCGTCAATCTCGACATCTGCCTGATCGTGGATGGCTGGCACGGGGATTCGAGCCGCATGGCCTATGTGGGCGAGGTGCCCCGCAAGGCCGCGCGCCTGTGCGAGATCACCCACGAGGCGATGATGCGCGGCATCGCCGCCATCAAGCCCGGGGCCACCACCAACGACATCGGCGCGGCGATCCAGAGCTTTGCGGAGGGCGAGCGCTGCTCCGTGGTGCGCGACTTCTGCGGCCACGGGCTCGGGCGCGTCTACCACGACGCGCCGACCATCCTCCACTACGTGGAGCCGAGCTACAGCGTGGTGCTGCGGCCGGGCCAGTTCTTCACCGTGGAGCCGATGATCAATCTCGGCCGGCCGCACGTGAAGGTGCTCTCCGATGGCTGGACCGCCGTGACCCGCGACCGCTCGCTGTCGGCCCAGTTCGAGCACACCGTGGCGGTGACGGAGACGGGGGTGGAGATCTTCACCCTGTCGCCGAAGGGCCTGGACATGCCGCGCCGGCCCGCCTGAGCGGGCGGATCCGCCTCCGATGGCCCGCGGCCGGCCTCATCCCCCGGACAGGACCGGCGCGCTCGCCGAGGCCGCGGGCGAGACGCCGCATTACCACGGCCATCGCGAGCGGCTGCGGGCCCGCTTCGCGCAAGGCGACACGCTGCCCGACTACGAGTTCCTGGAACTGGTGCTGTTCCGCTCGATTCCGCGGCGGGACGTGAAGCCCATCGCCAAGGCGCTGATCCAGCGCTTCGGCAGCTTCGCGGAGGTGATCACCGCTCCGGCCGAGCTTTTGATGGAGACGGACGGGATCGGGCCCGCCGTCGTCGCCGACCTGAAGATCCTGGAGGCGGCGGGGCGGCGTCTCGCCCGCGGCGCGGTGGCCGAGCGCCCCCTGCTCTCCTCCTGGAGCGCCGTGATCGACTATTGCCGGGCCGCAATGGCCTTCGCGCCGCGGGAGGAGTTCCGCATCCTCTTCCTCGACAAGCGCAACCGGCTCATCGCCGACGAGGTGCAGGGCCGCGGCACCGTCGACCACACGCCGGTCTATCCCCGCGAGGTGGTGCGCCGCGCCCTCGAACTCTCGGCGACGGCGCTCATCCTCGTCCACAACCATCCCTCCGGCGATCCGACTCCCTCTCAGGCCGACATCCGGATGACCCGCGACATCGTCGGGGCGGCCGAGCCGCTCGGCATCGTGGTGCACGACCACATCGTGGTCGGGCGCGAGGGCCATGCGAGCTTCAAGGGCCTGAAGCTCATCTGAGCCGGGTTTTGCCTGCGGATTGGGCAGGAATCGGTCCTGTCAGCTTGAATCCCGTCCTGCCTCTGGGGCAGCCCGCGCGAACCCGAGACGGCAGCCGCGCATTTCCTTTGCCTTGGCCCCTGTCTTGCGTCTAGCCTCGGGCCATACAGGGGGACGCCCATGCCGCTCAGCGCGTTCGACGAAATGAACGGACTTCGGGAGAGCGGACACGACCAAGCCTCCGTCCGCTCTGCCTATGCGGCCTTGAAGACTTGGCTCGATTCGACGCCGCCGGAACATTTCAACACCCGCCGCAGTCAGGCCGAGCTGTTCTTCCGCCGGATCGGCATCACCTTCGCGGTCTACGGCGACAACGAGTCGACCGAGCGCCTCATCCCCTTCGACATCATCCCGCGGGTGCTCACCAAGCCCGAATGGGGGTTCCTGGAGCGGGGCCTCAAGCAGCGGGTCACCGCGCTCAACGCCTTCCTGGCCGACGTCTACGGCGCGCAGGAATGCATCAAGGCCGGGGTAATCCCCGGGGATCTCGTCTACCGCAATCCGCACTACCGGCTGGAGATGCGGGACTTCAAGGTCCCGCACGGCAAGTACGTCCACATCGCCGGGATCGATATCGTCCGCACCGGCGAGGACCAGTTCTTCGTGCTGGAGGACAATGCCCGCACGCCCTCCGGGGTCTCCTACATGCTGGAGAACCGGGAGGTGATGCTGCGCCTCTTCCCCGAACTGTTCTCCAGGCACCGGGTCTCGCCGGTGGAGGACTATCCGGACGCGCTGCTCGCGACCCTGCGCAGCCTCGCGCCGATGAGCGCGGCGCGCGACCCGACGGTGGTGCTGCTGACGCCCGGGCGCTTCAACTCGGCCTTCTACGAGCACTCGTTCCTGGCCGACAAGCTCGGCGTCGAGCTCGTCGAGGCCTCGGACCTCTTCACCAAGGACGACGTGGTCTACATGCGGACCACGGAGGGGCCGCGGCGGGTCGACGTGATCTACCGGCGCATCGACGACGACTTCCTCGACCCGCTGGTGTTCCGGCCCGATTCGGTGCTCGGCGTGCCGGGCCTGATGAGCGCCTATCAGAGCGGCAGCGTGACCCTCGCCAATGCGGTGGGCACCGGCATCGCGGACGACAAGGCAGTCTACAGCTACATGCCGGAGATCGTGCGCTTCTTCACCGGCGAGGAGCCGATCCTGCACAACGTGCCGACTTGGCGCTGCCGCGAGAAGGAGGCCCTGGCCTATGTGCTGGCCAATCTCGGCGACCTCGTGGTCAAGGAGGTCAACGGGTCGGGCGGCTATGGCATGCTGGTGGGGCCGCACGCGACGAAGCGCGAGATCGAGGAGTTCGGCCGCAAGCTGCGCCACGCGCCGGACGGCTTCATCGCCCAGCCGACCCTCGCCCTCTCCACCTGCCCGACCTTCGTGGCCTCGGGCGTTGCGCCCCGCCACGTCGACCTGCGGCCCTTCGTGCTCTCGGGCGCGGACGAGATCCGGATCGTGCCGGGCGGCCTCACCCGCGTGGCGCTCAAGGAGGGCTCGCTCGTGGTGAATTCGAGCCAGGGCGGGGGGACCAAGGACACCTGGGTGCTCGATGCATGACCGCACGGCCCGGCATCCCGCGATTCGTGCGGGAGGCCGGTTCGCCGCAGGCCCGGCGGCATGATCACGGCTCCGGCCCCCCATCCCTCCTCTCGCGAAACGCGTCCGCCATGCTGTCCCGCACCGCCGACAACCTCTACTGGGTCTCGCGCTACACCGAGCGCGCGGATTTCATCGCCCGGATCCTCGACGCGGCCCTGCGGCTCACAGCCCTCCCGGCCAGCTACGGCGGGGGCGAATCGAACGAATGGGGCTCGGCGCTCGCCTCCGCGGGCAGCGCCGAGATCTTTCGGCCGCTCTACGACAGCGTGAACGAGCACACGGTCCGGGACTTTCTGGCCTTCAGCCCGCACAACCCCTCGTCGATCCGCTCCTGCCTCCAGACGGCCCGCGAGAACGCCCGCAGCGTCCGCACCGCGCTCACCGGCGAGATGTGGGAATCGATCAACGAGGCGTGGCTGACCTTGCGCTCCTACGAGGGCCGGGACCTCAGCCGCGAGGAATTCGCCCGCTTCCTCGACTGGGTGAAGGGCGTGTCGCTGGCCTTCGACGGCTCGGCCTACCGCACCATGCTGCGCAACGATTCCTACTGGTTCACCCGCCTCGGCGTCGCGATCGAGCGGGCGGACAACACCGCCCGCATCCTCGACGTGAAGTACCACGTGCTGCTGCCCGAGACGGAGCGGGTCGGCGGCAGCCTCGACTACTTCCAGTGGACGACGATCCTGCGCGAGGTGTCGGCGCTCACCGCCTATCACTGGGTCTACCGCGAGAGCATCAAGCCGTGGCTGGTCGCCGACCTGCTCATCCTCAACCGGCAGATGCCGCGCTCGCTCGCCAATTGCTACGAGATGCTGGTGCGCCACCTCGACCTGATCGCGGATGCCTATGGGCGCCGCGGCCCGAGCCAGCGCCTTGCCAGCAACATGCTGGCGCGGCTCGACAGGATCTCGGTGGAGGGCGTCTTCGCGGGCGGGCTGCACGAGTTCATCCAGGACTTCATCCAGGAGAACAACCGCCTCGGGGAGGCCATCACCGACCAGTATCTCGTGTGACGCTTAATCCGTTGCCGGCTGCGACGCATCACCCCTCCCCGGCCGGATGCCCGGCGCGCGGTTTCGCGCTAGAGGACGGACTCCACCGTGCGGGCCGCTTCCCCCGGGAACCTCCCCCACCCTGACAGGACACCATGCGCATCCGCGTCGTTCACGAGACGGCCTACGAGTACCAATCTCCGGCCCGCGGCCTGATCCAGATGCTGCGCCTCACCCCGCGCGACCATGACGGGCAGCATGTCCGCGCGTGGCGCATCGAGCCGACGGCGGACGGGCGCCTCAGCCGCCGCAAGGACGGGTTCGGCAACATCGTCCACGTGTTCAGCGCCGACGGGCCCGAGGAATCCCTGGTGGTCCGGGTGTGCGGCGAGGTCGAGACCACCGAGACCCACGGCGTCATCCGGGGGGCCGTCGAGCGTCTGCCCGACATGTTCTACCTGCGCGAATCGCGCTTCGCGGCCGCCGATCCGGCGATTCGCGAATTCGCCGACGACATCGCCCGCAGCGAGGCCGATCCGCTGGCGCGCCTCCACGCCCTCCTGGCGGGCGTGCATCGCGAGGTGGAATACGCCCCCGGCGGGCCGACCCACTCGAACAGCACCGCCGCCGAGGCTTTCGGGCTGCGCAAGGGGGTGGGCCAGGACCTCGCCCATATCTTCCTCGCGGCGGCGCGGCACCTCGAGATCCCGGTGCGCTATGTCTCCGGCTATTACTACCGGGCCGACACGCCCGCACAGGAAGCGGGGCATGCCTGGGTCGAGGCCGCGGTGCCCGATCTCGGCTGGGTCGGCTTCGATCCGTGCTTCGGCATTTCCGCCACGGAGGCGCATCTGCGGGTGGCCGTCGGCCTCGACTACCTCGACGCCGCTCCGGTGCGCGGCAGCCGGATGGGGGGCGGCACCGAGACGATGACGGTCCGCGTGGTCGTGGACGACGTCCGCGCCCAAGTGCAGGCCCAAGCGCAGGCTCAGGCGCAGTCCTGACGAGTGGGGCCGGCCGTGGCGCAATTGTGACGGGACGGCGAATTCGCGGCGGCGAACGGCGGAGATCTTGCCTTGCGGCAGGCGTGACTTATGGGTGGGGGCCGGGTTACCGGCAGCCCGGCCCGGGGTCGGCGCGCGGCGACCATGGCCGCTCTGCGACGCCTTCACCTCACGCAAGACTAAGTCCGATGACCGCCTTCCCGTTCGATCTCCCGCTCGCCCACTTCCTCACCATGACGGCCTCGGTGATCGCGGGCGCCCTCGTCGCCGATTCCGTGGAGACCTCGGGCCGCCGCTGGCTCGACCGGGTGCGGCGCTTCCTCGGCATTCGCTGACGACCAGCGCTTTCAACTGGACCCGGTCCGCCGGCTTTGCGAGGGTTGGACGGACGCGCGCCGGCGGGAGCCGAGGGGAGCGCTGAGCGATGACTTACTGCGTCGGGATCCTGGTCGAGGACGGCCTCGTCATGATCGCCGACACCCGCACCAATGCGGGTCTCGACGACATCTCGACCTTCCGCAAGCTGCACCTGTTCGAGGTGCCCGGCGAGCGGGTGCTCGCGCTCGCCTCGGCGGGCAATCTCTCGGTGACCCAGTCGGTCGTGGCCCTGCTTAACGAGGGCGTGGCGAACCCCGAGACGGGCGCCGTCGAGACCATCCTGGAGGCCCCGACCATGTTTCAGGCCGCCCAGCTCATCGGCCGGGCGATCCGTCGCGTGCGGGCGATCGAGCGCGAGGGGTTCGAGGCGGCGCAGCTGCGCTTCGAGGTCACGTTCCTGTTCGGCGGCCAGATCGCCGACGGGCCGATGCGGCTCTACATGATCTACTCGGCCGGCAACTTCATGGCTTGCAGCCAGGACGCGCCCTTCCTGCAGATCGGCGAGCACAAATACGGCAAGCCCATTCTCGACCGCGCCGTCACCTTCAAGACGGACATCTACGACGCGCTGAAGGTCGGGCTGATCTCGATGGATTCGACCATGCGCTCGAATCTGGGCGTCGGCCTGCCCATCGACCTCGCGGTGATCCGCCGCAACAGCTGCCGGACGGAGGTCGTGCACCGGATCGAGGCGGGCGAGCCCTATTTCCATGACCTGCGCGAGCGCTGGTCGGCAGCCTTGCGAGCAGCGCACCGGGCGATCCCGCGCCCGCCCTATGGGCCGTCCGCAGGGGTGTGAGACGGTTTCCGGTTGGTCTTTTCGAGACGAGACAAGCGCGGGGAACCCCTCTCCCGTGCGGGAGAGGGGCAGGGGTGAGGGTGGAGACGGTGCAGCAAGTATCCTGAACCGTGCCGCTGCCAGCACCACCGTCTCGGTTTTATTCTGAAGGGTCCGGGACCCTCACGTGGGATCTTCGATCCCCATACCCCTCTCCCACTCGGAAGAGGGGATCCCGCGGTTCCCGCGCCATTGCCTTGAGCAGCGCCTGCACGGCCGCCCCCGGATCCGCTGCCCGCATCACCCCGCCCATAACGGCGACGCCAGCGGCGCCTGCCGCAAGGCAGGCCGGCGCCGTCCCCGGCTCCACGCCGCCAAGCGCGATCACCGGCAGCCCGGTCCGAGCCGCCTGCGCGAGCGCGGCCGGCCCCAGCGCCGGGCCGTAGCCGGGCTTGCTCGCGCTCGCGAAGATCGGGCTGAGGGTCGCGTAATCGGCGCCGGCCTCCCGGGCCGCCGCGATCTCCGCGAGGCGATGGGCCGAGAGGCCGATCAGGGCCCCGGGCCCGAGCCGCGCCCGCGCCTCGGCCACCACCGCGGCCGAGGCGAGCTGCACGCCGTCCGCTCCGATCCGCGCCGCGAGATCGACGTCGCGGCCAATTGTGAGGCGCCCGCCCGCCCCCCGCACCAGCCGGGCGAGGTCGGCCGCCAGCGCGGCGCGCTCGGCCTCCGGCAGGTCCCGGTCGCGCAGCCAGATCCAGCGGGCCCCCGCCTCCAGGGCCGCCCCGACCCGCCGCAGGAGCGGCAGGTCCGATCCGTGCCGGTCCGTGACCAAGAGGAGCCGGGCCGGAAGGCCGTTCACGAGCCGACGAGGCCGAGCTGCGGGCTCGACGGCTCCGCGCGGGCGCGCCGCGGGATGCGGCCGGCACCGAAGGCGAGGCGCCCGGCCTCGACGGCATGCCGCATGGCCCGCGCCATCCGCACCGGGTCGTCGGCCTTGGCCACCGCCGTGTTGAGCAGCACGGCGGCCGCGCCGAGTTCCATGGCGATCACCGCGTCGGAGGCCGTGCCGATGCCGGCATCGACGATCACCGGCACGGGCGAGCGGCGGCAGATCAGTTCGAGGTTGGCGGGGTTCGCCACGCCCATGCCGGAGCCGATCAGCGAGCCCATCGGCATCACGGCCGCGGCGCCGAGATCGGCGAGCCGGCTGCAGACCACCGGATCGTCGTTGCAATAGGGCAGCACCACGAAGCCCGCATCGACGAGCTGGCGCGTGGCCTCGATCGTCTCCGCGACGTCCGGATAGAGCGTCTCGCGGTCGCCGATGACCTCGACCTTGATCCAGTTCGTGCCGAGCGCCTCGCGGGCGAGCTCGGCGGTCATCACGGCGTCGCGGGCGGTCTCGCAGCCGGCGGTGTTCGGCAGGAAGCGGAAGCCGGACAGCAGTGAGACCGTGTCCGAGCCATGGCCGCGCAGCGACACGCGCCGGATCGACAGGGTCGCCACCTCGGCCCCGCTCGCCCGCACCGCCTCGGCCATGATGGCCTGGGTCGGGTAGCCGGCCGTGCCGATGAGGAGGCGCGAGCGCAAGGCCGTCCCGGCGATCACCAGCGGGTCGTCGGCCTCGCGGCCGAGGGGGGCGACAATGGTCATGATCGAACTCCTGTTACGCAATCAGCTTCGTGATGATGGCCCCGTGGTCCGGGGCGGGCGCCCTCAGCCGCCCTGCATGGCGGCCCTCAGCCGCCCTGCATGGCGCGGACGATCTCGACGCGGTCGCCCTCCGCGAGCGCAGTCGCCGCCCAGTCCTGGCGGCGCACCACCGCTCCGTTGAGGGCGATGGCGAAGCCCTGCGGTCCCGGCAGATCGAGATCCGCGGTTTCCTCGCGCCAGAGCGCATCGAGGGTGGCGGCGGCGCTCTCGCGCGCCTCGCCGTTGACGGTGAGCTTCATGGGATCCTCTGCAGGCGGCTCCCGGCGCGCGCGAAGCGGCCGAGGCCGAAGGGGGCGGCGACGGCGGGGAGCGCGCCGCCGCGGACGAGTTCGCTGATCGCGGCGGCGGTGGCCGGCGCCAGCAGGTAGCCGTTGCGGTGGTGACCGACCGCCAGGGCGAGGCCGGGCAGCGCCTCGCCGAGGATCGGCGCGTCGTCGTCGGAGGTCGGCCGGAAGCCGCTCCAGACGCCCTCGATGCTCATCTCCTCAATGCCCGGAAAGGCGCGCCGCGCGCCCTCCAGCAGGGCGAACAGGCCGCCGGCGGTCAGGGTCGGGTCGAAGCCGATCTCCTCGACGGTGGCGCCGACGATGAGCTGCCCGTCGCTCTTGGGCGCCATGTGGATCTGCTCGGTCCAGACCACATGGTCGAGCCGGCCGCTGCGCTGCGTGGTCTTGAGGGCGAGGGACTGGCCCTTCAGCGGGCGCACCGGGAGCGCCAGCTCGGGCACGAGGCTGCCCTCCCCCGCCCAGGCGCCGGAGGCGAGCACGATTGTCCCGGCCCGCACCGCGCCAGCCGCCGTCCGGACGCCGACGACGCGCCCGCCGGCCCGGTCGAGCGCCTCGACCGCGCAATCCTCGACGAGGCGCCCGCCCGCGGCGCGCAGCGCCCGCCGGAGGGCCGTCATCACGCGGGGAGGATCGACCTGATGGTCCTCGGCGCAGAACAGGCCGGCCGTGACGGTGGGGCGCAGGGACGGCTCGCGGTCGCGCACCGCCGGCCCGGAAAGCCAGGCCACGTCGAGCCCCGCCCGGCGCTGCAGCTCATGCCGGAAGCGTAAGCGTTCGACCTCGTCGCGGCCGAGCGCGATCACCAGGGTGCCCTCGCGCCGGTAGTCGATGGTGAGGCCGGACGCGGCCTCCAGGTCGTCGCGGAAGGGATGCCAGAGCCGCTGGCTCTCCAGCGCCAGGGGCAGGAGCGCATCGCCGCCCGGCTCGTGCTCGGCGGCGGCGGCCAGCATGCCGGTGGCGGCGAGGCTCGCGCCGTCGCCGGCCCGCCCCTTCTCCAGCACCGCCACGGCGAGCCCGGCTTCCGCGAGCCGCCAGCCGATCGACAGCCCGATCAGGCCGCCGCCGACCACCACGACATCGGCCCGCTCGGGCAGGCGGTCGGTGGCGGGGTCGGCCTCCGCGCCGCGGCGCCGGCCGATCGGGGATGGAGAAGACATGAGCACCCTCGTCTCCACGGTAGCCCGTCGAGATTGGAGGTGCGCCCGCCGAAGTCCTTGAAGCGCCGGGTCCGCGGACCCCGTCCAATCCCTACGCCGGTATGAGCCGGATCAGGTTCGAAGGATTTCCGCGCTGATCGGCGGAAAGGCGCCGATCCATCGGTGTCTCAGCCCCTTGTCGGGGATCTCCCTGGAACGCCTGGGAATGTGGGCGAGGCCCGCGCCGCCGTCAACCGTTCCGCGCAGGCCGATAGAGCGCGATCTCCTCGGGAAACCCGTCGAGGGGGTGGCAGCCGAGCGGCTCCGGGTCGCCCCACAGGAAGTCGACGAAGGGCTTCGACATCAGGAGCGGCTCGTTCAGCACCTTGTTGAGCTTGGCGAGCCGGCTCGCGAGGTTCACGTCGCGCCCGATCACCGTGAAGTCGAGCCGCGCACCCGAGCCGACATTGCCGTAGGCCGCTTCGCCGTGATGCAGGGCGATCCCGGCCGCGATCCGGTCCGGGAAGCGGCCCGCGGCATTGGCCTCGTCGAGGCGCCGCAGGGCGGTCTGGGCGGCGGTGAGCGCGCTCTGAGCCGCACCGCCGAGCCCGTCGCCGGTCTCGCGGAAGATCGCGAGCAGGCCGTCGCCCATGTATTTCAGCACCTCGCCGCCCTCGCTCTCGATCGGCGGCACCAGGCAGTCGAAATAGGTGTTGAGGAGCTCGACGGAGGCTTCTGGCGTCAGCGAGGCGGTGAGTTGCGTGTAGCCGCGCATGTCGGCGAACAGGATCGCCGAGCGGATCCGCTCCACCTGCCCGCGGCGGATCGAGCCCGACAGGATCGCGTGGTGCGGCCCGTCGCCGACATAGATCCGCAGCACCTGGTCGAGCCGCGTGTTGAGGCCCCGCATCTCCATCACGGCCGACAGCGTCGGCACGATGAAGCGCAGGATGGCGAGGCTCTCGGCCGTGAAGCCCTCGGGCGAGCGCGTCGCGAAGGTCACGCCGTTGTTGGTGCCGTTGGTGAAGAACAGCGGCACCGCAAGATAGTGCCGGTAGCCGCCGGCCTTCAGCTCCGGGATGATCGCGAAACGATCGTCCGGCGTCTCGGCGAGATCGAGGAGCAGCCATTCGCGGGTGGCGTAGATATGCGCGAAGGGGCTCCGGGCGAGCGCCTGATCCGACGCCTCGCCGTGCGGGAACAGGCGCAGCGACACCCCATCTTCCCGCGTCCAGAACCGGCCGACCCCGGTATATTCCGAATGAAGCGCGTCGATGGCGGTGGTCGCCCGGTCGACCGGCACGCCGAGATCGTTCAGGCGCAGGGCCAGGCCCGCGAGAACGTCGCCCGATTCGGGCAGCCTTGCGCCCTCGCTCAGCAGCCAGTCGCGCAGGGCGACGCAGGCCCGGAACAGCCCGATCGGAATGGCGCTCGCCTCGGATCCGTCCGCCTCGGCCGTCGGCAGCGGATGGGATCGGTCGGTCGGCTGGGCGTGCGGCATGGGGCGGAGATGGGCAGCCCGCACGGCCAAGGCAAGGCTCCCGGTATGCTCTTGTGGCCGATGCGGGTCTTGCCAAGGTGACGTTGCGGCGACTTGCGCATCCGCGGGCCGTCGGCGTCTGAATAGAAACTGACGTGAGTGGAATCCGCCCCGCTCCTCATGCTGAGGTGCTGGCGATCGCAGATCGCGCGGGCGATCGCAGATCGCGCAGGCTGCCTCGAAGCACCCCGGACCGGTGCTCCCAGCTACCACAGCCTCGGACCAGCGGTCATGCGTGCTTCGAGGGCCGGCTGCCGCCGGCCACCTCAGCATGAGGGCCGGTGGGGCTGCCCCAGGCGGGAGCACTCAGTCATACGGCTTCCGGTCGATCCGTTCGGAGACGAGAGGGCGCGGGAACCGCGGGATCCCCTCTCCCGCACGGGAGAGGGGATCCCGCGGTTCCCGCGCCCTCTCGTCTCCGAACGGATCGACCGGAAACCGTCTCAGTTGTCGAGGAAGCTGCGCAGCTTGCGCGACCGGCTCGGGTGCTTGAGCTTGCGCAGCGCCTTCGCCTCGATCTGGCGGATGCGCTCGCGGGTCACCGAGAATTGCTGGCCGACCTCCTCCAGGGTGTGGTCGGTGTTCATGCCGATGCCGAAGCGCATGCGCAGCACGCGCTCCTCGCGGGGCGTGAGCGAGGCCAGCACCCGCGTCGTCGTCTCGCGCAGGTTCGACTGGATCGCCGCATCGATCGGCAGGACGACGTTCTTGTCCTCGATGAAATCGCCGAGATGCGAATCCTCCTCGTCACCAATCGGCGTCTCGAGGGAGATCGGCTCCTTGGCGATCTTGAGGACCTTGCGCACCTTCTCCAGCGGCATGGCCAGCTTCTCGGCCAGCTCCTCCGGCGTCGGCTCGCGGCCGATCTCGTGCAGCATCTGGCGCGAGGTCCGGACGATCTTGTTGATCGTCTCGATCATGTGCACCGGGATGCGAATCGTGCGGGCCTGGTCGGCGATCGAGCGGGTGATCGCCTGCCGGATCCACCACGTGGCGTAGGTCGAGAACTTGTAGCCGCGCCGGTACTCGAACTTGTCCACTGCCTTCATCAGGCCGATATTGCCCTCCTGGATCAGGTCCAGGAATTGCAGGCCGCGATTCGTGTATTTCTTGGCGATCGAGATCACGAGCCGCAGGTTCGCCTCGATCATCTCCTTCTTGGCCTGCCGGGCTTCACGCTCGCCCTTCTGGACCATGTGGACGATCTTCCGATACTCCTGGATCTCCAGGCCGGTCTCGGAGGCGAGGGACATGATCTGCTCGCGTAAGCTCTGGATCCCGTCGGCCCCGCGCTCGACGAAGTTCTTCCAGCCCTTGCCGCCGAGCTTGCCCACGCGCTCGACCCAGTGCGGATCGAGCTCGTAGCCCTGGTAGTGGCGCAGGAACTCGTCGCGGGCCACGCCGTGGCTCTCGGCGAGCCGCATCAGGCGGCCCTCCTGCGAGATCAGCCGCTTGTTGATGTCGTAGAGCTGCTCGACCAGCGCCTCGATGCGGTTGGCGTTGAGCGAGAGCGACTTCACGTCGGCGACGATCCGGCTCTTGAGCTCGGAATATTGCCGGCCCTGGGCTTCGCTGGCGCCGCCGCCCTGCAGGCGGGTCTCGGCCTGCTCGGCCTGGACGTTGCGCAGCTTGCGGTAGTTCTCGGCGATGGCGTCGAAGGTCTCGAGCACCCGCGGCTTCAGTTCGGCCTCCATGGCCGAAAGCGAGACGTTGTTCTCGAGGTCGTCCTCGTCCCCCTCGCCCTCCGGCGGCGGCACCTCGCCCTCGGGCGCCTCGCCCTCGCCCTCCTCCTCGCCCTCGGCCGGCCCGCCGCGGCCGTCCGGCCCTGCATAGGTCGCCTCGAGGTCGATGATGTCGCGCAGCAGCACCCGGCCGTCGACGAGCTCGTCGCGCCAGATGATGATGGCCTGGAAGGTCAGCGGGCTCTCGCAGAGCCCCGCGATCATCGCCTCGCGCCCGGCCTCGATGCGCTTGGCGATGGCGATCTCGCCCTCGCGGGAGAGGAGCTCCACCGAGCCCATCTCGCGCAGATACATGCGCACGGGGTCGTCCGTGCGGTCGGTGGGCTCCTTGGTGGTCTCGGTGCGCAGGACGGCCGGCCGGTTCTGGGCGACCTCGGCGACCTCGGTCCCCTCGCTCACCTCCTCGTCCTCGGCACCGCCCTCGCCGGCACCCTCGGCCTGGTTGTCGTCGGCCTCCTCGGCCTCGACCACGTTCACCCCGAGTTCGGAGAGCTGGCCCAGCACGTCCTCGATCTGCTCGGAGGTGAATTCCTCCTGCGGCAGCACCTCGTTCAGCTCGTCGTAGGTGACGTAGCCGCGCTTCTTGGCGAGCTTGATCATCCGCTTGACGGAGGCATCCGTCAGGTCGAGGAGCGGTCCGTCGGTCTGCTGCTCGGGGGCCGCTTCGGTCTCTTCTCGTTCCGTTGCCTTCGTCGCCATGATCAGCCTATGGTTCCGGTGCCGGCCCGCCCGAACGGGACAGGAGGCCCGCCTCGTCGGCACCGTGATGTACAGACGGGCAGCGGAGCCACCGGCCCAGCCGCCCTCGGATCTCGTTCCAATTGTGCAAGCAAGACGCTTGACTTATTGTTAACTATCCCGGTTCGAACCCCGAAGTCACGCCTGGCGCGTCAGAGGGACGCGACGCCGTCGGCCTCCTGGTCCGCATCGGCCTCGGCGGCGGCCACAAAGGCCAAGCGATCCAACACGTCGCGAAGCCACGCGAAATTCGCCTCCGTCTCCTCCTCGGCGAGGGCGCGTTCGGCTGCCCGAAGCTCGCTATGTAGAGAGCCCGCCTTGCGGTGCAAGATCACGGCCTGCCGCAGCGCGTCTTCCAGACGCACGGGATCGGCATGCGGGTCAAGGGCCCAGCGGTCGCCCGGCCGCACATGCGCGGCGATTCGCCCGGCCGCTGCGGCAAGCCCCACCCGCTCGAGCCTCGCGTTGACGGCCTCCGCGTCCCCGATCCCACCCTCGGCCGCATGGTCGATCAGCGCCTGGCGCAGGGCGCGCGCATCCACGCTCGCGAGGTCGAGTTCCGCGAGGTCCTCCACCTCCCCGGCGAGGAGTTCGGGATGGACGAGGAGCATGCCGATGATGAGCGCCTCGCGCGGCGAGGTGCCGCCCGCGAACAGCGACGACCGGGCGAGCAGGGGGCTCGCCCGCGCGGTGAGCCGCGGCGAGGCGGCGCGGTCCGTAAGGCGCGCGCGCGGCACGAAGGGAGCCGCCTCGCGCCGTGCGCGCGCTGCGGGGCTTGGTCCGAGGCTGCGCAGCCGCGCCTCGATCTCGTCGCGGTAGAAGCGCCGCAGGGTCTCGTCGCGGATCTGGCCGACCAGCTCGCGCAGGCGCTGGGCGAGGCCGGCGCGGCGCTCCGGCGTGTCGACGGGCGTCATCTCGGTCTCGCGCGACCACAGCACCTCCACGAGCGGGCGGGCGGCCTCCAGCACGCGATCGAGCGCCGCGGCGCCGCCGGAGCGCAGCAGGTCGTCCGGATCCTGGCCCTCCGGCAGCAGCGCGAAGCGCAGGGACTTGCCCGGAGCGAGCCCGGGAAGGGCCACGTCGAGGGCCCGGTAGGCGGCCCGGCGCCCCGCCCCGTCGCCATCGAAGCACAGGATCGGCTCGTCGGCCATCCGCCACAGGAGGGCGAGCTGGTCCTCCGTGAGCGCGGTGCCGAGCGGCGCCACCGTTTCCGGGTGCCCGCCCATCGTCATGGCGATCACGTCGACATAGCCCTCGACGGCGATCACCCGGCTTGTGTCGTGCGCGGCGCGCCGGGCGGCGTGGTGGTTGTAGAGCACCGAGCCCTTGTGGAAGAGCGGCGTCTCCGGGGAGTTGAGGTATTTGGGCTTGGCGTCCGGCGCGAGCCCCCGCCCCCCGAAGGCGATCACCCGCCCGCGCAGGTCGCGGATCGGGAAGATCACCCGGTCGCGGAAGCGGTCGTAGGGCACCGCGATGTCCTCGCCCCCGACGAGGAGGCCGAGCTCGATCATCAGGTCGGCGGGCACGTCCCGGGCGGCGAGATGGTCGCGCAGCGCGAAGCGCTCGCCGGGCGCATAGCCGAGGCGGAAGTCGCGCTGCACCGCTTCCCCCAGGCCCCGCCGCGCGAGATAGTCGCGCGCCCGCCCGCCCGGTCGCCCGGCGAGCTGGCTCTCGAAGAAGGCGGCGGCGAGTTCCATCACCTCGAGGGCGCCGCGGCGGCGCTCCTCGCTGTCGCGGGTCTCGCGGCTCGGCGCCGGCAGCGCCACCCCGGCCTCCGCCGCGAGGCGCTCCACCGCCTCCGGGAAAGAGAGCCCTTCCGTCTCCTGGAGGAAGCGGAACACGTCGCCGTGCTTGCCCGACGAGAAGCAGTGGTAGAACTGCTTCTGGTCGTTCACGTAGAAGGACGGCGTCTTCTCGGCGTTGAAGGGCGACAGCCCGCGCCACTCGCGGCCGGCCTTCTTCAGGCGCACCTTCCGGCCGACCACGTCGGACAGGGGCAGCCGGGCGCGGATCTCTTCCAGCAGGTGAGGCGGGTAGCGCAAGCGAGGGGTCCGGCGAGAGGCGGGCCGTTCTTATAGCAAAGACGGTGCGCCGGAGTCCTTCCCGAGTCCTTAACGCTCGCGCGGGCCTTAAGCGGGCCGGCCGATCGAGCAGGTTGCGGATGTCCCGGCGGCCGGCCTGCCCGCGGGTTGCGGCGATTTCTCGCTAAATTGCCGGAATAAAAGGGAGAATTTTCGGTTAACGGCCCTTAAACCCGCCTCATTTAGCGTCTCTGTCGGGGCCCGTTCGAGTCGGGGCCGGCTTCGTCCGGCGCCGCGGCTCCTGTGTCATGAGGGTACAGGCAGATGGCGAAGGGACGCGGCGGCCGGGTCGAGCCGAAGTTCGACGCGCCGGAGGGGCGCCCGGATCCGGCCTCCCTCGACCTGCGCCTGACGCGCGGCGACCGGGCGGGAGCGGCCATGGCACGATCGAAGACAGGACGAGGCGGAAAATCCGCCGCGCGCGGCCCGGCACCCCGGCGGCGGCGCTCGCTGCTCGGGCGCCTCGTCTACGGCCTGGTGATCCTCGGCGTCTGGGGCGTCGTCGCGCTCGCGGGCCTCGTGGCCTATCACGCCTCGCAGCTGCCCCCGATCGACCAGCTCGCGGTGCCCAAGCGCCCGCCGAACATCGCCATCCTGGCGAGCGACGGATCGCTGCTGGCCAATCGCGGCGAGACGGGCGGCCGCACGGTCTCGATCAAGGAACTGCCGCCCTACCTGCCGCGCGCCTTCGTGGCGATCGAGGACCGGCGCTTCTACGGCCATCTCGGGATCGATCCGGTCGGCATCACCCGGGCGATCTTCCGCAACCTGACCTCGCGCGGCGTGGCGCAGGGCGGCTCCACCCTGACCCAGCAGCTCGCCAAGAACCTCTTCCTCACCCAGGAGCGCACCGCCTCCCGCAAGATCCAGGAGGCGATCCTGGCGCTCTGGCTGGAGCACAAATACACGAAGGACGAGATCCTCGAACTCTATCTCAACCGGGTCTATTTCGGGGCGGGTGCCTACGGCGTCGAGGCGGCGGCGCAGCGCTACTTCGCCAAGCCCGCGAAGGAGGTGACGCTGGCGGAAGCCGCCATGCTGGGCGGCCTCGTCCAGGCGCCCTCGCGGCTCGCGCCCAACCGCAACCTGCCGGCCGCCCAGGCGCGCGCCGCGCAGGTGCTGGCGGCCATGCAGGAACTCGGCTTCGCCAAGCCCCAGGAGGTCAAGCTCGCCCTCGACAAGCCGGCCAGGCCCAACCGCGCGGCGGGCGGCGGCTCGGCCAACTACGTGGCCGATCTCGTGATGGATGTGCTCGACGATTATGTCGGCACGATCGAGAGCGACGTCACGGTCTCGACCACGGTCGATCCGGTTCTGCAGGCGGCGGCCGAGAAGGCCCTCGTCGACGAGCTCAACCAGAAGGGCGCCCGCTACAACGTCGCGCAGGGTGCGGTCGTCGCCATGCGGCCGGACGGAGCGATTCGCGCTCTCGTCGGCGGGCGCGACTACGCGCAGAGCCAGTTCAACCGCGCCACCACGGCGAAGCGGCAGCCGGGCTCCGCCTTCAAGCCCTTCGTCTATCTGGCGGCGGTCGAGCGGGGCCTCACCCCCGACACGGTGCGGGAGGATTCGCCGGTCAGCATCAAGGGCTGGAGCCCGGAGAACTACAGCCGCAGCTATGCGGGCCCGGTGACCCTGCGCGACGCCCTCGCCCATTCCCTCAACACGGTGGCGGTGAAGCTCGGGATGGAGGTCGGCCCCAAGGCGGTGGTGCAGACGGCGCAGCGCCTCGGCATCACCTCGCCGCTCCAGGCCAATGCTTCGATCGCGCTCGGCACCTCGGAGGTGACCCCCCTCGAACTCGTCGGCGCCTATGCGGCCTTCGCCAATGGCGGCACCGGCGTCATCCCGTACGTGATCGCCAGCGTGAAGACCACGAACGGCAAGATTGTCTACAAGCGCAGCCCGACCGGGCTCGGCCGCGTGATCGACCCGAACGCGGTCGGCATGATGAACGCGATGCTGCACGAGGTCTTCGTGAGCGGCACCGCCCGGAAGGGCGACATCCCGGGCATGGATCTCGCCGGCAAGACCGGCACCAGCCAGGATTTCCGTGACGCGTGGTTCGTCGGCTACTCGACCAGCCTGGTTGCGGGCGTGTGGCTCGGCAACGACGATGGCGAGCCGACGAAGCGCGTGAGTGGCGGCAACCTGCCGGTCGAGGTCTGGAACCGCTTCATGACCACGGCCCTGCGCAACGACAAGGTTGCGGCCCTGCCCGGCGCGGCCCGCTGGCGGCGCGGCGCCGGCACGGTGGCCTCGGCCGCGCCCGAGCAGGGGATCGGCGGCCTGATCGGTGAGCTGTTCGGCGAGCCGCAGGCCCCGCCGCGCCCGGTGCCTCAGCCGCGCGGCGGCCCGAGCCGCGAGGACCGCAACTTCCTCGAGCGGCTGTTCGGCATCGGAGACTAGCTGCCCTGTTCCATGAGGTTCCGGCCCGGGAAAACAAGCAAAACTGATTGCCGAATTATCCCGGGTGAGGTTCTCATAAGACTTTAATACAGTGACATAAAAGGCACGCTGAGTATCGGCGCACGTCCGATCATGCATCGACTGGTGTTTGTTGTGCAACCCGGCGCGGGTCGGGATTGCGGGAGAACGGCCGAGTTCGTTATCCGGACCTCAAGGGATCCTGTCGCGACGGGACACCCCGTCGGTGGCGGGGCACAAGGCGAGGGGCGGAGGGAACGATGATGGGATTGCGTCGCGGACTTCTGGTCACGACGATCCTGGTGCCGTGCGGGGCCGTGGGGCTGGCCGGTCGCGCCGCCGCGCAGGGCGATACCATCGCCCTCGAGCAGATCGATGTCGTTCCGGTGACCCCGGTCGGCGGAGCCGGCGGTGCGGCCCGCGCCGAGACCGGCGCCGCCGGCGGCGCGCTGCCGCTCTCCAAGGTGCCGTTCACGGCCGAGACCGTCACCGCGCGCCAGTTCGAGCAGGACCGCGCCACCCTCGACCCCACCTTCACGCTGGCCCGCACCACCCCCGGCGTCAGCCTCTCGGACGGCCAGGGCAACAGCTTCCGCCAGACCCTCACCTATCGCGGCTTCGACGCCTCCCCGCTCCAGGGCGCGCCCCAGGGGCTGGCCGTCTACCAGAACGGCACCCGCATCAACGAGGCCTTCGGCGACGTCGTGAACTGGGACCTGATCCCCCAGGTCGCCATCAACCGCATCGACCTCGTCACCGGCAACCCGATCTTCGGCCTCAACGCGCTCGGCGGCGCGGTCAACATCGCGATGAAGAACGGCTTCACCTGGCAGGGCCAGGAAGTCTCGGTGATGGGCGGCTCGGACGGCCGCATCCTCGGCACCCTGCAATACGGCGAGGTGGTCGGGCCCTGGAGCTTCTACTTCGCCGGCGAGGGCCTCAAGGACGACGGCTGGCGCTTCAGGTCGCCCTCCGAGATCGGCCGCGTCTATGCCGATATCGGCCATCGCACGCCCGATTCCGAGTTCCACCTCATCGCCTCGGGCGCCAAGACCTTCTTCGGGGCCACCTCCGCCGCGCCGGTCGATCTCCAGCGCCTCACCGAGCGGGCGATTTTCACCAACCCGCAGACCATCGACACCGAGGCCGGCCAGATCCAGGTCACCGGCAAGGTGAACCTCTCCCCGACCTGGGACCTCGCGGGCAACGCCTATGTGCGCCGCTTCAGCCAGTTCGTGGTCGACGGCAACGACGGCAACTTCGAGAATTGCAGCACGCGCTCCTCTTTCCGCGGCTTTCTCTGTTTCGAGGACGACGGGTTCTCGCCCGCCCCCGGCCAGACCCAGGCGCAGTTCCGCAACCAGTTCCTGATCCTGGGGCCGAACGGCCAGCCGATCCCCTTCCGGGCAGGCATCCCGTACGGCACCCACGATACGGTCCGCACCGAGGCGACCGGCTACGGCGGCACGCTGCAGGCGACGAACCGCGACCGGGTGTTCGATCACGCCAACACCTTCATCCTCGGCGGCAGCATCGATGCGGCCTCCTACACCTTCAAGTCGGCGAGCACGCTCGGGGTGATCAACCCGGACCTGAGCGTCACCACCGACCCGAACAACCCGACCTACGGCCTGATCCCCGGGCTCGGCACCGGGCCGATCCGCACCGCCGCGGCGCTCGGCGTCGCGCCGAGCCAGGTGATCGGCTCGAACCTCTACATGGGCCTCTACGCCCTCGACACCTTCGACGTCACCGATCAGCTCTCGCTCACCGCCGGGGCGCGGCTGAACTTCGCGCGCATCTCCACCCAGGACCTGACCGGGTTCTCGCCGGATGTCACCGGCACGCACTTCTTCACCCGCCTCAACCCGGTGGCGGGCCTGACCTACCGGTTCTTCCCCTGGCTGACGCTGTATGGCGGCTACTCGGAATCGAACCGGGCGCCGACGCCGCTCGAACTGGCCTGCGCCAACCCGAACCGGCCCTGCCTGCTGCCGAACTCGCTGGTGGCCGACCCGCCGCTCCAGCAGGTGGAGGCACACACCTACGAGGCGGGGATCCGCGGCACGGTGCCGGACGTCGCCGAGGGGGGCCTGCTCACCTACAAGCTCGGCTTCTTCCGCACGGACCTGACCAACGACATCCTGCAGATCGCGGTGCCCGGCAATGCGGCGCGGGGCTATTTCGTGAACGTGCCGGCGACGCAGCGGCAGGGCATCGAGGTGGCGGCGGAGTATGTGGGCGAGCGTCTGCGGCTTTACGCCAACTACGCGCTGATCGACGCCACCTTCCAGTTCCGCGGCGACCTGTCCTCGCCCAACAACCCGCTGGCCGATGACGGGCTGATCACGGTGCGGCCGGGCAACAAGCTGCCGCTGGTGCCGGAGCACCAGATCAAGGCCGGCTTCGAGTACGCGATCACGCCGCAGTGGAAGTTCGGCCTGAACGTGGCGGCGTTCTCATCGTCGTACTTCCGGGGTGACGAGTCGAACCTGAACCGCAAGCTGCCGGCCTATGCGATCGCCAACCTGAACACGAGCGTGCAGCTGACGAGGAACATGGAGGTGTTCGCGCTGGTGACCAACCTGTTCAACACGCGCGTGCCGAACTTCGGCACCTTCCTGGAGCGGACGGAGCCGGGCGAGCTGTTCGCCAACCGCTACGCACTGAACGACCCGCGCACCACCGCTTTGATCCAGCCGCTCTCGGTCTATGGCGGCATGCGCGTGACCTGGTAGCAGCCTCCGCCCATTGACATCGGGCCGCGCCTTCCCGTCTGGTGACGGTCCGGGACCGCGCGGCCCGGCCGGAACCCGTCACCCGCCATGTTCTCCGAGGCCGTCCCTTCCGCCGCGGCGCGGCCGCGGCTGCGCCTGCCCTCCCTGTGGTCCGGGCGGCCGATGCGGGCGCGCCTGATGGTGGTCGTCGTCCTCATCAATCTCGCGGCGGCGGCCGTCTCCGGGGCGGTGATCATCGTCAAGGCCCGCACGGCGACGCAGGTCGAGACCGCCGCCTCCATGGCCGTTGCCGAGCCGCTCGTGGCCGAGACCCTGCAGATGATGCAGGACGCCCCGGTGCCCGGCCTGTTCCGGGTGCTGACCCTGCGCTTCCAGGCCCTGCGCCACGTGCGGGTGCGCCTGCTCGACGCCACGCAAGCGGTCGTCGGCGAGAAGGCAGGCGGCGGGCACGCAGGCAGGCGCCGCGCGCCCGCGTGGTTCGCGCGCCTGATCGCGCCCCCGGTGCTGAGCCACGAGGTGCCGCTGGTGCTCCAGGGCCGCCGCATCGGCACCGCGATCGTCACCACGGAGCCATCCGACGAGATCGACGAGGTCTGGGGCTACGCGCTGGCGCTCGGCCTCACCGGGACGACCCTGAGCCTCGCCATGCTGGCGACCCTGTTCTTCGCCTTCGGGCGCCTGCTGCGTCCGCTCGAACGGCTCGCCGAGGGGCTGACGCGCCTGGAGCAGCAGGATTACAGCCCGCGCCTGGAGCGCCCGGACACCCGCGAGCTCGCGGTGATTGCCGGCCGCTTCAACCGCCTCGCCGAGGCGCTGGAGGGCGCCCGGGCGGCCAACCGCCAGCTCACCCGTCAGCTCCTCACCGCGCAGGACGACGAGCGGCGCCGCACGGCGCTCGAACTGCACGACGAGTTCGGGCCCTGCCTGTTCGCTCTCGAAGCCAACTCGGCCTCGATCGCCCGCATCGCCGGGACCCTCGACGAGCCGGCCCGCGGCCGGCTGCAGCAGCGCACCGACGACATCGCCGCCATCGTGAAGCGGGTGCAGACCATTAACCGGGCGCTCCTGAGCCGCCTGCGCCCGGCCGGGCTCGGACAGGCGCCGCTCGATGCCTGCCTCGACCTGCTGCTGCGCGACCTCGCCCGGCACAATCCCGGCGTGACGATCGAGAGCGCTTACGAGGGGCTGCGCCGCAGCTACGGCGATCTGGTGGACCTCACCGCCTATCGCTGCGTGCAGGAGGGCGTCACCAACGCGCTTCGCCACGCGCAGGGCCGCCGGATCGCCGTGCGGCTGGAGGAGGATGCTGCTGCGCTGAGGATCCGCATCGCGGATGACGGGGTGGGGCTCGCCCCCGTGGTCGCGACCGGGCGCGGCCTGCCCGGCATGCGCGAGCGCGTCGAGGCGCTCGGCGGCACCCTCACCCTCGATGCGCCCGGCACCGGCACGGTGCTCATGGCCACGATCCCGCTGGAGGCGGCGGCCGACGCTGCGGACCGCCCGGAGGCGGCGCGCGCGTGACCGCGATCCTCGTCGTCGACGACCATCCGATCGTGCTCCAGGGCTGCCGCCGCCTCCTGGAGGAGACCGGCGCCGAGGTCCGGGTCGCCGCGACCCTGGCCGCGGGCTACCGCGCCGTGCTGCGCCACCGGCCCGACCTCGCGGTGATCGATCTCGCCTTCCCGGGCCGCGACCTCGCCGGCCTCGCCCTGCTGCGGCGGATTGCGGCGCGGGGACTGCCCACCCGCATGCTCGTCTTCAGCATGCATGCGGATCCGGCGATCATCGCCCGCGCGCTCGAATGCGGCGCCCTCGGCTACGTGCTCAAGGATGCGCCCGCCGACGACCTGCTCCGGGCCGTCGCGCGCGTGCGAAGCGGCCGCCCCTATCTCGATCCGTCGGTCGCCGCCGAGGTGGCCCTGCTGCGCCAGGATCCGCGCCGCGCGGCCCTGGGACAGATGAGCCCACGGGAGCGCCGCATCCTCGCGCTCCTCGCCCAGGGCCGGACCTATGCGGAGATCGCCCGGGACCTGTCCGTGAGCTACAAGACGGTCACGAATGCCTGCGCGGCCCTGCGTCAGCGCCTCGGCCTCGGCACGCTTACCGAACTCACGCATTTCGCGGTCCAGCACGCGCGCGACCTCGCCTGACTGTGTCATACCAACGGCCCGGGCTGCTGACGTAAGCCAAGTGCTGACGCAGCGGGCCGTTGACCCATCACTCCCGGCTGAGCCGACCCTGGCGGATGAAACCGGCCGCAAGGCGCCCCCGATGGCAGCACCACCGCTCCTCATGCTGCGGTGCAGCCGTAGGCTGCCTCGAAGCACCCCAGACCGGTGCCCCTATCCACCGGAGACTCGGACCAGCGCTCAGGCGTGCTTCGAGGCTGCTACGCAGCACCTCAGCATGAGGAGCGGGGCGGCTTCCACGCAGGTCAGGTTCTATTTAGGCCACCCGCGTGACGGCATCCGCGGGGGCGAGCCACGCCGCTGCCTGCGCGGCCGGGCGCGGATCCCCGATCAGCGGCCCCTGCCCGGTCGGGCAGCCGAGCGCGCGCACGACCCGGGCCACCATGATGCGCGCGACGAGATCGGCCTCCCGGCAGACCGTGGTCAGCCGCGCCGCCACCTCGCGCAGGCAGGCATCCCCGGCGGCGTGGCCGAAGGTGTCGTTGACCGGCTTGAAGCCATCGAGGTCGATGAGGAGCAGCGCGCCGATCCCGGACGGGCCCGCCATCGCCGCGTCGAGGCTCGCGAGCCGGGCCTGGAACAGGCTGCGGTTCGCGAGCCCGGTGAGCATGTCGGTCTCGGCGAGGAAGCGCGTGCGCTCCCACAGCATCCGCTCCGCGGTGATGTCCTGCTTCAGGCCGAAGATGCGCACCCGCGTGCCGTTCTCGCATTCGACATTGCCGGTCAGCCGCATCCAGCGCCGGTTGCCGCGGGCGGTGACGATCTCCGCATCGAGCGTGAAGCTGCCGCGCTCCCGGATAGCCTGCGCGCGCGGCTTCCATCGCGGCGAGCGACGAGGGGGTGTAGTGCCGGACGATCTCCGCCCGGGTGATCGCGCCACCGCGGGGCAGTTCGAACAGGTCGTAGACCGCGTCGGTCCAGCGCAGCTGTTCGGTGGCGAGGTCGCATTGCCACACGCCGATCTTCGCGGCCTCGAAGGCACGGTCGAAGATCCGCTTGCGCTCCGCCAAGCGCTCGGCTTGGTCGCGGGCGAGCGCCGTCTGCGTATCGAGGGTGCGGGCCAGCGCCCAGGTCTCGTCCCGGCAGCGCAGCAGCGCCCCCGCGAGGCGGGCCATGCGGTCGAGCGTGTCCTCGTCCGCGCGCGACAGCACCCGCGGCCGGCAGCCGATGAGCGACAGCGTCGCGATGCCGCCCTCGGCCGGGACGGGCCGGCCGGCATAGAAGGCGCAGGTGCGGGCCTCCCGCCACCAGCGGATCCGCCCGGAAGCGGGCATCGCACCGCGCATCCGCGATGGTGAGCGGCTCGCCCGAACCGGCCACGGACCGCACGAAGCCGCAGGTCGCCAAGGAAGCGGCATGGATCGGAGCGGCATCGATCCGTCCGGCTGCGACCAGCGGTGCCCTGCCGTCCGGCAGGATCAGGAGCGCGACGGGAGCGCGCAAGCTGCTGCGGGCGAGCGCGACGAGGTCGGCCAGGGCCGCATCGGCCGCCCCCGCCGCGGCAGGACGGGGCCCGTCCTGCGCGGGCCGTCGTCATCGCGCGAGGGACCACCATCCATGGACCGGGAGCCAACCGCAGCAGAAGCCACGGTCAGGAATTACCGGCTGCGTCGTTAAGGAGCCGTTGCGCTCACGTCTTGATGTGCTCCGTTGCCCCTCTCTCTTCTGAGGCGGCTGCCCTGGTTGCGGGACGGCCTTGCGGAAGGAAGGCTGCCGCGCAGTCGATCGGCGATCCCGACGTGAATCGGCCGGTCACGGCGTCGCTCGGGGCCTCACAGCCGCCGGAGCGCCACGCTCTCGATCCGGTGGCTCGCGCCCTTGGCCAGGATCAGGCTCGCCCGCTGCCGGGTGGGCACGATGTTCTCGCGCAGATTGGGCAGGTTGATGCGCGACCACAGGCCGTCCGCGATGGCGATCGCCTCGTCCTCCGTCACCTCGGCATATTTGCGGAAATAGGAGCGCGGGTCGCGGAAGGCGGTGAGACGCAGGCGCAGGAAGCGGTTGACGTACCAGCGGTGCAGGTCGTCCTCGTGGGCGTCGAGGTAGACCGAGAAGTCGAAATAGTCGGAGACGAACGGGATCGCGGTGCCGTCGCGGGGAAGCCGCGCGGGCTGGAGGACGTTCAGTCCCTCCACGATGAGGATGTCCGGGCGGTCGACCACGGTGGTCTCGCCCGGGACCACGTCGTAGACGAGGTGCGAGTAGAGCGGGGCCGCCACGTGGCGCTTGCCGGCCTTGATGTCGGCGAGGAAGCGCAGCAGCATCGGCGTGTCGTAGCTCTCCGGGAAGCCCTTGCGCTCCATCAGGCCGAGCCGGCCGAGTTCGGCATTGGGCAGCAGGAAGCCGTCCGTGGTGACGAGATCGACCTTCGGCGTATTGGGCCAGCGGGCGAGGAGCGCCTGGAGCACGCGGGCCGTGGTCGACTTGCCGACCGCGACCGATCCCGCGACGCCGATGATGTAGGGCACCTTCACCTCGCGCTCGGCGAGGAGGAAGCGCTGGGTTGCCTTGAACAGCCCCTGGGTGGCCGCGACGTAGAGCGAGAGCAGCCGCGACAGCGGCAGGTAGATGGCGACGACCTCCTCGAGGGAGATCGGATCGTTGAGGGATTGCAGCCGCAGCACCTCCTCGGCGGTGAGCGTCAGCGGCGTGTCGGCGCGCAGCTGCGCCCATTCCTCCCGGGAGAAGACGCGGTAGGGCGACAGGTGGTCGGTCGCCTGGTCGAGGCTGGCGGCGAGCTCCGCCTGCGGCGGCCGGGTCGACAGCGCCAGCCGCTCGTTCACGGCCGCCTCCGTGCGGCCTTCTCGGCGAGCCCGCTCTGGGTCGTGCGCCGCTCCAGCTCCGCCATCACCTCCTCCAGCGGGATGCCGCCCCCGGCCAGCACCACCAGCAGATGATAGAGCACATCGGCGGCCTCGGACACGAGGCTCGTGCGGTCTCCCTGCACGGCCGCGATCGCCGCTTCGACCGCCTCCTCACCGAGCTTCTTCGCCGGCTTCCCCGGCCCGGCCGCGATGAGCTTCGCCGTGTAGGATTCCTCCGGGGAGGCCGCGGCGCGGCTGCGGACGATCCGGTCTAGGTCGGCAAGGGTGAAGGTGGTCATCGGGGCTGTCGCGTCGGATCCCGGCCCGGAAGCGGCCGGAGATCCGACCCTTGTGCCGGGAGCAAGCGGCGGTCAAGCGGCCTCGCGGAAGCCGGATCAGGGGTCCAGCCGCATGGCGAGGCCCGCCGCCGCCATATGGGCCTTGGCCTGCGCCACCGTCGCCTCGCCGAAATGGAAGATCGAGGCGGCGAGGACTGCACTGGCATGACCCTCCGCGACGCCCGCCACGAGATCGTCGAGGCCGCCGACGCCCCCTGAGGCGATCACCGGCACGCTCACCGCATCGGCGATGGCCCGGGTCAGTCCGAGATCGTAGCCCGAGCGCATCCCGTCCCGGTCCATGGAGGTGACGAGAAGTTCGCCCGCTCCCCGCGCCGTGACGGTCCGGGCGAAGGCCACCGCGTCGATGCCGGTGGCGCGGCGCCCGCCATGGGTGAAGATCTCCCAGCGCGGCGGCTCGCCGGGACCCGAGACGCGCTTGGCGTCGATCGCCACCACGATGCACTGGGCGCCGAATTTTTCCGCGGCCTCGGCCACGAAATCGGGGTTGTTCACCGCCGCCGTGTTGATCGAGACCTTGTCGGCCCCTGCGAGCAGCAGGGCCCGGATGTCCTCGACGGTGCGCACCCCACCCCCGACGGTGAGCGGCATGAAACAGGCTTCCGCCGTGCGCTGAACCACGTCGAGCAGAATGCCGCGGGCCTCGTGGCTCGCCGTGATGTCGAGGAAGCAGAGTTCGTCGGCGCCGGCCCGGTCATAGGCCTTGGCGGCCTCCACCGGATCGCCGGCATCGCGCAGGTCGAGGAACTGGACGCCCTTGACGACGCGGCCGTCCTTGACATCGAGGCAGGGGATGACGCGGGTCTTGAGCACGCTCTCGTCACTCGAAGCGGCAGGGACACGGACTTCGTCGCGTCCCGCGTGAAGGGGGGATTGGGTCGGGCGTGCCGCAACCGTCATCGGAGCGGCTCCCGGCCGGGACTCTATCACGACCCTGAGCGGCGCGCCTCCTCGGCCCGCCGGATCGCCGCGAGAGCCTCCCGCGGGTCGATCCGCCCGTCATAGAGCGCCCGGCCCGTGATGGCGCCGGCGAGGAGCGCGCAGTCGGGCTCGAGGATGCGGTGAACGTCCTCGATCGAGGCGAGGCCGCCGGAGGCGATCACCGGGATGCTCACCGCCTGCGCCAGCGCCAGGGTCATCGGGATGTTGAGACCCTTGAGCACGCCGTCGCGGGCGATGTCGGTGTAGATCAGCGCGGCGACCCCCGCATCCTCGAAGCGGCGACCGAGCTCCTCGGCGGTCACGGTCGAGGTCTTGGCCCAGCCCTCGACGGCGACGCGCCCGTCCTTGGCATCGATGCCGACCGCGATCCGGCCGGGGAAGAGCCGCGCCGCCTCGCGCACGAAGGCCGGGTCGCGCACGGCCGCCGTGCCGATGATGACGCGGCTGACCCCCTTGGCGAGCCAGCCCTCCACGGTACGCATCTCGCGGATGCCGCCGCCGAGCTGCACCGGGATTGTCACCGCAGCCAGGATGGCGTCGACGGCGGCCGCGTTCATCGGGGCGCCCGCGAAGGCCCCGTCGAGGTCGACGACGTGGAGCCAGGAGAAGCCCTGCTCGGCGAAGCTGGCGGCCTGCGCGGCCGGATCGTCGCTGAAGACGATGGCCTGCGCCATGTCGCCCTGAACGAGGCGGACGCAGCGCCCCTCCTTGAGATCGATGGCCGGAAACAGGATCACGCGCGTCACCGCAGGATGGGAGGGAAGCAACGGTCTCGGAGGCCGCTATGAGCGCCCGACCGCCTCTCAAGCTAGGGACGGGCCGGAGGCCCGGACGACAACCGAACTCCACCTCGCCCCAACATATCCTAGAGTCTGCCAGGCGCTTATGGAAGCGCCTGGCAGACTCTAAGCCTTTGATTTTTCGGATGTCCGGACGGAGAAAAGGTGTCCGCTTCTCCTGGACATCCTCTAAGGCCGCCAGCGCAGGAAGTTGGCGATCAGCGCGAGGCCGAGCCGCTGGCTCTTCTCGGGGTGGAACTGCGTGCCCGCGACGTTCCCGCGGGAGACGATGGCCGTGACCGGGCCGCCGTAATCGCTCGTCGCCACTACGTCGCCGCGGTCCGCCGCCGCGAGCGCATAGCTGTGCACGAAATAGGCGTGCAGGCCGCCCTCCCCGGTCGGAATGCCGTCGAGGAGCGGTGTCGCCCGGAGCGCCTGGAGGGTGTTCCAGCCCATATGCGGCACCTTGAGGCCGGGATCGGCAGGCGTGATCGGGGCGACGTCGCCCGGGATCCAGCCGAGGCCGGCCGTGGTCTCGTATTCGAGCCCGCGGGAGGCGAGGAGCTGCATGCCGACGCAGATGCCGAGGAACGGCCGGCCCCGCGCCTGCGCGACTTCCGTCATGGCCGCCACGAGGCCCGGCACGGCATCGAGGCCGCGACGGCAATCCGCGAAGGCGCCGACGCCCGGCAGCACCACGCGGTCGGCAGCGGCCACGGCCTCCGGATCCGAGGTCACGACGATGCGCGTGCCGTCGAGGCCCGCCTCCCGCGCCGCCCGCTCGAAGGCCTTGGCGGCTGAGTGCAGGTTGCCCGATCCGTAATCGATGATGGCGACGGTCCCGGCGCTCACCGGATCTCCTCCTTGAGGCTCTCGGGCCGTCACCGGTGCCTGTCCGCCTCGGGGAAGAGGCCGAGGGCGGGGCTGCCGGTCTTGGCGTAGGGCGGCATGCGCGGCGGGCTCGCCAGGGCAGGCGCGGCGTGACGGTCGAGCCAGCGGCCGACGAGCTTCACCTCCGCCTCCTTGGCGTCCGAGGCCGTGACCGCGTCGCGCAAGGGCTGCCCGCGGCGCTCGTAGGTCCAGCGGCGCAGGGACGAGGCTTCGAGGCCGATGAGCAGCGACAGCAGCAGCATGACGACGAAGCCCGCCCACGCCGACAGGTTGAGGGCGAGGCTGCCGAGCCAGGCCGCCACCTCGGCGGCGAGGACGATGAGCCCCGCGAGCCAGAGCCGATGCCAGAAGAACCACAGGGCCGTGAACCAGAAGGCCGGCCAGATGAAGCGGTCGGCCACGAGCTTGGCGCGATCGAGAGCGTCCGGCGCACCGGGATCGACCTCGTCCGGCAGGTGCAGCGTGTAGGTCGGCATCATGATGTCCCCGGCCCTTCTTACGCCTCGCGGCGCGGATGCCCTAGAGCCGTGGCCGTTTCTGTTGAAACGGGCACGGCTGCAAGCTCTTGATGTGACGCGCTCCCTTACGCCGAACTGGTATCCACTTCGGCGGGGAGCGCTCTAGAGCGAGCCCTTGGTCGACGGCACCCGGTCGCCCTCGCGCGGGTCGACGGCGACCGCCTGGCGTAGGGCGCGCGCCAGCCCCTTGTAGCAGCTCTCGGCGATGTGGTGCTGATTCTCGCCGTAGAGCGTCTCGACGTGGAGCGTGATCCCCGCATTCATGGCAAAGGCCTGGAACCACTCGCGCACGAGCTCGGTGTCGAACTGCCCGATCTTCTCGCGGGCGAAGTCCGTGCGGAAGACCAGGAACGGCCGCCCCGAGATGTCGACCGCGACCCGGGTCAGCGTCTCGTCCATCGGCAGGTGCAGGTCGGCGTAGCGGCGGATGCCGCGCTTCGACCCGAGCGCCTGCGCAAAGGCTTGGCCGAGCGCGATGCCCGTATCCTCGGTGGTGTGGTGCTGGTCGACATGCAGGTCGCCCGTCACCTTGACGTCGAGGTCGAAGAGCGCGTGGCGGGCGAGAAGGTCCAGCATGTGGTCGAGGAACCCGACGCCGGTGGCGATCGAGGCCCGGCCGCTGCCGTCGAGGTCGATCGCGACGCTGACGTCGGTCTCGGCCGTCCGCCGGCTGACCCGGCCGGTCCGGGAGGAAGTGTCGGTCATCGCAGGATCGGAATGAGAGCCGGCTGCCTTTTAACCGGGCCGCCGGGGGAAAGGCCAGAGGGGGGATGCTATTGCGCTGGAGCGCTCCCCGCCGAAGTGGACACCGATTCGGTGCAAGGGAGCGCGTCACATCACGGCTCTAGGACGCGGCCCGCCACGGCGTCGAGCTTGGCGATGAGGGCCGGGTCGCGGTGCTCGGGCGGCGTGATGATGGCGCCGTCGAGCGCCCGATCGGAGCGCACTGGGCAGGGTTCGTGCTCCTCGGGGAAGTCGCGGGCGAGGCGGCTCACCAGCCGGGCGGCCTTGGCGGCGTTCGCCCGCGCCACGGCGATCACGGCCGAGACCTCGACGGCGTCGTGATCTGGATGCCAGCAGTCGAAATCCGTCACCATGGCGATGGTCGCATAGGTGATCTCGGCCTCGCGGGCGAGCTTGGCCTCGGGCATGTTGGTCATGCCGATCACGTCGTAGCCGAGGCTCTTGTAGGTGAGCGACTCGGCGTAGCTGGAGAATTGCGGCCCCTCCATGCAGACATAGGTGCCGTTCTGGCGCACCGCGATCTCCTCCGCCTCCGCCGCCGCGAGAAGGCGGGCCTGGAGGGCGGGGCCGACCGGATGGGCCATCGAGACATGGGCCACGCAGCCGTCGCCGAAGAAGGACGAGGCCCGGCCGAAGGTGCGATCCACGAACTGGTCCACCAGCACGAACAGGCCCGGATAGAGCTCCTGCCGGAAGGAGCCGCAGGCGGAGAGCGAGACGAGATCGGTGACGCCCGCCCGCTTCATGACGTCGATATTGGCCCGGTAGTTGATGCCGGAGGGCGACAGGCGATGGCCGCGGCCGTGGCGGGCCAGGAACACCACCGGGGTGGCGCCGATCCGCCCGATGCGCAGTGCATCGGAGGGCTCGCCCCAGGGCGAAGCGATGCGCTCCTCGCGCACGTTCTCCAGGCCGGGCAGATCATAGACGCCCGATCCGCCGATCACCCCGAGCACCGCCTTGGCCATCCCGTCCTCCTGCCCATCGCCCATACCAACGGCCCAGGCTGCTGACGTAAGCCAAGTGCTGCCGCGCATGCTCACGCATCGGGCCGTTGACCTGTCTCGACTTGTCGACGCCAAGCCAAAGGCTTTGTGACGAGGCTTGGCGAAAATTCGAGAGCGGAACCAGCGGTCATGTCCAATGACCGCTGGTACAAACGAAAAGAGGCCCCTGGCGGGGCCTCTTCAAGGACCATGCCGCCCGTCAGCTCGTCTTGTGAAGCTCGGGCTGCAGGCCGTGCGTCTCGCCGCCGACATCCGCCCAGATCTTCTTCTTCACGTAGTAGAGCAATCCGGACAGCACGATCAGGAACAGGATCGCGCGCAGGCCCAGTTCCTTGCGGGCGATGAAGTGCGGCTCCGCCGTCCACATCAGGAAGGCGGTGACGTCGCGCGAGTACTGGTCCACGGTCTCGGGTGCGACCGGCTGGCCGTCGGCGCCCTTCGGATAGCTCACCTGCCCGTCGCTCAGAGGCTTGGGCATCGCGATGATGTTGCCCGGGAAGTACTTGTTGTAGTGGCCGCCCTCCGGCAGCTGGAACCCCTGGGGCGGGGTCTCCTCGTAGCCGTTCAGCAGCGCATGGACGTAGTCGGGACCCTGCTCGGTGTAGCCGACGAAGGGCAGCCAATCGATCAGGAACCAGAGGCCGCCACGGCCGAAGGTGCGGGCCTTGGCCATCAGCGAGAGGTCCGGCGGGGCCTTGCCGCCATTCGCCACCGCGGCCGCCTGCTCGTTCGGGAAGGGCGCGGGCAGCTTGTCGGCTGGGCGGCCGGGCCGCTCGAACATCTCGCCCTGGTCGTTGGGGCCGTCCTTGACCTTGTAGGAGGCCGCGAGCGCCTTGACCTGCGACTCCGAGAAATCCGGCCCGCCCTCTTCCGCCAGGTTGCGGAAGCGGACGTAGTTCATGCTGTGGCAGTTCGAGCAGACCTCGCGGTAGACCTGGAAGCCCCGCTGCAGCTGCGCCTGGTCGAAGGTGCCGAACACGCCCGAGAAGGTCCACTTCTCGCGCGGGGGAAGGCTGCCGTGCTCTTCCGCGAGGGCGGCGGTGCCCGACAGGATCGCGGCGAGTGCGGCCGCCACGAGAGCGCGTGTTCTGATCATTCCCTCGATGCCCCTTGCGGCGTCGTCAGTGCGTGGAGGTGCTAAGGCCGCGCCGTCGAGCGCGGCCTGTTGCGTGGTCGGATCAGCCCTTGGTGGGCGGGGCGGCGGCGGCGCCGGCCGGCAGGCCGGAGGCGCCGACCTGCTTGCCCGGGCCCGTGACGCTCTCCAGGATCGAGCCCGGCAGGGGCTTGGGCGTCTCGAACAGGCCGACGAGCGGCATCACGATCAGGAAGTGGGCGAAGTAGTAGATCGTGGCGATGCGCGCCGCGATCACGTAGCCCCCCTCCGGCGGCTTGGCGCCGAGCCAGCCCAGCAGGAAGCAGCAGCCGACGAACACCCAGAAGAACTGCCGGTAGATCGGTCGGTAGTTCGAGGAGCGGACGCGCGAGGTGTCGAGCCAGGGCGCGAAGGCCAGGATGATCACCGCGCCGAACATCAGGATCACGCCGCCGAGCTTGTCCGGCACCGCACGCAGGATGGCGTAGAACGGCAGGAAGTACCATTCGGGCACGATATGCGCAGGCGTCACGCCGGGATTCGCCGGGATGTAGTTGTCCGCGTGGCCGAGATAGTTCGGCTGCAGGAAGATCCAGTAGGCGAAGAAGATGAAGAACACGACGACCGCGAACACGTCCTTGACGGTGGCGTAGGGCGTGAACGGGACGGCGTCCTTGCCGGTCTTGATCGGAATACCGGTCGGGTTGTTCTGGCCGGTGACGTGCAGCGCCCAGACGTGGAGGACCACGACGCCGGCGATCATGAACGGTAGCAGATAATGCAGTGAGAAGAAGCGGTTGATGGTCGGGTTGCCGACCGAGTAGCCGCCCCAGAGCAGGCTCTGGATGGTGTCGCCGACGATCGGGATCGCCGCCAGGATGTTGGTGATGACGGTGGCGCCCCAGAACGACATCTGCCCCCAGGGCAGCGTGTAGCCGAGGAAGGCGGTCGCCATCATCAGCAGGTAGATGATGACGCCCAGGATGTAGAGCACCTCGCGCGGGGCCTTATACGACCCATAATAGAGGTTGCGGAACATATGCACGTAGACCGCGATGAAGAACATCGAGGCCCCGTTGGAATGCATGTAGCGCAGCAGCCAGCCGAAATTCACGTCGCGCATGATGTGCTCGACGGAGTTGAACGCCTCGGTGGCCGAGGGCTGGTAGTGCATGGCGAGCCAGACGCCGGTGACGATCTGGGAGGCCAGCATCACGATCAGGATCGCGCCGAACGTCCAGAAGTAGTTCAGGTTGCGCGGGACCGGGAAGGCCACGAAGGAGGAATGGACGAGGCCGACGATCGGCAGCCGGGCCTCGAACCATTTCGCGAATCGGCTCTTCGGTACGTATGTCGTGGCGTGTGCGCTCATGAGGACAGCCCGCTTGCTGGTTCAGGGCATCGTCCGATGAGCCGAAAGGCCGGCCCGTCGAGGACGATGCGGCAAATTCGTGGATCCGGGGGGCCGGATCAGGCGGCGGCGCCTTCGCCGATACGCACCTTGGTGTCGCCCTGGAACGCGTAGGGCGGGATCGGCAGGTTGATCGGGGCCGGGCCCCGGCGCACCCGGCCGACCGCGTCGAACTGCGAGCCGTGGCAGGGGCAGGCCCAACCTTCGAAATCGCCCTGGTGGCCGATCGGCACGCAGCCGAGATGCGTGCAGTTGCCGTAGGTCACGAGCCACTGGTCGTGGCCCTCCTTGACGCGGGCTTGGAACGGCGCCGGGTCAAGGAGATCGCTCAGCTTGACCGCCTTCATGTCCGCGATCTCCTTGCCAGAGAGGCGGCGCACGAAGATGAGCTTGCCGCGCCAGAACACGTTGACGATCTGGCCTTCGGTGATCGGGGAGAGATCGACATCGATCGGCGCGCCGGCCGCGACGGTCTCGGCGTCCGGCGCCATCGACGCCACGAAGGGCCATGCGAGGGCGGCGGCGCCGACCGCGACGCCCGCGCCGGTGGCGAGGAACAGGAAGTCCCGGCGGGTCGTCCCGTGCGGATGGGCTGCGTCAGAAGGGGCGACGGTCGTGGCCAAGTTCCGGCTCTCCCGAGAAGCATGAACGGCGAGGCCCGCCGCAGGCCGCTTAAAGCCATGCGCGGACCACTTTCCTGGGGCAGGGTCCGAGGTGGTCCCCCGGTTCCGGCGGACCGAAGCACCAGCCCGAATGCGCGTGCAATGCGACCGGGCGTCGCCCGCGCGGTCGCTCTCTGCCACGCTTCCGGCCGGGGCGCCAGCATTGAGCGCCCCGGCCGGGCCAGTTTTTTGCGGCCTCGCACGCTCAGGCCGCGGCCTGCGGCGCAGAGCGCGCCCGCGTCCGGCCGAGCCAGAGCACCAGCCCGATTCCCACGAGGCCGGCCGCCGAGATGGTGAGCAGCCCGCCCGTGAAGTCGCCGGTGCGGTCCTTGATCGCGCCGACGATGTAGGGGGCGACGAAGCCCGACAGGTTGCCGATCGAGTTCACCACCGCGATGGCGCCCGCCGCCGCCGCCCCCGCGAGCGTCTCGGTGGGCAGCGTCCAGACGATGGGAAGCGCCGCGAAGATGCCGAAGGCCGCGCCGGAGAACAGCACCATCTTGAGCACTGGATCGGCGACCAGCGCCGCCCCGATCGTGCCGAGGGAGGCGCAGGCGAGCGCCGCGACGAGGTGGAAGCGCCGCTCCCGCTTGGCATCCGAGCGCCGTCCCCACCACAGCATGCCGATCGTGCCGACCAGATAGGGGACGAGGGTCACGAAGCCGGTCTCGAGGTTGGTGAGCCCGAACGCCTTGATGATCTGCGGCAGGAAGAAGCCGAAGGCGTAGAGCAGCGCCACCGCGCCGAAATAGATGAACGCGATGGCGATCACCCGGGCGTCGAAGATCTCGCGTGTCAGCGGCCGGTGGTGGGCGGTCCCGCGCCGCGCCGCCTCCTCGGCGGCCATGCGCTCTTCGAGCCAGGCGCGTTCGTCGGCGGGAAGCCAGCGCGCCTCGGCCGGCCGGTCGGTGAGATAGAAGAAGGTGACGACCGAGAGGACGACGGCCGGCACTGCCTCGATCAGGTAGAGCCATTGCCAGCCCTTGAGACCGAGGAGCCCGTCGAGTTCGAGGAGCGCGCCCGAGATCGGGGCGCCGATCAGGCTCGACAGCGGGATGGCCACCATGAAGGCGCTGACGATCCGCGCCCGGTAGGCGGCCGGGAACCAGAGGGTGAGATAGAAGATGATGCCCGGGAAGAAGCCGGCCTCCGCGGCGCCGAGAGCCAAGCGCATCACGTAGAAGCTCGCCTCCCCGCCGATGAAGGCCATGCCGCCCGAGATCAGGCCCCAGCTCAGCATGATGCGGGCGATCCAGCGCCGCGCCCCGAACCGCTCCAGGAACAGGTTCGAGGGCACCTCGAAGATGAAGTAGGTGAGGAAGAACAGGCCGGCGCCGAGCCCGTAGGCGGTGGCCGAGATGCCGAGGTCCCGGTTCATGGTGAGCGACGCGAAGCCGACATTCACCCGGTCGAGATAGGCGACGAAGTAGCAGAGGATCAGGAACGGAATCAGCCGGCGGCTCACGCGGCGGATCGTGCGGGTCTCGAGGTCGGTCATGGGCCTTTAGCATCCTCCCGTCCGGGTCTGGCGTTCCGGCTGGCCCGCGCCATGGACCCGACCGGCAGGTCTTGGCAAGCCGGTCTTGGCAAGCCGGATCCCGGCGCCGGGACGGCCCTCCCTTGTCCGGGACGGCGCTTCGGTCTAGTGCTCCCGCCTCCCCGCACGGCGCGCCGCAACACGGCCTGCTCCGCGCGCGTTCGTCCCATGGTTTCGATCGGGTTCCGAGATGGTAACGCCACGCCGAGACAGCGGGAGCGACCGCCCGTCGCTCAAGGACGCCCGGATCCTGGTCGTCGAGGCCCGCTACTACGACGACATCGCGGATGAATTGCTGCGCGGCGCCACCGAGGCGATCGCGGCATCCGGCGCCGAGGCCGAGGTCGTGACCGTTCCGGGCGCGCTGGAGATCCCGCAGACCGTGGCGATCCTGGTCGAGGCGGCGATGCGATCGGGCAAGCCCTACGACGCCGTCGTGGCGCTGGGCTGCGTCATCCGCGGGGAGACCGGCCACTACGACATTGTGGCCGGCGAGAGTGCGCGGGCGCTGATGGATCTGTCGGTCCTGCTCCGCCTGCCGCTCGGCAACGGCATCCTCACCGTCGAGACCGAGGCGCAGGCGCAGGCGCGGGCCCGCGTCTCGGAGATGAACAAGGGTGGGGGCGCCGCGGAGGCGGCCCTCGCCGTGCTGGCCCTGAAGCGCGCGAACGCGGCCGAGCACCCGGGCCGCACCATCGGCTTCACCCCTCGCCGCGCCGCGGAGACAGCGGAATGAAACCTGCCGAGCGCAGCGGCGCCCGCCTGGCCGTCGTGCAGGCCCTCTACGAGATGGAGATCTCCGGCAAGGGCGTGATCGACGCGCTCGCGGAGTTCGAAGCCTTCTGGATCGGTCAGGTGGTCGATGGGATCGAGCACCCGCCGGCCGAGACCGCCTTCTTCCGCGACGTCCTGCGCGGCGCGGTCGAGGAGCAGCGGGTGATCGACCAGCGACTCGATGGCGCGCTGTCGGCGGGCTGGCCGCTGCGGCGGGTCGAGGCGGTGCTGCGGGCGATCCTGCGCGCGGGCGCCTACGAGGTGATCTTCCGCAAGGACGTGCCGGTGCGGGTCGCGATCTCCGAATACGTGGACGTCGCCCACAGCTTCTACGGTGGCGACGAGCCGGGCCTCGTGAACGCTGTGCTCGACAAGGTGGCGCGGGCCGCCCGGGCCGAGGAACTCGACGGGGCCGCGCGCGACGGCTGATACCAGCCCGATGCGTCGGCCGCTTGGGCCGTTGGTATGAGTTGCCGCCGGCGCTGCCGCCCCTGGCGAATGAAATCGTAGCTAACTGAGCACTTCCGCCTGGGGCAGTCCCACCGACCCTCATGCTGAGGTGCTGCGGCGCAGCCGCAGCCTCGAAGCACGCCTGAACGCTCATCTAAGATCCGGGTGACCGGGAATACCGGTCCGGGGTGCTTCGAGGCAGCCTACGGCTGCACCTCAGCATGAGGAGTGGGGCGGCTTCCACGCCTCAGTTTCTATTTGTTCTATTTAGGCAGGATCGCCATGGCCGCCCTCCCCCGCCCGTCCGAGGACGAGCTGATCGCCCGCTACTTCGCGCCGCTCGCCGGACCCGGCGGGCTCGGCCTGCGGGACGATGCGGCGATCCTCGCGCCGCGGCCGGGGCACGACCTCGTCCTCACCGTCGATGCGGTGGTGGCCGGCGTTCATTACCTCCCCGACGATCCGCCCGCCTCCATTGCCGCCAAGGCGCTCGGCGTGAACCTCTCGGATCTCGCCGCCAAGGGCGCGGAGCCGCGGGGTTTCCTGCTGACGCTCGCCCTCGCCGATGATTGGGACGAGGCGTGGCTCGCGGCGTTCTGCACCGGCCTCAGCGAGACCGCGGCCCGGTTCGGCTGTCCGCTGCTCGGCGGCGACACGGTGCGGGCCGCCGGTCCCACGCTGATCAGCGTGACCGCCCTCGGCGAGGTGCCGACGGGCCGGATGGTGCGGCGCTTCACGGCCGAGCCCGGCGACCGGCTCCTCGTCTCGGGCACGATCGGCGATGCCGCCCTTGGCCTCAGGCTCCGCCGCGCGCCCGGCTGGGCCGCCGGCCTCGGCGAGGCCGACCGGCAGCACCTCGCCGACCGCTACCTGCATCCGCATCCGCGCCTGCCCCTCGCCCCGGCGCTCCTCGCGCATGCGCGGGCCGCGATGGATGTCTCGGACGGGCTCGCGGGCGACCTCGCCAAGATGCTGCGGGCGTCCGGCGCGAGCGCCGAGGTCGAGATCCCGGCCGTGCCGCTCTCGCCGGCCGCGCGGGCCGCCCTCGCGGCGGACGAGGGCCTGATCGACCCGATCCTCACGGGCGGCGATGATTACGAGATCCTCTGCGCGGTGGCGCCCGAGCGCGTCGAGGCCATTCGGGACGAGGCGCGGCGGGCCGGGATCACCCTCACGCCGATCGGCCGCGTGATCGCGGGCCATGCGGCGCCGGGTTTTCGCGATGCCGCCGGAACCATGCGGATCTTCGCCTCCGGCTCGTTCAGCCACTTCTGAGGCTTGAGACCTTCGTCGGATTTCCCCGGGATTTCCGCCTCCTTCCGCGGGGCAAGAAGCTTAAGAGCGTTTGCGCTCGTCCCTGAAGTTTGGCACTCAAGTCCGGCGGGTCGGATCAGGCCGATGCGCTTAATCGGGGAGGGACACCCGCACGGGACGCCGCTCGCCTCAAGGCCGTCAACCGTCGCGGGGCAAAGCCCGACATCAAGGACGGTAGAATGACCGCACTCCTGCTCATCATCGTGGGCGGCCTCTGCGCCGTTGCCTACGGCATCTACACGATCAACGACGTCATGCGGCGCGACGCCGGCACCCAGCGCATGCAGGAGATCGCAGGCGCCATCGCCGAGGGCGCCCAGGCCTATCTGCGCCGGCAATACACCACCATCGCGGTGGTCGGGATCCTGCTGTTCGCCCTGCTCTCCTATCTCCTCGGCATCAAGGTCGGAATCGGCTTCCTGATCGGCGCGGTGCTCTCGGGGGCGGCCGGCTTCATCGGCATGAACGTCTCCGTGCGGGCGAATGTGCGCACCGCCCAGGCCGCCACGCAGTCGCTGAGCGGCGGTCTCGACGTCGCGTTCAAGTCGGGCGCGGTCACCGGGATGCTGGTGGCGGGCCTCGCCCTCCTCGGCGTCGCCCTCTACTACACCTTTCTCACCCGCCAGCTCGGCCTGCCGCCGGCAAGCCGCGACGTCATCGACTCGCTCGTGGCGCTCGGGTTCGGCGCCTCCCTGATCTCGATCTTCGCCCGTCTCGGCGGCGGCATCTTCACCAAGGGCGCCGATGTGGGCGGCGACCTCGTCGGCAAGGTCGAGGCCGGCATTCCGGAGGACGATCCGCGCAACCCCGCCACCATCGCGGACAATGTCGGCGACAATGTCGGCGACTGCGCCGGCATGGCCGCCGACCTGTTCGAGACCTACGCGGTCACCCTCGTCGCCACGATGGTGCTGGCGGCGATCTTCTTCTCCGGCCAGACCGATGTGGGCGGGCGCAACATCCTGGAGACGATGCTGATCTACCCGATGGCGATCGGCGCGGCCTGCATCGTGACCTCGATCATCGGCACCTTCTTCGTCACGCTCGGCGCCAACCAGTCGATCATGGGCGCCCTCTACAAGGGCCTGATCGGCTCAGGGCTCCTCTCGGTGGCGGCCATCGCGGCCATCAACATCGTGCTGTTCGGGGGCTTCACCACCAGCTTCACCACCAATACCGGCGTGACCTTCACGTCGCTGAGCCTCTTCGTCTGCGCCACGATCGGCCTTGCGATCACGGCGCTGATCGTCGTGATCACCGAGTTCTACACCGGGACCACCTACCGGCCGGTCAAGTCGATCGCCCGGGCCTCGGTCACGGGTCACGGCACCAACGTGATCCAGGGGCTCGCCGTCTCGCTGGAATCGACCGCCCTGCCGGCGCTCGTGATCGTGGCCGGCATCATCGCCACCTACTCCCTCGCGGGCCTGTTCGGCATCGCGATCGCGGTCACTGCCATGCTGGCATTGGCGGGCGTCATCGTCGCCCTCGACGCCTTCGGACCCGTGACCGACAACGCGGGCGGCATCGCCGAGATGTCCGGTCTCCCTAAGGAAGTGCGCAAGTCCACGGATGCCCTCGACGCGGTCGGCAACACCACCAAGGCCGTCACCAAGGGCTACGCGATCGGATCGGCCGGCCTCGGGGCGCTGGTGCTCTTCGCCGCTTACACGTCGGATCTGAACTACTTCACCCAGAACGCGAGTGCGACGCAGTACAAGTACTTCCAGGGCGTCAGCGTCGACTTCTCGCTGTCGAATCCCTATGTGGTGGTCGGGCTTATGCTCGGTGGCCTGATCCCCTTCCTGTTCGGCGGCATCGCCATGACGGCGGTGGGCCGGGCGGCGGGCTCGGTCGTGGAGGAGGTGCGCCGCCAGTTCCGCGAGAAGCCCGGCATCATGAGGGGCACCGACCGGCCGGATTACGGCCGGGCCGTCGACATGCTGACCCGGGCGGCGATCCGCGAGATGGTGGTGCCCTCGCTGCTGCCGGTGCTGTCGCCGGTGGTGCTGTTCTTCGTCATCAGCCTCATCGCCGGCAAGGGGCAGGGCTTCGCGGCGGTGGGCGCGATGCTGCTCGGCGTGATCGTGACGGGCCTCTACGTGGCGGTCTCCATGACCTCCGGCGGCGGCGCCTGGGACAATGCCAAGAAGCTCATCGAGGATGGCCACTACGGCGGCAAGGGCTCGGATGCCCACAAGGCGGCCGTGACCGGCGATACGGTGGGGGATCCCTACAAGGATACGGCCGGCCCCGCCGTGAACCCGGCCATCAAGATCACCAACATCATTGCGCTGCTGCTGCTGGCGATCCTGGCGCATAGCTGACCCTTCCGCCTCCGCGCGGGGCTTGTCCCGCGCGGAGGCGCGATCGCGGTGACCCGCAGGCGGCCCTCGGCCTCCCGGCGGGTCAATCGGGCGCGGTCGGGGCGGCTGAGCCTAAAGCTTCTCGCCCTCGATGCCGACGCCATCCTCGAAGCCGTTGCGGATCACCTCGACCAGGACCGTCTTGACGTTGTAGCCGCGAGGGGTGAGCCGGATGCGGTAGCAGCTCTGGGCCGTTCCGATGAGCGGATCGGCCTTTCCTGCCGCCGCCTGCGTGGCGGCCTCGTCGTAGGTGGATGTGATCAGGCCGGCTTCCTCCAGGTCGTAATCGACCCCGGCCAGCCGGCGCATCTGGGCCGTGGCCTGGGTGAAAGCGCAGTGAAGATCGTCCTTCTCCAGGGTGAACAGGCGCTGGGTGCGCAGCCCGTTCAGCCACTTGACCGTCTTGACGATGGCTTGGCGCTCCGGCGCGTCGACACCGCCGAGGTCGGAGGTCGAGACCGAGACGGCGAGGTGATCCTTGTCCCGCAGCGTGAATTCCACCCAGGCCGTCTTCATGCTGTGGATCCTGGAGGTCATCGCCAGGAGGTCGCGGAACGCCTGATTGACCAAGCCGAAATTCAGGAGGAACAGAAGGACCAGCCCCGCTGGAAAAATCAGGGTCCAGATCGCGCTGCCCGCGATCGAAACCGCTTTTGCCATGCTTGCCTCCCGTCCGGGCCGCGCCCCAGCCCGTCTTGGATGGTGCGGAGGCTGTCTTCGACAAGCATTCCCGTCTGTGCGGTCCGGCACGAGGGTTTTATCGCGGTGATCGTTCCTTAATGGTCGAGCTTCGTCGCGGATTATACGGTTTCCGGTAGATTCCTTCCGAGACGAGGACGCGTGGGAACCCCTCTCCCGTGCGGGAGAGGGGTAGGGGTGAGGGTCCCGGACGGTGCCGCCATGAATCACTAAGCGTTGTGCTGGCAGCGGGACGGTTCAGTCCTCTTGCTGAACCACCTGGGCCCTCACGCGCGATCTTCGATCGCCTGCCCCTCTCCCGCACGGGAGAGGGGTTCCCTGCGTGAACTCGTCTCGGAACAGACCAACCGGATGCTGCATCAGCAGCCTGGGCCGTTGGTACGGTCAACGTCCGGCTGCGAGCACCGGCGCGAGCCGCCGCACGGCCTCATGCAGGTCGCCGGCGCTGCGCGCGAAGCAGAGGCGCAGGAAGCTCTGCCCGCCGGGGCCGAAGGCCGTGCCGGGGGCGACACCGACATTCGCCTCGTCCACGAGCCGCATGGCGAGGTGCCGCGCGTCGGGCTCCCCGGGGATGCGGGGGAAGGCGTAGAAGGCGCCGGCCGGCGGCGGAAGCTCGACGCCGGGCAGGCGTCCCAATCCCTCCGCGAGAATGCGGCGGCCCTCCCGTGCCTGCGCGATCTGGGCCTGGACCAGGGGCTCGCCGTCGCGCACCGCCACCACCGCGGCATGCTGCAGGAAGGTGGCGATGCCGGAGGTCCCATAGAGGATCAGCCCGTCGACGATCCGGCCGAGCTGCGCCGGGCCTTCGAGCCAGCCGATCCGCCAGCCGGTCATCGCCCAGTTCTTCGAGAAGGTCTGGACGAACAGCACCCGGTCGCGGTCCTCCGGCTCCCAGACGTCGCGGATGGAGGGCGCGCGCCCGAGCGCCGCATGGGCGGGATCGAAGCTGAAGCGGCCGTAGATCTCGTCGGCGATGATCCAGAGATCATGCCGGCGCGCGATGGCGAGCAGCGCCCGCAGGTCGGCGTGGGTCGCGGTCCAGCCGGTCGGATTGGCCGGCGAGTTGACGACGAGGACGCGGGTGCGCGCCGTCACCGCCGCGGCAAGGCGCTCGATGTCGAGGGCCCAGCCCGAGGCGGGCGAGAAGCTCATCGGCACCATCACGCGGTGGGCGCCGCTGGCTTCGATCGCGCCGAAGAAGTTCGGCCAGGTCGGCGTCGGCACCACGACCTCGTCGCCCGGCACGGCCGCGATCTTGAGGGCGATGTCGAAGGCCTGCATGCCGCCGACCGTGACGAAGATCCGATCCGGCTCCGCCGCGCCGCCATACAGGCGGGCGATATAGGCCGCGATGGCCTCCCGCAGCTCCGGGATGCCGAGCATCCGCGTGTAGAAGGTCTGTCCGTCCCTCAGGGCCCGGGCCGCTGCCTCGCCGATGAAGTCGGGGGTCGGGCGGTCGCCCTCCCCGACCCAGAGCGGGATCAGCCCGGGCCGGTCGGTGCCGTAGCCGATCAGCTCGCCGATGCCGCTCGGCAGGACGCCCTCCGCCGTCGGATTCACCGGCGGCAGCGACGGAGGTTTCGGCATCGAGGTCATGAGCGACTCAAGCAGCTGGGAGTGAGAGGTCCCCCGAGCCTTGCCCTCGCCCGAAGCGCGACTCAACCCTCCCGGACGAAGATCAGCGTGCCGAGGGGTGGCAGCGACAGGCAGAGCGAGCAGTCCTGCCCGTGCGACGGCTCGCAGAGCGCCTCGACGCCCCCGTAATTCCCCACATTGCCGCCGCCATAGGCGGCCGCGTCGGTGTTGATCGCCTCCCGGTAGTAGCCGGGCGCCGGCACGCCGATGCGGTAGCCGTGGCGTGGAACCGGCGTGAAGTTCGAGACCACGACGGCGATCTCGCCCTCGTGGCGGCCCTTGCGCGCCCAGGCGATGACGCTGTTGTCGGCGTCGTCCGCCACCAGCCACTGGAAGCCGGCCGCCTCCGTGTCGCGGGCGTGGAGGGCCGGCGTCCCCACGTAGAGGCGGTTGAGGTCCCGCACCAGATCCTTGAGCCCGGCATGGAACCTGTCCTCCAGCAGGTGCCAGTCGAGGCTCTGGTTGTGGTTCCACTCCCGCTCCTGGCCGAATTCGCCGCCCATGAACAGCAGCTTCTTGCCGGGATGGCCCCACATGAAGCCGAGATAGGCGCGCAGATTCGCGAATTTCTGCCAGCGGTCGCCCGGCATCTTGCCGAAGAGCGAGCCCTTCCCGTGCACGACCTCGTCGTGGGAGAGCGGCAGGATGAAGTTCTCCGAGAAGGCGTAGAGCAGCCCGAAGGTCAGGTCGTTGTGGTGGTAGCGGCGGTGGATCGGGTCCTTCGCGATGAAGCGCAGGGTGTCGTGCATCCACCCCATGTTCCACTTGAAGCCGAAGCCGAGGCCGCCCGTATAGGTCGGATGCGAGACGCCCGGCCACGAGGTCGATTCCTCCGCCACCGTCATGGTGCCGGGGGCGTGGCTGTAGGTCGCCTCGTTGGTGCGGCGCATGAAGTCGATGGCGTCGAGATTCTCGTTCCCGCCATACTGGTTGGGGACCCACTCCCCGGGCCGCCGCGAGTAGTCGAGGTAGAGCATCGAGGCCACCGCATCGACCCGCAGGCCGTCGAGGTGGTACTCCTCAAGCCAGAAGCGCGCATTGGCGGCGAGGAAGGCCGCGACCTCGGTACGCCCGAAATTGTAGATGTAGGTGCCCCAATCCTGGTGGAAGCCCTGGCGCGGGTCGGCGTGCTCGTAGAGGTGGGTGCCGTCGAAGAGCCCGAGCCCGTGGGCGTCGAGGGGGAAGTGCCCCGGCACCCAGTCGAGCAGCACGCCGATGCCCGCCTCGTGCGCGGCATTCACGAACTCGGCGAAGTCTTCCGGCGCGCCGAAGCGACTGGTGGGCGCGAAGAGCGAGACCGGCTGGTAGCCCCAGGAACCGTCGAACGGGTGCTCGGTGATCGGCAAAAGCTCGATATGGGTGAAGCCCATCTCCTTCACGTAGGGAATCAGGCGCTGGGCGAGTTCCCGGTAGGTGAGGTAGCGGTTGCCCTCCTCCGGCACCCGCGCCCAGGAGCCGAGATGCACCTCGTAGATGGAGATCGGGCTGTGGCGGTGGTCGGCCTTGCCGCGGCCCGTCATCCAGGCCGCGTCGTGCCAGCGCGGCGCCGGCCGGCCGTTGACGCGCGAGGCGGTCTCGGGCGGCTGCTGGGACGCGAAGGCGACCGGGTCGGCCTTGAGCGGCAGGAGAGTGCCGTCCGGGCCGCGGATCTCGAACTTGTAGTTCGTGCCCTTCGGCAGGTCCGGGATGAACAGCTCCCAGACGCCGCCGTCGTGCCACAGGCGCATGGGATGGCGGCGGCCATCCCAGTCGTTGAAGTCGCCGACGACGCTGACGCGGCGCGCGTTCGGGGCCCAGACCGCGAAGCGGAAGCCCTCGATGCCCCCGATCGTGACGCCTTGAGCGCCCAGCACCCGCTGCACCGCGTCGTTGCCGACGTCGCGCAGGAGGTGGATCTCGTCCTGGTCGAGGGTCTCGCCGAACTCGTAGGGGTCGCGCCGGACACGCTCGGTATTGTCCCAGGCCTCGACGGCGATCCGGTAATCGGGGCGGCGGTCATGCGCGAAGGCGCCCACGAAGAAGCCCGCCGGGTGGCGGCGCTCCATCTCGATGCGCGTGTCGCCCAGGATCACGGCCGCCGCACGGGCCTCGGGCAGCACGGCCCGCACCTCCCACTGGCCCGGGCCGATCTCGTGGGGCCCCAGCACCGCGAAGGGGTCGCCGTGATTCGCCGCCATGATCGCCTCGACGGCGTCGGGGTGAAGACCCGCGTGGCGGGACGGCGTGACGATGCGGGCCGGCTCCGAGGAGGCATTGGCATGCATCGCGGCGGTCTGGGGCATCCGCGAGGGCGGAGCCGGCGGGCGGGTGCGGGGCGCGTCAACCGTCATTCGGGCACCTTTCGCATCTCGTCGAGGAGGGAGAGCACGCCGCGGGCGGGAATCTCGATCCAGTCCGGGCGGTTGTTGGCCTCGTAGTCGATCTCGTACAGGGCCTTGTTCAGCAGGCAGAGGCGCAGCAGGCGGTCGTGGGTGGCGTCGTCCGAGACGGCGGCCCGGCTGCCCCGCACCGCGAGCCCATAGGTTTCGAGGAAGGCCGCCGTGATCATGGCGCGCCATGCCGCGACCGTCGTGACGGTCCGGTCGCTCGCCTCGGCGAAGCGGGAGACGATCTCGCGGGTCACCGTCTCGCCGCCATACGCGAAGGAGCGCAGCACGCCCGCGACGTCGCGCAAGGGCGTGGACTTCGCCCGGCGCTCGTCGACCGGGCGGGACGGCTCGCCCTCGAAATCGACGATGATGAGGTCGTCCTGCGAGGCGAGCACCTGGCCCAGATGGTAGTCGCCGTGGATGCGGATCTTGCACGCGCCGAGCGGCTCGTGCTGCCCGAGGCGGGTGATCAGCGCGTCGAGCTCGTTGCGGGAGGCCAGGATCTCGGCCGCCGCCTCGCGGGCGCTCTCGGCGGCCGCGGGCCCGATGCCCGCGACGCCCCGCATCGCCTTCTCGGCCTGACGCCGCGTATCGGCGACGAGGGTCGCGAGGTCGTCCGCCGTGAAGGGCTCCGCCGCGAAGGCCGGATCGTCGGTCTCCATGGCGAAGGCGCGGTGCATCTCGGCGGTGCGCTGGCCGAGCAGGCTCGCCCAGCGCAGATGCGTGGCGAAGACCTCTTCGGGCGTGGGCGCCTCGCTCTCGGGGACGAGCACGATCGTGTCGAGGTCGCGGCGCAGGTATTCGCGCATCAGCGTCCACGCATCGCCCTGGTTGCGCACGAAGGCCTGGAGCAGCGCGAGGGCCGTGCGGGTGCCGTCCGGCGCCACGTGCTCCACGCTCCCCAGCAGCGCCGGCGTGTTGCGGAAGCCTGCCGCCTCGCTGAGGAAGCGCCCGACCTCGACCTCCGGGTGGACCCCCGGCTGGAGGCGGCGCAGGATCTTCAGCATCAGCCGCGAGCCGAAGGCGATCGAGGTGTTGCTCTGCTCGGTCGAGAGGCGGCGGATATCGGCCGGATCGAGGTCGAGCTCGGGGTCGAACAGCGTGGTCGCCCGGAACTGCAGCACCCCCTCCTCCGAGGACAGATCGAGGCCCCGGCGGATGCCGTCCACCATCGAGAGCGCGAACTCGGTCGAGGAGGACGCCCCGTAGAGGAGGCCCATGCGCGGGCCGCGCCGCACCCGGGCGACCGCATGGTCGAGGAGCGCCTCGTCCTCGCGGCCCTCGTCGACCGCAAGCGGCGTGAAATAGGCTTGGCGCTCGCCATTGGCGAGCGACACGGCGAGCCGCGGCAGCAGGAAGCTGCCCTTGCCCGTCCGGTCGGGGAGCGTGGCGCTGTCGGTCACCTGGACGCTGCGGATGCGCGAGCCCTTGGCGCCGAACCAGCGGCGGGAGCCGATGAAGAGCGGCGCCACCGTGCGCTCGAAGGCCAGCCGCTCGCGGCCCTTCATCAGGGTCTCGACGCCGCCGGTGAGCACGAGGGTGAAGAGCTCGGGCGGCTCGACCCGGGGCGCCGTCTCCGCCTGTCCCTGGGCGAGCTGGAACCAGTAGAACCCGTAAGCCGGCAGCGTCAGCAGGTAGGGCAGGTCGCCGATCGGCGGGAAGGAGGTGCCGCCGGTGAGCTCCACCGGCACGGCATTGCGCAGCTCCGATAGGTCGAGCTGGACGGCCTGGGGCGCCCGCGACAGGTTGGCGACGCAGAGCACCTTCTCGGTATCGAGCTCGCGCAGCCACGCCAGCACCTTGCGGTTGCTCGGATAGAGGAAGCGTAAGGCTCCGCGCCCGAGGGCGCGCTGGTTGTTGCGAATGGCGATCATGCGCCGGGTCCAGTTGAGCAGGCTCGTCTGGGCGCGGCTATGGGCCTCGACGTTCACGGCGTCGAAGCCGTAGATCGGGTCCTGGATGGTGGGCAGGAACAGGCGCGCGGGATCAGCGCGGGAGAAGCCCCCGTTCCGGTCGGGCGACCATTGCATCGGGGTGCGCACCCCGTCGCGGTCGCCCAGATAGATGTTGTCACCCATCCCGATCTCGTCGCCGTAGTAGAGCACCGGCGTCCCGGGCATCGACAGCAGCAGGAACTTCATCAACTCGATCTTGCGCCGATCGTTCTCCAGGAGCGGCGCGAGACGGCGGCGGATGCCGAGATTGATGCGGGCGCGCCGGTCGGCGGCGTAGAAGCTCCAGAGGTAGTCGCGCTCCTTGTCGGTCACCATCTCGAGCGTGAGCTCGTCGTGGTTGCGCAGGAAGATCGCCCATTGGCAGCCCTCCGGGATCTCCGGTGTCTGCCGCATGATGTCGGTGATCGGGTGCCGGTCCTCCTGGGCGATCGCCATGTACATGCGCGGCATCAGCGGGAAGTGGAACGCCATGTGGCATTCGTCCCCGTTGCCGAAATACTGCGCCGTCTCCTCGGGCCACTGGTTCGCCTCGGCGAGCAGCATCCGGTCCGGATAGCCGGCATCGAGCGCCGCGCGGATCTTCTTGATGACGTCGTGCGTCTCGGGGAGGTTCTCGCAGTTCGTGTGCTCGCGCTCGATCAGGTAGGGGATCGCGTCGAGGCGCAGGCCGTCCACGCCCATGTCGAGCCAGTAGCGCATCACGTCGATCACCGCTTCGAGCACCCGCGGGTTGTCGAAGTTGAGATCCGGCTGGTGCGAGTAGAAGCGGTGCCAGTAATACGCCTTGGCGACCGGGTCCCAGGTCCAGTTCGAGGCTTCCGTATCGAGGAAGATGATGCGGGTGTCGCGGTATCTGTCGTCCGTGTCGGACCAGACGTAGAAGTCGCGCCATTTCGAGCCCTTGGGGGCGTTGCGGGCGCGCTGGAACCAGGGGTGCTGGTCCGAGGTGTGGTTGATGACGAGCTCGGTGACGACGCGCAAGCCCCGGTCGTGGGCCTCACGCACGAAGCGCCGGAAGTCGCGCATCGTCCCGTAGGACGGATTGATGCCCTTGTAGTCGGCGATGTCGTAGCCGTCGTCCCGCAGCGGCGATGGGTAGAACGGCATCAGCCAGATCGCCGTGACGCCGAGGTCGCGGATGTAGTCGAGCTTGGCGGTCAGCCCGTCGAAGTCGCCGATCCCGTCATTGTTGGCGTCGAAGAAGGATTTGACGTGGACCTGGTAGATGATGGCGTCACGGTACCATTGCGGATCGCTGCGATCGATCATCGCGTCAGAGCCTCGTTCGACCGGGTTGCGTGCGCCAAGCGTATAAGACGGTGAGGTCCTGCTTGAACGCGGGTAGCGCCGGGAGGGGGTACGGAAAACGACGGGTGCGATCGGCCTCGGCGCGGGACCGCCGAGGCCGGCCGCCCGACCTGCCACGCGCGGACTCAGACCGCAACCCGGCTCAGGCGCCAGATCACGACGGAGCGCTCGGACGGGTCGAGCGCGATGCGGTGGACCTTGCCGCGCAGCTGGAACTTGTAGCCGAGCAGCAGATCCTCCACCGCGACCGCCCCGTCATCCGGCAGGCCGAACTCCCAGAGCGGCACCTCGTAGGTGCATTCCTGCCGGTTCCTCGGGTCGAGATTGACCATCACGAACACGACGTTGTCCCGGCTCGGCGTTGCCCGGACATAGGCGATGATCTGGTCGTTCCAGGCCGGCGTGAACACGACGTTGCGGAAATCCCAGAGGGCGGGATTCTCGCGGCGGATGCGGTTGAGCTTGATGATGTGGTCGCGGATGTTGCCCGGCCGGTCGTAGTCCCAGGCCTTGATCTCGTACTTCTCGGAATCGAGGTATTCCTCCTTGCCGGGAATCGGCGTGCCCTCGCAGAGCTCGAAGCCGTTGTAGATGCCGTAGACGCTCGACAGCGTGGCGGCGAGCGTGCCGCGCACGATGAAGCCCGGCCGGCCGCTCGTCTGCAGGTAGAACGGGTTGATGTCGGGCGTGTTGGCGAAGAAGTTCGGGCGGTAGTACTCGCCCATCGGGCCGGCCAATTCCAGCGCGTAGCTGGTCAGCTCGTCCTTCGTGTTGCGCCAAGTGAAGTAGGTGTAGCTCTGCTGGAAGCCCGTCTTGGCGAGCTTCTTCATCATCTTGGGGCGCGTGAAGGCCTCGGCCAGGAAGATCACGTCCGGGTAGCGGTCGTTGACATCCCGGATCATCCATTCCCAGAACGGGATCGGCTTGGTGTGCGGGTTGTCGACCCGGAAGATGCGCACGCCGAGCTCGACCCAGCCGACCACGACGTCCCGCAGCGCGATCCAGAGGGCGGGCAGGCTGTCCTCCCGATAGAAGTCGACGTTGACGATGTCCTCGTACTTCTTCGGCGGGTTCTCGGCGTACTGGATGGTGCCGTCCGGCCGCCAGTCGAACCAACCGGGATGCTCGCTGATCCAGGGATGGTCCGGCGAGCACTGGATGGCGAAGTCGAGGGCGATCTCCATGCCGTGGGCGTGGCTCGCCGCGACGAGGCGGCGGAAATCGTCGAGGGTGCCGAGTTCGGGATGCACCGCCTCGTGGCCGCCCTCCTGCGAGCCCACCGCGTAGACGGAGCCGATATCGTCCGGCTTCGCCTTCAGCGAGTTGTTCTTGCCCTTGCGGTTCTTGCGGCCGATCGGATGGATCGGCGTGAAGTAGAGGACGTCGAAGCCGAGTTCCCGGATCGCGGGCAGCCGCGCGATGACGTCGTCGAAGGTGCCGTGGCGGTTCGGGTCCCCCGATTGCGAGCGCGGGAAGATCTCGTACCAGGCGGAGAAGCGGGCCGCGAGCCGGTCGGCGACGACTTCGAGGACGACCGGATAGCGCGAGAGGTTCACCTTCTCGGAGTTGCGGTGGATCAGCCGCTGCTGCTCGATGATGCGGGTGAGCTGCGCGGGCGATCCCGCCTGCTCCGCCTCGAGGGCGGCGACGAGGCCGTTGAGCGCCTGGGCGTCGCTGCCCTGGCTAAGTTCGGCGGCGCGCCTGACCAGCGCGACGCCCTCCAGCGTCTCGAGATGCACGTCGATGCCCGCGAGCCGCTTCTTCTCCAGGCCCCGCAGCCAGGACGAGAAGTCGTCGCGCCACGCCTCGACCGTGTACTCGTAGCGGGCATTGCGCGAGAGCGGGAAGGACCCGCCCCAGCGGTCGTTGTCGATGAACACCATCGGGTCGCGGCGCCACTCGCGCTCGCCCGCGAGCCGCGACAGCACCGCCGCGTTGATGATCTCGTGCCCGTCCGTGAAGATGTCGGCCTCGACCCGCAGGCGCTCGCCGACCACGCGCTTCACCGCCGAGCGACCGCCGTCGATCTCCGGGCTCACCGCCTCGATGATGACGCGTCCCTCGCCGCTCGGCTCGGATTTGCGCCGCCGCGGCAGGGCCGGCGCCGCGATCCGCCGCGCCGCCAGGATGCGGAGCGCGCCGGGGCCGAGATCGATCGAAAGATCGGCCCGGAAGGGCAGCGGGGCGGTCTCCGGCGTCAGGTCCTCGAAGGGGCCGAGTTCGCCGCCCGTGCGGGCGATGAGCGGCCCGGGATCCACCGCGACCGGCGCGTCGGTCGGGTTGTACAGCACGAGAACCCCGTGGGTGGCCGAGCCCGGATGGCCGGTATCGAGGCGCCAGAGCGCCAGATAGGGCGCGTCCGGCGCCGAGAGGCGCCATTGGGCGCCCTCGACATTGGCGGCGGGCAGCTCCGCCCGCAGGCGGTTCACCGCCGCGATGTAGGGGGAGATGTCGAGGCCGCTGTCGGTCTCGCGGGAGGCCGGGCTCGTCTCCACCACATGCAGGGCCTTCTGGTAGCCCCACTCGTAGCCGATCGGCATCAGCACGCCGGCCGAGAAGAAGGCCGCGAGCGCGTAGCGGGTCTTGAGCCGCTGCGCGACCGCCTCTGGCCCGCCCGTCACCCCGGCGGCGAGCCGGGCCATGTCGTGGTTCTCCGGGAAGGCGATCGAGGGCGCGATGGTGCGTAAGCGGTCGTACTGCTCCAGGGCCCAGGGGGCCTTGAGGTCCCACCACGCGAAGCTGTTGAACAGGTAGTCGAAGCCCGCGCCCGCGGTGGCGCGGGTCTCCTCGAAGGTGCAGCCGAGGGTCTCGGCCGCAAACAGCACCGCGTGGTCGCGCGCCTTCGCGTGCCCGATCAGCACCCGCCAGACCTCTGGCGGCACCTTGTAGGCGGCATCGCACCGGAAGCCGGCCACGCCGAGGCCCTGGAGCCGGGCGATGTAGCCGTCCCAGAATTCCGTGAGCGCGGCGCGCGGCGCCTCCGCCCCATAGTCGAACTCGGCAAGGTCGCCCCAGACCGTGACCTTGGTCGGGTCGTCGGGATCGACCGCGGCCGGGCTCACCGGGGTGCCGTCCGCCTCGTGCAGGAACAATTCCGGGCGCTCGCGCACCAGGCGGCCGTCATTGGCGGCGTGGTTCACCACGAGGTCGGTCATGACCTTGAGGCCAGCCTCTGCGGCCGCGGCCACGAAGCGGCGGATCTGCTCGTCGTCCGGCGTGCCGTCGGAATCGCGGAAGCGGTCGTCGAGCCGATCGGGATCCGCCACCGCGTAGAGCGAGCCGGACCCGCCCGTCTGGTGGAAGGGGTTGAGGTAGACCCAGTCGAAGCCCATCGCGGCGATGCGGGGCAGTTCGGCGGTCCAGTCCCGCACCCGGCCGACGAGGAGCGGGAAGAGGTTGTAGATCCGGGGGCCTGCGGCGAGGGGCGCGAGAGTCGACGGCAGCGGCGTCACGGCGCGCTCGGCGGGCGTGGTGCTGGTGCGGGGTACGTTCATCGAACCGATCCTGCCTGCATCCTGTCTTGGTTCGACTCGTGGTTGAGTCGACCTTGGGTCGACGGGCCGTGTGCACGACGGCCGCGACGTGTCCGTGAACCTGCAGCCGGGAATGGTGCGGGTCCCCTCTCCCGCTCGGGAGAGGGGTTTCCCGCGCCAGGATCCCCGGCTGCGGACTAACTCGACGCGGTCAGCCGTCGCAGAACCGCGAGGGGGAGCCTCCGGAAGAGGCGGTCGACCGGAAGACGCCCGCCCTCGGGCCCGAGTTCCTGTCCGGTGACGAGATCGCGCCAGCGGCTGCCCTCCTGTACGGGGAGCACGGTACCGAAAAAAGCCTCTCCGAAGCGGGGCAGGTCCCCGGCCAGATCTGCCACCTGCCGCGGCACGACGACGAGGAGTTCGCCGCCCGTGGCGGCCTCGCCGCGGATGAAGGCGAGCAGCTGGCGCGCCCGCGACCCCTCCGCCTCGACCGGGCGGTAATCGGCATCGGCGTAGAAGGTGGGCTCGGCCGCGCGGTCGGCGAGGAGCCGCGCCAGGACCGCCTGCTTGATCCGCCCGTCCGGCCATTGCGCCAGCATCTCGTCGATGGGGCCATCCTCCGCCAGCGCGCGCGCCCGGGCCGCATAGTCGACGGGCCGCCGGTTGTCGGGATCGACGAAGGAGAAGTCCCAGAACTCGGTGCCCTGGTAGGTGTCGGGCAGACCCGGCAGCGTGCATTTGAGCACCGTGCGGGCGAGCCCGGTCACCATCCCGGCCTCGGCGAGGCGGCGCGCGAAGGGCCGGAAGGCGGTGAGGAATTCGGAGCCCGGCGCGATGAGCGCATCGAACAGCCCGGCCACCGCGCCCTCGTAGGCCTCGTCGATGTTGACCCAGCTCGACCAGCGCTTGCTCTCGCGCAGGGCCTTCTCCGCATAGGCGCCGAGGCGCTGGCGGAACGCCTCGACCGTGCCTGCGTCCGAGACGTCGTCGAGGAGGTCGAGGGGCCAAGCGCCCAGGATCGCCTGGAAGAACATCCACTGGTCGTTGGCGTCGGGGGCGGGCTCGCCCTCGAGTTCGGTGAGATGCGGCTCGGCGATCTCCCGCCAGCGCGCCCATTCGGCCTGCCAGAGCTCGGGCATGGCCGAGAGCGCGAGGAGGCGCGCGCGGGCATCCTCGCCGCGCTTGGTGTCGTGCGTCGCCGTGGTGATCAGCGCATTCGGCCAGTCGCGGGCGCGGGCCGCCTGGAGGGCGTGGAAATGCTCCGCGGTGAGGCCGTACTCGCCGGGATCGCCGCCCACCTCGTTCAGCGCCAGGAGCTCGACGAAGCGGTAGAACAGGGTGTCCTCCAGGCTCTTCGCCATCACGGGGCCGGTGAGCTGCTGGAAGCGGCGGCGCACGCGGCGCACGATCTCGGGCGAGGGCCGGCCCGGACTATCCGTGTCGATGCGCCCGAGGAGCACGCTCTGGGCGAAGTCGTGGACCGAGCGGTCGGGCAGGCGCGAATGGCGCTTGGCCTTGCGCACCGCCCCCTCGATCAGCCGCACGTCCTCGGCCTCCAGCTCGTCCCCGTCGAGGTCCTGGGGCATGTAGCTGCGATAGACGGGGAAGCGCGCCACGATCTCCGTGAGGGCTTGGCGCAGCGCGTTGACCGAGAAGTCGCGGGTGCGCCGGTCGGCATCGGCCACGCGCTTGAGGTCGGAGGTGAGGACCTCGAGCTCGCTCGCGAAGCTCGTCTCCAGGATCTCCGCCTTCACCTGCCGCAGGAGCACGCCATAGGGCTCGTCGGTCCCGGTCGCCTCCGCGTAGAAGGCGCGCACCGCCTCGCGCTTGTCGCGGTCGACGAACAGCCCGTCGATCTGGTTGAGCACGTCGTAGCCGGTGGTGCCGGCGACGAGCCAGGGCCGCAGCCGCTCGCCCGGCTCCAGGATCTTCTCGACCACGATGTAGAAGCCGGGGCCGACCGCCTCCTGCAGCGCCCGCACGTAGCCGGCCGGATCGGCGAGGCCGTCGATGTGGTCGATGCGCAATCCGTCGATCCGCCCCGCCCGGATCTGGCGGAAGAGCATCGCATGCGCGCCCTCGAACACCGCCGGGCGCTCGACGCGCAGGCCCGCGAGGGAATTCACGTCGAAGAAGCGGCGGTAGTTGATGTCGCTCGCCGCGACCCGCCAATGGGCGAGCCGGTAGGATTGCGCCTCCAGGATGCGGTGGAGCGCCCCGAAGCTGTCGGGATGGCCCTTGAAGCCGTTCACCAGCGCCACGGCGCGGTCGATCGCCTGCTGCAGCTCGGGCGAGGACTTCACCGCCTCGGCGAGGCGGTGCTTGAGCCCGTCGGCCTCCGCCGGGAAGCCGGCGAGGCGCTCCGGATCCGTCTCCTCGCTCATGCGGCGCAGGCGCTCGGAGATCGCCAGCACCTCGGCGGAGGGCTCGTCGCCGGCCTCCGGCAGGGCCGCCAGCGCCCGGTCGAGCACGATCGGATAGCTCAAGGGGCAGATCGGGAACTTGTGCTCGTGGTGCCAGACCGAGAAGCCGCCCTCGGCCGGATCGAAGGTGAGCTTGAGGTCGCCCTTCTCCAGGGCCTCGCCGTAGCGGTCGCCCAGGAACGGCACCACGAGCTTGTTGTGCGCGCCGATTCGCTCCCAGTCGATGTCGAAGGCCTCGGAGGCGGGCGAGAGCGCTCCCCATTCGAGGACCGAGAGCCACCAGGGATTGTCGGCGCCGCCCACGCCCATGTGGTTGGGCACGATGTCGAGGAGGAGCTTCAGCCCGTGCGCCTTCAGGGCGTCGCTGAAGCGGATGAAGGCCGCCTCGCCGCCGAGCTCCGGATTGATCTCGCGGTGGTCGACGATGTCGTAGCCATGGGTCGAGCCGGGCCGGGCCTTGTGGATCGGCGAGGCGTAGACGTGGCTGATCCCGAGCTTCGCGAGGTAGGGCAGGATGCCGACCGCGTCGTCGAAGGTGAAGTCCTTGTGGAACTGCAGGCGGTAGGTCGCCCGCGGCGGCTCGGAGGCGAGGCGCGCGGCGCCCGAGCGCGGGCCGCGATCCTCCGAGGCGAGCGAAGCGGCGAGCTTGGCGAGCGGCCCGCCCGGCGCCGCGATGGCATCGAGGTCCCGGTCGAGCTTGCGGCGCCAGTTCGGGTAGCCGTCGGTGATGCCCGGCATGTTGGCCTGGCTCACCTCGCCGAGCACGTCCTCGTACTGCACGGCGGTGAGCACCGAGGGGGCGCGGGCGAGATAGCGGGCCGCCGCATCGAAGGGCGGCTGGTCCGGGGGCTCCGCGCCCGGCTGCAGGTTCTCGCTGTGGAGCGCCTCGGTGAGGCGCCGCCGCTCGGTCACGCGCTCGGCCCGCTCCGCATCCGCCCGCTCGCCGTCGTAGAGGCCCAGCGACTGGCGCAGATCCGTGTCGACCCCCCGCCACCAGCCGACGAAGGTCGGCAGGTCGTGCGTGGTGATGGCGCAGAGCGCGTCGCGCGGATAGGCCTCCGGGCTCTTGAACGAGCCGCCCTCGCCCCGCTCGAAGGCGAGGATGCGGTAGCTCAGGATGCCCGCCTGCATCAGCGCGTCGGAGAAGCCCTGCGGCGCCGTGCCGAGATCCTCGGCGATGACGAGGCACTTCGCCCGGTGGCTCTCGAGCCGCAGCACCGCCAGCATCGGCTCGAAGGGCATCGCCACATAGGCGCCCGCCTTCGCCCCCTGCCCCGCCGGGATCAGGTAGAGCCTGGCGAGCTGGAAGGCGTGGTCGATGCGGATCGCGCCCGCGTGGCGCATATTGGCCTGAACCAGCGCCCGGAAGGCCGCGAGCCCGTCCCGCTCCAGTTCGAGGGGATCGAAGGGCGGCAGACCCCAATCCTGGCCGTTCGGGGCGAGGAGGTCCGGCGGCGCGCCGATGGACAGGCCGGTGGCGAAGCGCTCAGGGTTCGACCAGACCTCGGACCCGCCCCGGTCGGCCCCGACCGCAAGGTCGCGGTAGAGGCCGAGCCGCATGCCGGCGGCCTGCGCGGCGGCGGCCGCCGCCGCGAGCTGCCGGTCGGCGATGAACTGCAGCCACGCGTAGTAGGCGATGCGCTCAGGGTGCTCCGCCGCGAAGGCCAGAACCGCCGGCGTGCCGTTGCGGCGGTATTCCTCCGGCCACTCGCCGAGCCAGGACGCCCCCTGGCGGCGGAAATGCTCGGACAGGGCATCGAAGGTCGCGTGCGCTTCGAGGCTCTCGCCACCCGCGGCGCGGAAGGCCAGGAACTCCGTATCCTGCCCGGCCCGGGCGCGGGATTCCTGCCAGAGGGCGTCGAGGACCGGCCCCAGCACCTCCCAGACGCCAGCATGGTCGACGAGGGCGGCTTCCCGCAGCCGCTCCACCTGCGGGCGCATCGCGTCGAGGAGGGAAGCGGCCCGGCTGCCGGCGAAGCCCGGCACCGCCTGCGGGTCGATGTAGAGGGTTTCGAGGAAGAGCCGCGAGGAGGGCGAATAGGGCGAGACCTTGTGCCGGTCGCTCGGAAACAGCGCGTGGACGGGACTGAGCCCCAGGAAGGCCGCGCCCCGCGCGCCCGCGTCGGTCGCCGCCCGGCCCGCATCCGTGTAGGTGCCGATGCCGAGATTCTCGGCCGAGCGCAGGCCGTAGAGCTGCACGGCGAGGCCCCAGTCCCGGGCGCCCTCCTCGCCGAGCGCCCGCGGGCGCCAGCAGCGCTGGGGCGCGGCGATCACGGTCGCCTCGGCGCGCTTGTCACCCAGCGTCACGGTGAGGCGGTGATAGCCCGGAGTCAGCGGCGGCAGGTCGAAGGCGGGTGTCCCGCCCCCGAGAGCGATCGGGGCGCGGCCGTCCCGCGCGCTGCCGCGCTCGTCGACGACGCGCCAGTTCAGGGTCCCGTTGCGGTCCGCCCGCACGGGCACCCGCGAGGCGCGCCTGGCCTCGACCGGCACCAGCGGCGGCACCAGGCCATGGCGCAGGGCCTCGATCCGCGCGAGGCTTGAGCGGGCCTCCTCCTCGGTGCCGGAGGGCAGGCCCAGGGCAGCGAGCACGCCGCGCCGGGCGTCGAGGGGCGTCTCGATTGGGCTGCCGAAGGCATCGACGTAGTCGGCGGCGAGGCCCGCGAGCCGGGCGAGCCGCGCGACGACATCCTCGGACACGGCCATCACGCCACCTCTTTCGCGAACAGGCCGGCCCAGGCGGGCAGGACGATCTCGCCGCCCTCGCGACAGGTCGCGGCCGGCGAGGTCCAGATCACCCGGCCCGCCGGCATCGGCAAGGCGAAGTCCGCGCCGAAATTGGCGACGAAGCGCAGCGTGCCGCGCCCGAAGCGCCAGGTCACGTCGATCACGTCCGGCCGCGGCAGCGCGGCCCGTCCGCCGAGCCAGTCCGACTTCGTCAGCGGCACGATCTCGGCCCGGCGGAGCGCCAGCAGCGAAGCGGTGTCGGCCAGCACCTCCCGGTGGGGCGAGCGCTCGCGCTCCGCCCAGTCGATCTTCGAGCGCCGGAAGGTATCTTCCGCGGTCGGGTCGGGGATGGCCTTGGCCTTCTCCTCATCCGCGAAGGCCGCGAAGTGGCGGAACTCCCGGCGGCGCCCGTCGCGCACCGCGCGGTTGAGATCCTCGTCCGGCGCGAAATCGACGAAGAACAGGAAAGGCGCCGAGGCCGACCATTCCTCGCCCATCCACAGCATCGGGATCTGGGGCGCCAGCAGCAGGCCCGCCCGGGCGAGTGCGAGGCGCTGCGGATCCGCGAGGTGGCTCAGGCGCTCGCCCATCGCACGGTTGCCCACCTGGTCGTGGTTCTGCAGGAAGGTGACGAAGGCGCAAGGTGGCAGGTGGCCGGAGGGCTCGCCGCGCGGGTGGTTGTCCAGGGTGCGGAACGGCTCGCCCTGATAGGCGAACCCCTCCGCGAGGCTGCGGGCGAGATGCGCCACGGGCCGGTCCGCGAAGCTCCCGTAATAGCCGGCATCCTCGCCGGTGAGCAGCACGTGCCAGCCGTGATGGAGGTCGTCCGCCCATTGGGCGGTGTGGCGCACGGGCTTGCCGCCCTCCCCTCGGGTGAGCCAGCGTGCCTGGTTCGCCTCGTTCTCCAGGATCAGGTGGATCTCGCGCTGCGGGAACGCCGCGCGGATGCGCTCGGAGAGCTCGGCGAGGAAATGCGTCTCGGAATCGTCGAGGATCGCGTGGACGGCGTCGAAGCGCAGCCCGTCCGCGTGGAATTCCTCCAGCCAGTACAGGGCATTGTGCAGGAAGAAGTCCCGCACCGGCCGCTCCGCCCCGTCGAAGTTGATGCCCGCGCCCCAGGGGGTCTGGTGGCGCTCGGTGAAGAAGGTCCTGGCGTAGGAGTGGAGGTAGTTCCCGGCCGGACCGAAGTGATTGTAGACCACGTCGATGAAGACCATGAGCCCGAGCGCATGGGCATGGTCGATCAGGCGCTTGAGGTCGTCGGGCGTGCCGTAGGCGGAATCGGGCGCGTAGGGGAGCACGCCGTCGTAGCCCCAGTTGCGCCTCCCCTTGAAATCGGCGAGCGGCATGAGCTCGAGAGCCGTCACGCCGAGGTCGCGCAGCGTCTCGAGCTTCGCGGTGAGGCCCGCAAAGGTGCCCTCCGGCGTCGCGCTGCCCACATGGGCCTCGTAGATCACCGCCTCCTCCCAGGGGCGCCCGCGCCAGGAGCCGTCGCTCCAGGCGAAGGCCCGCGGATCGACGATCTCGCTCAAGGACGAGACGTCGTCCGGCTGGAAGCGGGAGGCCGGGTCCGGCACGACGAGGTTGCGGTCGATGCGGAAGCCGTAGCGGCCGCCGGGCTTCGCGGTCGGCAGGGTGAGGCGCCGCCATCCCTCGCCTTCCTCCGGCATCGGGTGCTCGGCGCCGTCGAGGAGGAGGGAGACGTCCCGGGCCGTCGGTGCCCAGAGCGCGAAGCGCACACCCTCCGGTTCGATCTGTGCGCCGAAAGGCATGCTGTGCGCGCGCCGCATCGGATCCACCATCCTTCGTGCCGTTCGGTTGCGGGAGGCGTCCCGGCATTCTCCCGCTGAGGCAATCCGCCGAGCTTGCCCTGGTTCCGGGGCCAACTCAGCCACGACCGACGAGGTATGGCGGCGACCGCACGGGGCAACCGGCCGCGCTTACGCTCGGGCAGATTTTCCCGGCCGCGCCATGTGCCGGCTGAACACCAGGAGCGCGCGCGCGGGCATCGTCACCGTGCCGCCGATGCGGACCGGCTCGTGTCCGCGGGGCCGCCCGTCCGGAACCGAGGTGTCGAAGAGCGGCGTCCAGGGGCCGCCGATGACCCGGGCGAGGTGGAAGGCGACCGGGTCGGGCGCCGCATTGGCCAGGAACAGCAGGCGCTTGCCGTCCGGCGCGTCGTTGCCGACCTGCATGCCGAAGGCCCGCCGGCTGCCATCCGCCCAGGCCGCCGCATCCATCTCCTGCCCGCAGGGCGAGAGCCAGTGCACGTCCTTGAGGCCGGCTTGCGTCACCGCCTCGCCGGTGAGGAACCTGCGGCGGCGCAGCGCCCGGTGGTCGTGGCGCAGCGCCAGCAGGTTCCTCAGGAAATCGCTCAGCGCCGGATCGCCCCCATCATCCTCCCAGTCGACCCAGGAGGTCGCGTTGTCCTGGCAATAGGCGTTGTTGTTGCCGCCCTGGCTGCGCGAGCGCTCGTCGCCCATCAGCAGCATCGGCACGCCCTGCGCCAGCACGATCGTGGCGAGGAGGTTGCGCTTCTGGCGCGCGCGTAAGGCCAGAATCGCCGGATCGTCGGTCGGCCCCTCGACGCCATAGTTGCACGAGACGTTGTGGCCGTGGCCGTCGCGGTTCCCCTCGCCGTTCGCCTCGTTGTGCTTGTGCTCGTAGGAGACCACGTCGGCGAGGGTGTAGCCGTCATGCGAGGTGATGAAGTTGACGCTCGCGCCCGGCCCGCGCCCGGAGGGCGCGAAGATCTCCCGCGAGCCGGTGAGCCCCTGGGTGAGGCGCGGCAGCTGGCCGTCGTCGCCGCGCCAGAAGCCGCGCGTCGCGTCGCGGAACTGGTCGTTCCAGTCGCTCCAGCCGATCGGGAAGCCGCCGAGCTGGTAGCCGCCCATGCCGAGGTCCCAGGGCTCGGCGATGAGCTTGACGCGGGAGAGCACCGGGTCCTGCAGCATCGCCTGGAGCGCTGCGGCGCGCGGCGAGAAATCGTGCGGCGCGCGCGCGAGGCTCGATGCGAGGTCGAAGCGGAATCCGTCCACCCGGTAGGCCTCGACCCAGTGGCGTAAGGAATCGAGCACCATCTGCATCACCCTGGGATGGGCGACGTCGAGGGTGTTGCCGCAGCCGGTGAAGTCGAGGGTCTCCCGCCGGTCGTCCGGCCGCAGCTTGTAGTAGGCGGCGTTGTCGATGCCCCGGAAGGACAGGCTGGGGCCCGTGCGGTCGGCCTCGCAGGTGTGGTTGTAGACGACGTCGATCAGCACCTCGATCCCGGCCGCGTGGAGCTGCCGGATCGCGGCCTTCAGGCCCGGGATCCCGGCGGGGCCGAGATAGCGCGGCTCGGGGGAGAAGTAGTTGAGCGGCGAGTAGCCCCAGAAGTTCGACAGGCCGCGCTCCACGAGGAAGCGGTCGTCGACGAAAGCCTGGATCGGCAGGAGCTCGATCGCCGTGACGCCGAGGCGCAGGAGGTGCTCGACGATGGCCGGATGGCCGAGCGCCGCATAGGTGCCGCGCCACGGCAGCGGCACGCCCGGATGGGTCTGCGTGAAGGCCCTGACATGGGCCTCGTAGATCACGCTGTCGACAAGGGGCCGGCGGAGTGGCGGATCCTCCGACACCGGCGCGTCCGGCGCCGTGACGACGCCCTTCGGCACCATGGTGGCGCTGTCGCGCCGGTCGATCAGGTCGTCCCGGTGCAGGCCCCGCCGGTAGGCGTAGACGGCGTCGTGCCAGCGCACCCGCCCCTGCAGCTCACGCGCATAGGGATCGAGAGAGAGCTTGTGCGGGTTGAAGCGGTGTCCCTGGCCGGGATCCCACGGCCCGTGGACGCGGTAGCCGTAGAGCTGACCCGGCAGCATCCCCGCGAGATAGCCGTGCCAGATGTCGTCGGTCCGCCGCGGCAGGCGGATCACGTCGGTCTGGTGACGCCCGGTCGGATCGAACAGGCAGAGATCCACCGCGGTGGCATGGGCGGAGAACAGCGCGAAATTCACCCCGCGCCCGTCGAAATGGGCGCCAAGGGGAGCCGGCAGGCCGTCGTCGAGGGCGATCATCCCGCCTTCATCGACGCGCAGCTGGCCTATGGTCAAGCCTCGCGCCGCGGCGGATGGGGCAGGTCGTCTACTGTGCCGCCTCGGCCGCGGCCGGCGGCTCGCGCTCGATCGTCCGGAAGGCTTCGAGTTCGGTCAGGTAGGTGCGGGCCCACCAATCCACGTCCTCGCGGGCCAAACGCTCGACCATCGGCTTCCAGCGCTCCAGGCGCTCGGCCTTCGGCATGTAGAGCGCGGCGCGGATCGCCTCGGCGACCTCGAACCGGTCATACGGATTGACCAGGAGCGCCTCGGGCAGCTGGCGGGCGGCGCCTGCGAATTTCGACAGCACGAGGACGCCCGGATCCTCCTCGTTCTGCGCCGCCACGTATTCCTTGGCGACGAGGTTCATGCCGTCGCGCATCGGCGTGACGAGGCCGACCCGCGCCGCCCGGTACAGTCCCGCCAGCACGGCGCGCGGATAGGCCTTGGTGACGTACTGGATCGGCGTCCAGGACGGCTCGCCGAGCGAGCCGTTGATGTTGCCGAGCACCTCGTTCACGTCGCGGCTGAGCTGCTCGTATTCGGGCACCTCGGTGCGCGACTTCGGGGCGATCTGCAGGAACACGACGTTGCCGCGCTGGTCGGGGTTGGAGGCGAAGAAGCGGTCCACCGCCTCCATGCGCTCCGGCACGCCCTTCGAATAGTCCAGCCGGTCGACCCCGATGAGCAGCTTGCGGGTGCGCAGGCCCGCCACCGTGTCCCGCACGGTCCGGTTCATGCCCGCCCGGTCCGCCGCCTGCCGGAAGCCCTCCACGTCGATGCCGATCGGGAAGCTGCGGATGCGCGTGCGGCGCCCGTCGACCATCAGCGAGCCGCCGCCGAGCGGGATCGCCCGCAGCTCGTCGACGAGGTTGCGGGAGAGATTGTGGACGTCGCACTCGGTCTGGAGGCCGATCAGGTCGTAGTCGGCCACCGCCCGCAGGAGCTCGTTCGAGGCCGGCAGGGTGTTGAACACCTCGCCGGACGGCCAGGGAATGTGGTGGAAATAGCCGATCGGGTTCGCCACGCCGAGGCCGCGCAGCTCCGAGGCGAGCGGGATCAGGTGGTAGTCGTGCACCCAGATCAGGTCGCCGGGCTCGATCAGCCCCGCGAGGGCTTGGGCGAAGATGCGGTTGACGCGCTGGTAGCCCGCATAGTCGGCCCGCGAATAGGCGGCGAGGCCGAGCCGGTAGTGCATGATTGGCCAGAGCGCCCGGTTGGCGAAGCCGCTGTAGTACTCGCGATGGTCCTGGGGCGAGAGGTCCATCACCGCGTAGCGGACCCGGCCGCGATCGGCGATGGTCGGGGTGTCGGCGGGCTGCTCCGCGATCTTGCCGCTCCATCCGAACCACAGGCCCCGGTAAGCGGTGAAGGCTTCCTTCAGCGCGACCGCGAGGCCACCCGCCGCGACGGCCTTGGATCCCGCTTCCGGGACGGCGACGCGGTTCGAGACGATGATCAGGCGTGACACGGCGGTTACGGACTCCCTGAGCGGGGAAGGGTTCCGGCTCCGGTCCCTCCCTCACGGCACGAGCGTAGAACGCGCGGCATGCAAGCGCGATCCGCGGTCCGTGGTCAACCCTTGCCGAACGCATCGGTTGCAGAAGGGCGCTCCGGCCGGGGGGCGGCGCTCCACAGGATTCCCGGCCGCCTTCGCAGGGCCGTCACGCAGGATGTCCAAGCCGGAGCACGGGATTCCAGAACTCCGGGAGTACCGGATTCCAGTGAGTACGGGATTCCAGAACCCCGGGAGTACGGGACTCCGGAACCCCGGGACGCGGCTGCGGTTACTCGCACACACTGCTCAGCGCGCCGGGCGCGGGTCCGACGCGCCATGACGTTTCCAAGGAGTCCCAGTGATGAGCGCGGGTTACCAGAACGGGCAACACCAGACGCAACGGGCCGGGGCGTCCGCGGATCACCCCGCCGACTGGACGGAACTGCGCGAGGACGTGCGCCAACTCGGCGACGTCGCCATGGAGCGCGGCTACAGCCTGGTCGAGGCCGCCCGCGAGCAGGTCACCGGCTATGTGGGCCGGCGCAAGGAGGATGCCGCGCAATCGGTCGCCGAGCTTGCCCACGCGCTGCGCCAATCCGGCGACGGCCTGGAGAGGCAGCCGAACGTGAAGGCCTTCTTCGACAGCGCGGCCGAGGGGCTGGAGCATCTCTCCGATTCGATCCGCGCGCGCAGCTTCGAGGAGTTCTACAGCGACGTCGAGGCGGTGGCGCGGCGGCGTCCCGCGGCGGTGGCGATCGCGAGCTTCGTCACCGGTTTCCTGGCGGCCCGCTTCATCAAGTCCTCGGCCCATCCGCCGCACGCGATTCCTAAGCGTGACGCCTCCTCGGCCGAGCGCCGGCCCGGCATGCGCCACACGGCCTGAGGGAGACGCCCATGGCCGAGCCCGGCAACGGCAGCATCCAGGGCCTTCTCGCGGAGGCCCTGCGCGAGACGACCGATCTCGCCCGCAAGGAGATCGCCCTCTTCCGCACCGAGATGTCGAACAACCTGAGGACGCTGTTCCTCGGGCTCGGCATGATGGTGGGCGCCGCGGTCTTCGCGGTCGTCGCCCTTCTCGTGCTGGTCGACGCGCTGGTGAAGTGGCTGGCGACCGTGGTCCATTCCGAGGCGCTCGCCGCGCTCATCGTGGGAGGCGTGTTCCTCGTCATCGCGGCCGGCCTCGCGCTCGCGGGCAGACGGGCGATGTCGCTCTCGGCGCTGACGCCGACCCGCACCACGCGCCAGGTCCGCCAGGACGCCCGCGTTCTGTCGGAGAGGGTTTCCGGATGACCCAGTCGATCTCGGATCTCGAACAGGACATCGAGCAGACCCGCGCCCGGCTCGACCAGACCATCGACCGGATCCAGGATCGGCTCTCGCCTGCGAGCATCGTCGACGAGATGCTCGGGACGATGCGCCAATCGCCGATGAGCGGCCTCTATGACGGGGCACTGGCGGCCGTGCGGCGCAACCCGGTGCCGGTGATGCTGATCGCCGCGGGCGTCGGCTGGCTGCTGCACCGGATGTCGGAGGATGCGCGCCGCCGCCGCCATATCGAGGCGACCGCCCGCAGCGCCGAATCCGTGCCCGTGCTCAACGACGGGGCGGCACGCGTCTACGATCCGGACCGCCCGACCGACCACCCGGCCGCGGACGCGATCGCCAGCCCGCATTCCGCCCGGATCTGACGAGGGCCGGGCCGCGCGCCCCGCGGACCGCCCGCCAACCAAGGAAGTTGCAGAGATGGCAGACCATACCGTGAAGCCCGCCTCCCCCGATTCACCCTCCGCCCAGGTGCCCGGCGCAGGGCCCGAGCGGAATCTCCATCAGGACCGCGACAGCGTGACGGGCGCCGCCGGTCAAGCTGCCGGCGACGTGCGGGATGCCGCCTCCCAGGCGTCCGGCCAGGCCGCGGACCTCGCCGCGAAGGTGAGCGAGACCGCCGGGCAGACCGCCGATCAGGTCCGTCAGGCCGCGGATGCCGCCGCCGAGCGCCTGAGGCGCACCGCGAGCGATGCGGTCGCGCAGGCCCACGAGCGGGCGAACCAGACCTACGGCGCCGTCCAGCAGCGCGGCTCCGAGGCCCTCGATCGCGCCCGCGATCTCGCCAACGACGCCATCGAGAGCGGCGCGCGCCGCTATGCGGACCTGCGCGAGCGCGGCGCCGCGCGGTTCTCGCGCGGGCAGAGCGCAGTCGAGCGGTTCGTGGGCGAGAACCCGCTCCTCGTCGGCGTCGTCGGCCTCGCGGCCGGCTTGCTCCTCGGCGCCCTGCTGCCGCGCACGCGCCGCGAGGATCAGACCGTCGGCGCCTGGGCGGACGAAGTGCGCGACCAGGGCCTGCGCTACGCCCGCGAGGCGACCGAGCGCGGTCGGCAATTCGTCGAGACGGCCCTCGATCAGGCGCAGGATGCGGCTTCCGCCGCCGCGAACGCCGCCTCCGACGAGCTCAAGCAGCGCGGGACGGAAGGATCTTCCGCACCGCGGCCGGGCGGGCCGACGATCCAGACCCATTGAGGCGCGTCGACCCGCGTGGTTTCCGTCCGGGGCGCATGCCGCGACAGCGGCATGCGACTTGAGAAAGCGCGGCATCTCGCCTGGAGCGATTTCGAGATCGAGGCGAAGCAGGAGAACCTCGGCGGGCCGGCGCCGGCGCTTGCGGCGGAGTGAGCCCGCCTCGACGCCCCGGCTCCCGCACGGTATCGATGGACCGCCATGCGAACCGCCGATTGCGACATCCTCCTCGTCCCGGGCTTCGGCAATTCCGGGCCCGACCACTGGCAGAGCCGCTGGGAGGAGCGCCTCTCGACGGCGCGCCGCATCGCGATGCCCGATTGGGACCATCCCGATCCCGGGCCGTGGCGCGACGCGGTCATCGCGGCCGTCCAGGCGGCGACGCGGCCGGTGGTCCTGGTCGCCCACAGCCTCGGCGTGGTCTCGGCGGTTCAGGCCGCACCCTACCTGCCGCCGGGCTCGACCCGCGGCGCCTTCCTGGTGGCGCTGCCCGATATCGAGCGGCCCGACACGCCTGCCCTGCTGCACGCCTTCGCGCCGATCCCGCGCGATCCCCTGCCCTTCCCCGCCGTTCTGGTCACGAGCCGCACCGATCCCTGGACGGCCTATGACCGTGCCCACGAATTCGCGGCGGCCTGGGGGGCCGAGCTCGTCGATGCGGGCGAATCCGGGCATCTCAACAGCGAGAGCGGGCACGGGCCCTGGCCGGAAGGGCTGATGCGGTTCGCCGGGTTCCTGCGCGCGCTCTGACCGAGACTCCGCCTCGCCCGCCCCGCCCTTTTCGGGCCCGTTCGGGCCTGCACGACTGCAGCGTCAGAAGGAGATCCGGGATCCAGCGCGAGGACTCGCCGCGAAGCGGCTCCGGTTGCCTCCACCGTGGCCGACAAGCGGTCGCTGCGCGACGTCTCTCGCTGGTTCCCGGATCTCCTTCCACTTCGTTTCAGTCGTCCGGGAAAGGCAGGGGGTGGGCGGTCGGCTCTTGAGCGCCGGCTCTCCGCAGGAGCGGCTTTGCCGTCTCGGACCGGCGCTACCCGCGCTCGGAGAGGCAGCGCCTGTAGAGCGTGCTCCGGCTGATCCCGAGGCGGCGCGCGGCCTCCGAGACATTGCCGCCTGCCGCGTCGAGGGCCGCCCGCATCGCCTCCCGGGCGATGCTGTCGAGACGGTCCCCGGCCGGCGGCACCGTCGCGCGGGACTGCGCAGCCGCCTCGGGCGGCGCGGCCATGATGGGCATCGGCCGCCGGAGGGTCTCCGGCAGGGCGTCTAGCCCCACCACGTCCCCCGGATCCGCCAGGGCGAGGAGCGCGCGCAGCGTGCCGACGAGCTGGCGGAAATTGCCCGGCCATTCGGCCTCCGCCAGGGCCGCCGCGCAGGCGGGCGCGAGCGCGATGCGGTGCAGGCCGCCGCCGAGCCGGTCCCACAGCGTCCGTACGAGAGCGAGGCGGTCGCTGCGCGCGCGCAAGGGGGGCAGTGCCACCCGGTAGGGCGCGATGCGGTAGTAGAGATCGGCCCGGAAGCGCCCCTCCTCCACCAGTTGGCCGAGGTCGCGGTGCGTCGCGCAGATCAGCGTGAAATCGACCGGCACGGGGCGCCCGCCGCCGACCGGCTGCACCTCGCGCTCCTGTAGCACCCGCAGCAGGCGCGATTGCAGGGACAGCGGCATGTCGCCGATCTCGTCGAGGAACAGGAGGCCGCCATCGGCCTGCCGCAGCAGGCCCTTGGCGCCGTGCCTGGCCGCGCCCGTGAAGGCGCCCGGCTCGTAGCCGAACAGCTCGGCCTCGATCAGGCTCTCGGGGAGCGCCGCGCAGTTCACCGCGACGAAGGGGGCCTGCGCCCGGGCCGAACGGGCATGCACTGATCGCGAAAAAACCTCCTTGCCGGTGCCGGTCTCGCCCTCGACGACGATCGGGATGCCCGCATCAAGCAGCCGCACCGCGCGGGCCAGCAGGTGCTCGGTTCCGGGATCGAAGACCGGATGCTCGGCGGAGGCTGCGGGGGCGGCCTTCCGCCGCGGCTGCGGCCGGGCCGGCTCGGCCTGGAAATGGCCGCGCAAGGCGCGGCCGGCCCCGTCGCGCAGGCTTAAGGGGCCCGGCGCCGGAGCGCGCTGGTCGGGAAACAGGGCCTCGAAAACCGTCCGGTCGAGGGCGTCCCAGTCGAGCCCGAGCAGCGCGAGGGCGGCGCGATTGGCGCCGACGAGCCGGTTCTCGGCGAAGACCAGCACGCCCTCGCGCGGCGTGCCGAGCAGCGCCGGATCGTAGTGGAGCCGCAAGGTCGCGCGGTCCGGGGCCGGCGCCTCGAACTGCCGGTGCTCGATCGCGTCGACGGCGAGCCGGATCAGCCCGAGCGCGTGCATGTGGTGCACGGCCGCCGGCCCCGACAGGTCGAGGGCGCCCAGCGTCTCGCCCCGCATGCCGAGGATCGGCATCGCCGCGCAGCTGAGGATGCGGTGCGGCTCGAAATAATGTTCGGGCCCGTGCACCTCGACCGGCCGGCGCTCGATCAGCGCCGTTCCGATGGCGTTCGTGCCGGTGACGGCCTCGCTCCAGGGCACGCCGGGGCGAAGCGCCACCTGGGCAGCACGGCCCGCGAAGGCGGTGCTGCCGATTGTGTCGAGGACGAGCCCGTTCGCATCGGTGAGGATGACGAGGCTGTCGGTCGCCTGCGCGTCGGCATGGAGCGCCTCGATCTCCGGGCGGCAGCGGCGGCGCAGCGCGTCGTTGCGCTCCCAGGCCTCGCGCAATTCGCGCTCGGTCAGCGGCTCGACCCGAGGCCTGGCGCCGAAATCGAGGCCCAGCGCCGCGCAGCGCTGCCAGGAGCGCAGGATCGGGTCCGGCACCCCGTCGACGCCGCCCTGCGCGAACACGCGCTGGCGCGCAGCCAGGAGCGTGCGGGGCGTCGCCACGCGGCTCTCCATGCTCAGCCTCCCGTCTGTCGCATGCTGCGACACCTGTTGCAGGTGTCGCAGGATCAGTCGAGGGAAATCTGGCCCATGAACCGGGAAGCATCGCCGCATGCCACCGCGGTGGCGGCGGAGATGTCGTCGCTCCAAAGCAGCCTCAAAGACTTACCGCAATGCAGCATCGATCCTCGGCGTGGCGGTTCGGCTGCTGGCACGACGGCTGCTCAAGAAGGCACGCGTCGCCACGGACGAGAAAGACGACGGCGACGATTGTGGGAGGGACACGATGAACAAGCCCGAATTCCTGCACGGCACGACGGCCTCGCCGTTCTCCGCGCGCTACGACAACTTCATCGGCGGCCAGTGGGTGGCGCCGGCCGGCGGCCGCTACTTCGAGAACACGTCGCCGCTCACCGGCCGGGTGATCTGCGAGGTGGCCCGCTCCGACGCGCAGGACATCGAGCGGGCGCTCGATGCCGCGCACGCCGCCAAGGAGGCCTGGGGCCACACCGCGCCGGCCGAGCGCGCCCGCATCCTCAACAGGATGGCCGACCGCATGGAGGAGAACCTCGAACTCCTCGCGCTCGCCGAGACCTGGGACAACGGCAAGCCGATCCGCGAGACCACCCACGCCGACATCCCGCTCGCCATCGACCATTTCCGCTACTTCGCGGGCTGCATCCGCGCGCAGGAGGGCTCGCTCTCCGAGATCGACCAGGACACGGTCGCCTACCACTTCCACGAGCCGCTCGGCGTGGTCGGCCAGATCATCCCGTGGAACTTCCCCCTGCTGATGGCGGTGTGGAAGCTCGCCCCCGCGCTGGCGGCCGGCAACTGCGTGGTGCTCAAGCCGGCCGAGCAGACCCCGGCCTCGGTGCTGGTGCTGGCCGAGATCGTCGGCGACCTGCTGCCGGCCGGGGTGCTCAACATCGTCAACGGCTTCGGGCTGGAGGCCGGCAAGCCGCTCGCCTCCTCGCCGCGGATCGCCAAGATCGCCTTCACGGGCGAGACCTCGACCGGCCGGCTGATCATGCAGTATGCCAGCCAGAACCTGATCCCGGTCACGCTGGAGCTGGGCGGCAAGTCGCCGAACATCTTCTTCAAGGACGTGCTGGCCGAGGACGACGCCTTCCTGGACAAGGCGCTGGAGGGCTTCACGATGTTCGCCCTCAACCAGGGCGAGGTCTGCACCTGCCCCAGCCGGGCGCTGGTGCACGAAGCGATCTACGACCGCTTCATCGAGAAGGCGGTCGCCCGCGTGAACGCCATCAAGCAGGGCTCGCCGCTCGATCCCGCCACGATGATCGGCGCCCAGGCCTCGGGCGAGCAGCTCCAGAAGATCCTGTCCTACATCGACATCGGCAAGCAGGAGGGCGCGCAGCTTCTCACCGGCGGCGAGCGCAACCGGCTGGAGGGCGAGTTCGCGCAAGGCTTCTATGTGAAGCCGACGGTGTTCAAGGGCCACAACCGGATGCGGATCTTCCAGGAGGAGATTTTTGGGCCGGTGCTGTCGGTGACGACCTTCAAGGACGACGAGGAGGCGCTGGCGATCGCCAACGACACGCTCTACGGGCTCGGGGCCGGCGTGTGGACCCGCGACATCACCCGGGCCTACCGCTTCGGCCGGGCGATCCAGGCCGGCCGCGTCTGGACGAACTGCTACCACGCCTATCCGGCTCACGCGGCCTTCGGCGGCTACAAGCAGTCCGGCATCGGCCGCGAGACCCACAAGATGATGCTCGACCACTATCAGCAGACCAAGAACATGCTGGTCAGCTACTCGCCCAAGGCGCTCGGGTTCTTCTGAGCATCCCGGTACGGCCCCGCCGGCCAAACGGCCGGCGGGGCGCACCCGCACCGCCCGGCCGCGTGTCGGCTGCGGCGGTGGCATCGTTCCACGCCTGACGAGCCGCCGATGATCGATCGTCCCCCTCGCGTCACCGCGACCGACGCGACGCTTGCCCTGATCGACACCCTGCGCCGGGACTACGGTCCGATCCTGTTCCATCAATCGGGCGGCTGCTGCGACGGCTCCTCGCCGATGTGCTATCCTGTTGGTGATTTCATCATCGGCGACAGCGATGTCCATCTCGGTCAGATCGGCGGCGCGGATTTCTACATCAGCCGCGCGCAGTTCGAGTACTGGAAGCACACGCAGCTCATCATCGACGTGGTGCCGGGCCGCGGCGGCATGTTCTCGCTGGAGAACGGCCGGGATGTGCGCTTCCACGTGCGCTCGCGCCTGTTCACCGACGAGGAGAGCCGGGCGCTGAACGGGTGATGCGAAGTCCGATCGACGGCTTCGCCCTGCGGGTGCCGGCTTCGCTCCGGTAGGCGCGATGATCCGGTCTGCGAACGGATCACAGGATCACAGGGTCTCCGCCCCTTCCCGGATTCTCTGCCCTTTCCCGGGTCGCATTCCGCTGGCGCTGCATGCGCCCGGGAAAGGAGGAGCGGACATCCTCGCGTGGGCTGACGCGGTCTTATCCAAGATCCGCATGGCACGGTCGTCATGCCGAGCGGGTGCCGAACATGCTCCAGCCGCGCGCTGCGCCTATTCCGCCGTCTGCCGTCGCGGCACGAACCCGATCGGCTGGCGCTGCGGGCCCTCCTGCCTGAGCGTGCGCAGCATCGTCTCGTAATCCTGCTCCATCTCGGGCGTCACCGAGGGTCGGGTCTCCTGCAGGGCAGCGTCGAAATGCGCCCGAGTGACCTCGCGCGCGTCGAGATTGGCGCGCAGGGCCATCAGGCCGGCGCGCCGCGTGAGATCCTCCAGATCCGCGCCGGTGAAGCGCACCGTGCGGGCGGCGAGGTCGTCGAGGTCGACGTCGCCCGCGAGCGGCATGCCGCGGGTGTGGATGCCCAGAATGTGGCGGCGCCCGGCCACGTTCGGCACCGGCACGTAGACGAGTTCGTCGAAGCGCCCGGGGCGCAGCAGGGCCGGATCGACGAGGTTCGGTCGGTTCGTCGCGGCGATCACCACCACGCCCTGCAGCTCTTCGAGCCCGTCCATCTCGGCCAGGATCGTGTTGACCACCCGCTCGGTCACGGCGGGCTCGCCGAGCCCGCCGCCCCGCACGGGAGCAAGCGAGTCGATCTCGTCGATGAAGATCACCGTCGGGGCGACCTGGCGGGCGCGGGCGAAGAGGCGCGAGACCTGCTGCTCGGATTCGCCGTACCATTTCGAGAGCAGGTCGGAGGACTTCGTCGCCACGAAATTCGCCGATGCCTCGCGGGCCACAGCCTTGGCGAGCAGCGTCTTGCCGGTACCGGGCGGCCCGAACAGCAGGAAGCCCTTGGCCGGGCGGATGCCGATCCGCCGGAAGGCCTCCGGGTTCTTGAGGGGAAGCTCGACGCCCTCGCGCAGCTTCGTCTGGACGTCGCCGAGGCCGCCGACATCCTCCCAGCCGACATTCGGAACCTGGATCATGATCTCGCGCAGGGCCGAGGGCTGCACGCGCTTGAGCGCGTTGAGAAAATCCTCCCGGCAGACCTGCAGGGTCTCCAGGATCTCCGGCGGGATCCCCTCCTTCAGGTTGATCTGCGGCAGCACGCGGCGCAGCGCGTCCATGGCCGCCTCGCGGGCCAGCGCCGCGAGATCGGCGCCGACGAAGCCGTAGGTGGTGCGGGCGATCTCGTCGAGATCGACATTCTCGCCGAGCGGCATGCCGCGGGTGTGGATGGTCAGCACCTCGCGCCGGCCCGGCTCGTCGGGGACGCCGATGACGATCTCGCGGTCGAAGCGGCCGGGCCGGCGCAGGGCCTCGTCGATGGCGTCGCGCCGGTTGGTGGCGCCGATCACCACGATGTTCTGGCGCGGTTCGAGCCCGTCCATCAGGGTCAGGAGCTGGGCGACGATGCGCCGCTCGACCTCGCCGCGGGCTTCCTCGCGCTTGGGCGCGATTGAGTCGATCTCGTCGATGAAGATGATGGCGGGCGCGTTGCGCTGCGCCTCGGAGAAGATCTGGCGCAGGCGCTGCTCGGATTCGCCGTACTGGCTGCCCATGATCTCGGGACCGGCGATGTGGAAGAACTGCGCCTCGGTCTCGTTCGCGACCGCGCGGGCAAGCAGCGTCTTGCCGGTGCCGGGCGGGCCGTAGAGGAGAACGCCCTTGGGCGGGTCTATGCCGAGGCGCTGGAACAGCTCGGGATGGCGCAGCGGCAGCTCCACCATCTCGCGGACCTGATCGACCGTCGAGCCGAGGCCGCCGATGTCGTCGTAGGTGACGTCGGCGCGGCGCGCCTCCTTGGGCTCCTCGAACATCGGCCGCAGCTCGACCTCGGTCTCGGCCGTGACCTGCACGATGCCGCGCGGCTGGGTCGAGACGACGACGAGGCGGATCTCCTGCAGACCATAGGCCGGCAGGTTGAACATCGAGCGCAGCTCCGGGGGCACGTCGTCGCGGCCCATCCGCGACTGGACCGAGGTGGAGATCACGTCCCCGGCGACGAGGGGCCGGCGGTAGAAGGTGCGGCGCAGGGCCTCGCCCGAGCCCTGCAGGCGCAGGTTCTTCTGGGCGGGCGCCAGGACGATGCGGGTGGCCGGGCGCACCTCGGCGCGCCGGATCTCCACGTGGTCGCCCGAGCCGACGCCCGCATTGACGCGCTGGAGGCCGTCGAGGCGGATGATGCTGAGGCCCTCGTCCTCGGCGCCGAGCGCGATGGCGAGCGCGGTGGTGTGGCGCTTGCCGATGATCTCGATGGCGTCGCCCTCCTGGAGCCGCAGGCTGTGCAGCAACGCCGCGCTCACCCGGGCGACGCCGCGCCCCACATCCTGCGCCCGCGCATTCGCCACCTGCGCCCGAACGACGCCCGTTTCCTCGGCCATGGTGATCCGTCTCCCGCGCCGGCGCCTGGCGACTGGGAACCCGCAGTCGCGGCTCCGTGCCGGGCGCATGGGTTACCCCGCCCGCCCGGAGAACGCCGGCTTTCGGGAAATGTTGCGGGCTTCAGCCGTACAGGGTGAGGGTGCCGAGGTCGCCGATCCGCTCGTCGGGCAGGAGCCCCCGCAGGGTCGCCGTCACGGCGTAGCCGGTCGCGGTGCGCTCGAAGCCGTAGAGGTGGTAGCCGGCGCAATGCGTCAGCGTGCCGCCACGGGCCGAGGCCGACGGGGCGCCGATCACCGGGACGCGCCGGCCGTCCGGCCCGATCAGGAAGGCGACCGACCCGACATGGTTGTGGCCGTGCAGGACGAGATCCGCGCCGACCCGCCGGATCACCGCCTCGAAGGCCGAGGAATCCGTCAGGTTGCGGCCCGGCAGGGCGCCGCCGACATGCGGCGGATGGTGGATCATCACGACCCGGCAGGGTCGCTCGGGCTCACGGGCGAGGCTGCCCAGCAGCGCCTCCGCCGCCGCGAGCTGGCGCGAGCCGAGCCGCCCGCTCGCCACGAAGGGCGCGGTCGGAATCGCCGAGGAGAGCCCGACGAGCGCGAGCGGCCCGCGGCGGCGCAGATACGGGAAGGCCCGCTCGCGGCCCGCATCGTCCCGGGTCCAGGGACCGACCGCGCCGAGCAGGCCTTCGAGGGAGCCCCGCACATAGGCGTCGTGGTTGCCCGGCACGAAGCTCACCGCCTCGGGCCCGCCCAGCGCCTCCAGGAACACCCGCGCGGTTTCCCACTCGCTCGGCAGGCCGATGTTGCAGAGGTCGCCCGTGCAGGCGATGTGATCGGGCGCGGCCGCCAGGAGGTCGGCGATCAGCGCCTCCAGCACCGCCATGTCGTGGGTGCGGTGACGGCCGCGGGTCCAGTTCACCCAGCCGGTGGCGCGCTTGCTGAGGAGCTGGCGCAGGCGCGGCTTCGAGAGCGGGCCGACATGCGGATCTGTCAGGTGGGCGAGGCGGAACATCGGATGGGACAACGCGCGGGCGCCTCCGGTGAGCCGCGGCATGGGGCGCATCGTGGGGCCGGTCGGCTTATGTCCAAGCCGGCCGGCCCCCGCAAGATTCACGCGCTGCCGATAACCACTCCGGCGAGGAGGACCAGCACGCCGCCGAGCACCACCTGGAGCGTCGCGCGCCAGAACGGCGTCTCCATGTAGCGGGTGCGGATGGTCGAGATCGCGAGAAGCTCCACCGCCACCACGATCGCCGCGAGCGTCGTGGCGATCGCGAAGGCGTTGGTCCAGGAATCCGGCACCAGATAGGGCAGCGTGTGGCCGAGGCCGCCGAGAGCCGTCATCAGCCCGCAGACAAGGCCGCGAATCCAGGGCGAGCCGCGCCCCGTGATGCTGCCGTCGTCGGAGAGGGCCTCCGTGAAGCCCATGCTGATCCCTGCGCCGATCGAGGCGGCGAGGCCGACGAGGAAGGTCTGCCCGTTGTTGTGGGTCGCAAAGGCGGCGGCGAAGAGCGGAGCGAGGGTCGAGACCGAGCCGTCGATCAGGCCCGCGAGGCCCGGCTGGACGTAGCGCAGCACGAAGAGCCGGTGCTGCGCGGCGGCCTCGTTCGCCGCCGCGGTCTCGGTGAGATGCTCCGCTTCCAGCGCCTCGGCCCGGCGCTCGTGGCCGTGCTCGACCTCGGAGAGCCGGGTGAACAGCCCGCGCACGTCGAGGTCGCGGGAGAGATCCGCGGCGCGCTCGTAGAAGGCCGCCGCCTGCGCCTCCATGGCCGCCGCCTCCTGGCGCATCCGGGCCGGATCGAGGCCGTCCCACCAGAACGGCCGGCGCTTGGCGAAGCCGCGGACATCCTCGCGCCGCAGCGGCGGCAGATGCTGGCCGAAGCGCTCCCGGTAGGCCGCCGTGAGGGCGTCTCGGTGGCTGCGCTCTTCCCGGGCCATCGCCTCGAACAAGCCGGCCGAGGCAGGGAAGTCCGGACGCAGCTGCTCGGCGAAGCTCTGGTAGATGCGGGAATCCTCTTCCTCGCTGGCGATGGCGAGCGCCAGCACCTCCCGCGGGGTGAGATCGCCGAGCGCCTTCATAGACCCCTCCTTGTTTGGAATAATTCTGAGCTATAACTTCGAATCGTTCCAAACAACCGGCTCGCGCTCCTGTGATCGCCGGGCAGGGCTGCAGCGATTGCAGGGGGCTTTCGCCGCAGGATCCGGCATAGGCCACTGGAGGCAGTTGCGGTTCGGCCGCCAACGACGCTAGAGGCGGCGCAGTCCCGGAGCGGACCCTGACCGGACAGCCGGATCGTGGCATCTCCCGCTCCGCCATCTTCCTTGAGGCCCCGCCTCCTCCGAGGCCCCGGTCGCGTCGCCGCATGAGACCCCGCCCCGTCCCGCCCCTGCTGCGGGCCTACCATTATGGGCTCATCGCCCTCGAGCCGGCCCTCGGCGGCCTGCTCGCGTGGCGCCGCCACAAGGGCAAGGAGGATCCCGAGCGCCTGCCGGAGCGGGTCGGGCGGCCAGGCAAGCCGCGGCCGGCCGGGGCTCTGGTCTGGGCGCACGGCGCGAGCATCGGCGAGGCCCTGTCGCTCCTGCCCCTCGTGGAATGGCTGACCCGGCGCGGCTTCACGGTGCTCGTCACCTCGGGCACCCGGACCTCGGCGGAGCTCATCGCCGCGCGGCTGCCGCGGGGGGCCCTGCACCAGTTCGCCCCCCTCGACGCGCCGCGCTACGTCGCTCGCTTCCTCGATCACTGGCGCCCCGATCTCGCGCTCGTGGCCGAGTCCGAACTCTGGCCCAACACCGTCCTGGCCCTCGATGCGCGGCAGGTGCCGCTGATCCTCGTCAACGGGCGGATGTCGGCGCGCTCGGCCCGCGGCTGGGCGCGCAGCCCGGCCCTCGCGCAGGCGGTGCTCGCGCGCATCGCCGTCTGCCTCGTCCAGACGCCCGAGGAGGCCGAGCGCTTCCGCAGCCTCGGCGCCCCGCGGGTCGCCGTCGCCGGCAATCTCAAGTTCGACGCTCCCGCGCCGCCGGCCGATCCGGCGGCTCTGGCGCAGCTCTCCGGCATGGTGGCGGGACGTCCGGTCTGGCTCGCGGCGAGCACCCATCCGGGCGAGGAGACGGCGGTGATCGCGGCGCACCGGGTCCTCGCCCCGCATCATCCCGGCCTCCTGACCCTGGTGGTGCCGCGCCATCCGCGGCGGGGCGTGGAGATCGCCGCCGAGGCTGCGGCGGCGGGCCTGCGCGTCTCGCGGCGGGAAGCGGGCGGCCTGCCGGACGCCCGCACCGACCTCCATGTGGCCGATACGGTGGGCGAGCTCGGCCTGTTCTACCGCCTCGCGCCCCTCGTCTTCATGGGCGGATCGCTCGCCGAGCACGGCGGCCAGAACCCCATCGAGCCGGCGCGGCTCGACAGCGCCATCCTGCACGGCCCGCATGTCTGGAACTTCGCGCAGCCCTATGCGGTGCTGGACGAGGCGGGTGCGGCCGTGGCCGTGCCGGATGCGGCGGGGCTCGCAGGGGCCGTCTCCCGGCTCCTCGCCGATCCGGCGCGCCGGAGCGTCATGGCGCGGGCGGGCCAGGGGGCGGTGGCGGCCGGCGGTGGCGCCCTGGAGCGGACCATGGCGGCCCTCGAACCCTTCATCTGCCAGATGAAGATCGCCGGCCGGCTCGGCTGAGCATGCGCGCGCCCGGATTCTGGTGGTCCGTCCCAACCGCCCTGCCGGCGCGGCTCCTCGCCCCACTCGGGCGGCTCTATGGCGGGCAGGTGGCGCGCCGGATGGCGCGTCCCGGCGCGAGCGCGCCGCTGCCGGTGATCTGCGTCGGCAACGTCACCCTGGGCGGCGCGGGCAAGACGCCGACGGCGCTGGCCCTCGCCGGGCTGCTGCGTGAGATCGGGCACGAGCCCGCCTTTCTCAGCCGCGGCTATGGCGGGCGCCTGCCGGGCCCGGTGCGTGTCGATCCGGCGCAGCACGGCGCGGCCGAGGTCGGGGACGAGCCGCTGCTCCTCGCCCGTGCGGCGCCGACAATCGTCGCGCGCGACCGCCCCGCGGGAGCGGCCCTCTGCGCCGCGGCGGATGCCACGGCGATCATCATGGATGACGGGCTTCAGAACCCGTCGCTGCGCAAGGACTGGTCGATCGCGGTGTTCGATGCGGGCGTCGGCATCGGCAACGGTCTCGCCTTCCCGGCGGGTCCGCTGCGGGCGCCGCTGGCGGCGCAATGGCCCCATATCGATGCCGTTCTGATCATCGGCGAGGGTCCGGCGGGGGAGCCCGTGGCGGCCGATGCGGTCCGGCGCGGCCTTCCGGTGATCCGGGCGCAGCTGCGGCCCGAGCCGGGTGCCGCCGCCGCGCTGGCAGGGCGGCCCGTGCTCGCCTTCGCGGGAATCGGCCGGCCGGACAAGTTCTTCGAGAGCCTGCGGGCCGCCGGTGCGGAGATCCGCGCGACGCGCGCCTTTCCCGATCACCACGCCTACCGGGCTGCGGATCTCGCGGGGCTCGAACGCCTCGCCCGGCGGGAGGGCCTGACCCTCGTCACGACCGAGAAGGACCGCGTGCGCCTGCCCGCCGCGGCACCCGTGACGGTGCTGCCCGTGAGCCTTCATTTTTCGGAGCCGGACGCGGCGCTCCTGCGCGCGCGCCTCGCCGCCCTCGGCCCGGCGCCGCCGGACCCGCGCACGCGCCCCGACTGAGCGACGGACCCATCCCCGCAATTGAAACTGTGGTGCGTGGAAGCCATTCCGCTCCTCAGCATGAGGAGCGGGGTTGGCCGCCACGGGAGGGAGCGCTCATTCAGCCGCGGTTTCATCCGTCAAGGTCGGCCCGGCCGGTGGCAAACTCACGCGGTCGGATGAGCGCCGTCAGCCCTTGCGCGGCCGCCTGTCCGGCGGCGCATGGCTCACGGACGGCCGGTCTCGCGCAGCCGCTGCATCACGGCGTCCGGGCTGGCATAGGCTTCCTGTCGGGCGACGCTCCAGTAGCGCAGGTCGTCGAGCGGGATCTCCACGCCGGTCACGGCGCAGCGCACGAACCGGCCGGGCCGCACGACCCTGAGATTGCTGTCGCCGTATTCGACGACCGCCTCGCCCGATCCCCCGCGCTCGAACCGACCCAGCATGCCTGCCTCCGTTGCCGATCCGTGCGGTGTAGGCCGGTGCGGCCCGCCTGTCGACGGGCGCGACGGCGCACGCTCCCCGCTCACAGGCGGTAGCGGATCTGGTCGGTCCAGAAGCGCTCCAGGCGCGCCAGGGACTGGTTGAGGCGGGCGAAGTCGTCCTCCGAGATGCCGCCGATCGGCTGGATCGTCTTGGCATGCTTGTCATAGAGCCCGCGGACGATCTCGTGGATCTCGCGGCCCTTGTCGGTGAGGCTGATCCGCACCGAGCGCCGGTCGGTCTTCGAGCGGGCGTGGTGCAGGTAGCCGGACTCCACGAGCTTCTTGACGTTGTAGGAGACGTTCGAGCCCAGATAATAGCCGCGGGTGCGCAGCTCGCTCGCGGTCAGCTCCTTGTCGCCGATGTTGTAGAGCAGCAGCGCCTGGACGCTGTTGACGTCCTCCCGGCCCCGCCGCTCGAACTCGTCCTTGATCACGTCGAGCAGCCGGCGGTGCAGGCGCTCGACGAGATGCAGGGCCTCGAGGTATTGGGTGCGGACCGTCGGCTCGGCTTCGGGAGCCCGGACCTGCTCGGCCACCTTCAACGCCTGGTTCTTCATGGTTGCGCCTCTCTGTACTGCTTGCATCGGCGGTGTTTCCCGCTCCGCTTATGCAGCCAACCTAGGCCGGCCCCGTGAATCTGGGTTTAAGCGACAGGCTAAATTCTCGATTTACCGATCTGGGTAAACTGAAGATGAAGTGCCGGGAATCCGGCACGCGGATGCCCCTCGGGCGCTCTCTAGAGCAAGCTCCGTTCCACCGTGAACAGACCCTGCTCCAGGTTTTTGATTGTGCCGCATTGTCTGCGACGAACCGGGATCCACTTCGTCGGACAATGCCCTAGCCGAAGTGGAGGCCGGCTCGGCGCAAGAGAGCCCGACTCCCGGCTGGACCTGAAGAGCGGCCCGATCCGATCGGATGGCCCGACCGGCGCGGGCACGGCTCCGGTCAGCGCATCTCGCGCGAGGCGAGCCAAGAAACGGTGAAGTAGAGCAGGATGATTGTGCCGTCGAAGGCAAGATTCGGTAAACTCATGGGCAGGAGCTGCGGCGTGAGCAGCGCCAGCACGAAGGCGGAGGTGGCGGCGAGCAGCCAGACCACGCCGCCCCAGGCGGTGGCAAGCCAGAGGCCCACCGCCGCCAGGAGATCGATCACGCCGAAATAGATGATGACGGCCTGCCGCCCCACCGGCGCCCCCTCGAAGGGCGGCGCGCCGGGCCGGGCCCCCAGAATCTCCGCCCAGGCGCTCAGCCCCTTGATCATCCAGATCACCGCGACGATGCGCATCAGCCAGACGAGCACGACGTCCCAGCGCGCGCCCGGCGGCTGCGGGTTGCGCTCGATGCGGTCGCCCCTGTCCTCCGCGAGCGTCGTGCCGCGGGTGGCTGGCGTGCGGACCTTCGTGAGGGGGCGCATGTCAGCCGAACCGCGGCTCGTCGGGCAGCGGCGCGAAATAGGCTTCCACCGCCGCCGGCGCCACCGCGTCGAGGCTGTCGGGCTGCCAGCGCGGCGCGCCATGCTTGTCAATGATCACGGCGCGCACGCCCTCGTAGAAGTCGTGGCCCTGCAGGATGCGGGTGACGATCCGGTACTCGGTGAGCATCGCCTCCGGGAAGCTCATGGAGCCGCCGCGGCGCATCTGCGCGAAGGCGACTGCGAGGCTCGTGGGCGAGCGGGTGCGGATGGTGGCGGCGGTCCTGGCGGCGAAGTCCGACCCCTGCGCCGCTGCGGCATCGAGCCGGGCCAGCACCGCGGCGACGCTCTCGGCCGAGAAGCAGGCGTCGATGAGCGCGCGCGCGGCATGGAGCGGGCCGGGCGGCGGCGCGTCGTGCCCCGGCGCCTGCTCCAGCGCCTCCTCGACCGGGCCGCCCGCCGCGAGGGTTTCGGTGATCGCCTCGAAGGACGCGGCCGGCACCGCGTGGGTGGCGAGCCCGAAGGCGAGGCCATCCCCCGGCCCCACCCGCTCGCCCGTGAGCGCCAGATAGGTGCCGAAGGCCCCCGGCAGCCGCGGCAGCGCGTAAGTCGCGCCGACATCGGGGAAGAAGCCGATGCTGACCTCCGGCATCGCGAAGGCGTAGCGCTCGCCCGCGACGCGGTTCGAGCCGTGCAGCGACAGGCCGACGCCGCCGCCCATCACGATGCCGTCGATGAGCGAGACGATCGGCTTCGGGTAGCGGTGGATCAGCGTGTTGAGGGCATATTCCTCGCGCCAGAACACGTCGACCGCGGCGGGGCCGGCGGCCTTCGCGATGTCGTGGATGCGGCGGAGGTCGCCGCCCGCACAGAAGGCCCGTCCGGTCCCGCGCAGCACGATCCGGGTGACGCCGGGATCCTCGCCCCAGGCATCGAGCGCCGCACGGAGCCGGCGGACCATGCCGAGATCGAGCGCGTTGAGCGCCTTCGGCCGGTTGAGCGTCAGGAGCCCCGCAGCGCCCCGCCGCTCGACCAGCACCTCGTCCGAAGCGTCGCCTGTCATGCCCATCCATCCTGATGCGAGGGCCGTAAACCAGCCGCCGGGCGGTGCGTCAACGCGACCGCCGCGCTGCATCGCTGACAGCTATGCCGCGGGCGCCTTGCCGACCGGGTTCCGGGCTGCGGCAGGACTGTGCTAGGCGTTCTTTAGAACAATGACAGCGACCCGTGCCCGAGCGGGTCCGGGAGGCTTCGACTCCGATGCTCCAGATCCAGCCCTTGGCCGGTCCCCTCGCGCGCGACGCCGCCCGGACGCAGGCCGCGCCCGGCCTCACCCTGGCGCAGCGCCCGCGGCGCAACCGCAAGGCGGAGTGGTCGCGCCGGCTCGTGCGCGAGACGGTGCTCACCGTCGACGACCTGATCTGGCCGCTCTTCCTCATCGAGGGCGAGCGCCGCCGCGAGCCCGTCGCCTCGATGCCGGGCGTCGAGCGCCTGAGCGTCGACGAGGCGGTGCGGGAGGCCGAGCGCGCCGCCGCGCTCAAGATCCCGGCGATCTCGTTCTTTCCCTATGTCGACCCTACCTTACGCGACGAGACCGGCTCCGAGGCGCTCAACCGCAACAATCTCGTCTGCCGGGCCGTGCGGGCCGTGAAGGCGGCCGTGCCGGAGATCGGCGTCATCACGGACGTCGCCCTCGACCCCTATACCAGCCACGGGCATGACGGCCTCCTCGACGACACCGTGATCGTGAACGATGCGACGGTGGCACTCCTCGTCGAGCAGAGCCTCGTCCAGGCGGAGGCCGGCACCGACGTGATCGCCCCCTCCGACATGATGGACGGGCGCGTGGGCGCGATCCGGGCCGGGCTCGACAAGGCCGGGTTCCGGGACGTGCAGATCATGGCCTATGCGGCCAAGTATGCGAGCGCGTTCTACGGTCCGTTCCGCGACGCGATCGGCACCAGCGCCACCCTCAAGGGCGACAAGCGCACCTACCAGATGGATCCGGGCAATTCCGAGGAGGCCCTGCGCGAGGTCGCCCTCGATCTCGAGGAGGGTGCCGATTCCGTGATGGTGAAGCCCGGCCTGCCCTATCTCGACATCATCCGCCGGGTGAAGGACGGGTTCGGCGTGCCGACCTTCGCCTATCAGGTCTCCGGCGAATACGCGATGATCGCCGCCGCGGCGCAGAACGGCTGGCTCGACGGCGAGCGCGCCATGATCGAGAGTCTGATGGCCTTCAAGCGCGCGGGGGCGGACGGCGTCTTCACCTACTTCGCGCTCCAGGTGGCGGAGCGGCTGCGGGCGGGGTGAGCACCGCGTCTCCGGCGGCCCCCCTCCTGCTGGGGCTCGCCCTCCTGGGGGCCTGCTCCTCCGACATCGATCCCGAGCGCGAGCGGGTCTGCCGCCGCGTCCTGCCGACGCTGGTGGCGGAGGGCGGCAGCGTGCGCGTGCTCGGCGCCGCGGCGGGCCGCGAGCCGCGCAGCATCCGCATGGATTTCGTGGAGCAGCGACCCGGGCGCCCGCCTGTCACCCGCTGGGCGGTCTGCCGCTTCTCGGAGATGAGCCGCACCGACCTCTCGGGCGTGATCAGCGACCGCGGTCCGGTGGGCGGCGCCGCCCTCTACCTGCTCAAGCGCTACTATCTCGACACGCCCGACGCGGTGGCGGCCGAGCCGGGACCCGGCTAGGGCGTGTTATTGAGTGCCGCCAAGCCTTTGATTTTGCTTGTCTTTCTAAAAAAGAAACAATCCAGAAAGTGATGCAAAATCAACGGGCTATGGATGGTCAATAACGCGCTCTACAGCATCGGACCTCTCTTCGGGAATCAGGTCCGATGCTGTCTCTTTGTTTTCGCATCGTTTTCCGCCGAAAACCGGTATCCACTTTTCGGCACGATGCTCTAAGCTCGATCCGAGCATCTGAAGGCAGAGTGGGCCAAGGCGATCGTGCGCAAGACCAGGTTGAGTCATCCCGGCCGGATCATCCCACTCGCCTTTCTCTTGGTCATTGCGCTCGGCACAGTCGTGCTGATGCTGCCGGCCGCGCGGGCCGCTCCCGGCCATGCTCCGTTCATCGTCGCGCTGTTCACAGCGACCTCGGCCGTCTGCGTGACGGGCCTCGCCGCGACCGACACCGCGACCTACTGGAGCGCCTTCGGCCAAGCGACCATTCTGATCCTCGCCCAGATCGGCGGGCTCGGCATCATGACCGGGGCGACGCTGCTCGGCTTGCTGGTAAGCCGTCGCCTCGGTCTAGCGACACGGCTTATCGCGCAAGCCGAAACGCGCAGCTTGCGCCTCGGCGACGTCACCACAGTGCTGCGTCTGATCCTGACCGTCACCCTCGTCATGGAGGCCACGACGATGGCCGCCCTGACCCTGAGGTTTCGCTACGCCTATGATCAGACGTGGGGCGAGGCGCTCTGGCACGGCCTCTGCCACGCGGTCTTCGCCTTCAACCACGCGGGGTTCTCGACCTATTCCGACAATCTGATGCGCTTCGCGCGCGATCCCTTCGTCCTGACACCGATCATGCTGACCGTCATGATCGGCAGCCTCGGCTTCCCTGTGATCCACGAACTCGCCTATGGCGCGCGCCGGCCCTCGCGCTGGTCCGTTCACGGCAAGATGACGCTCTTCGGCTCGGCTCTGCTGTTGCTCGTCGGCTTCGTCGCGGTCGCCGCCTATGAATGGGACAACACGGCGACGATCGGCGCTCTCGCCTGGCCCGAGAAGCTCTTCAACGCCGCCTTCCACTCCGTCATGACCCGCAGCGCCGGCTTCAACGCCGTCGACGTCGGCAAGATGAAGCTGACCACCCTCATGGTGAGTGATGCATTGATGCTGATCGGCGGCGGCAGCGCTGGCACGGCCGGCGGCATCAAGATCACCACCTTCCTTATCCTCGGCTTCGTCGTCTGGGCGGAGATCCGAGGCGAGGAGGACACCACCGCCTTCCGGCGCCGCATCAGCCAGCAGGCGCAGCGCCAGGCTCTCTCGGTCGTGCTGCTCGCCGTCGGCATCATAGCGATCGGCGTCCTCATCATGCTCAGCCTGACCGATTTCGCCTTCGAGACGGTGCTGTTCGAGGTCGTATCCGCCTTCGCGACGACCGGACTTTCGACCGGGATTACGCCGCAATTGCCGGCGCCGGCGCTCGCCGTACTCACCTGCCTGATGTTCCTCGGGCGCGTCGGCACGATCACCGTTGCGAGCGTGCTGGCGCTCAAGGAGCGCCGCTCCGCCTTCCGCTACCCCGAGGAGCGGCCCATTGTCGGCTAGCTCTTTGATCTTGCCGCATTTTCTGCGACGAGCCGGTATCCACTTCGTCGGAAAATGCTCTGGCGCGCCGCGCGCGCCCTGAAAGGAGACATGCGATGGCTCAACGCCCGCGCACGGATCGGACCACCGGCGTCGTCGTGATCGGCCTCGGCCGCTTCGGCAGTTCCGTCGCGGAGGCATTGGTCCGGCTTGGCCACAATGTCCTGGCCATGGATGTCGACCTTGCCCTCGTTCAGCAATGGTCCGACCGGCTCACTCATGTGGTTCAGGCGAGCAGTATCGATGCCGATACCCTGCGCAGTCTCGGCGTCCATGAATTTCCCCGCGCTGTCGTGGCGATCGGCACCGATATCGAGGCGAGCGCCCTCACCGTCCTTGCGCTGGCCGAAATCGGCGTGCCGGATATCTGGGCGAAGGCGGTCACCGCCAATCACGGGCGCATCCTCGAGCGCATCGGTGCGCACCACGTCATCTTTCCGGAAGCCGCTATGGGCGAACGTGTCGCTCATCTCGTGACCAGCCGGATGATCGACTTCATCGAGTTCGACGACGGATTCGCCATCGTCAAGATGCGCGCCCCGCAGCAGACGGTGGGCCGCACCCTGGCCGATTCCCAACTGCGCGCGCGGTTCGGCGTCACGGTGATCGGAGTGAAGCGGCCGCGGCAAGATTTCATCTATGCGAGGCCTGAGACTATGATCGAGCCAGGCGACCTTCTCATCGTCTGCGGCCAGACCAACATCGTCGAACAATTCGCCGCGCAGTCGTGACTCGGCCGGTTTCTGCAGAAACACACAGCTCGCCATTACCACTGAGAGTTCCGCTTGCGAGAGGAATAGCGTCCGCTACTTTTGCGCGGGTCGTGTCCCCCCTTGGTGGTGTAACCGCGGCGTGATCGTCACGGCGATCTCCGGCAAGGGCCGGATCGGTCAGGCGGGCTAGTCGACCGCGGCCCGCTGCTGCGGGCGCCGCAATGCAGGAGCGACCGTTGAGTGAGCCTTACGCGATCAGTCCCGATGACGTCGCCCGGGCGGCCGAGGCCATCCGGGGCCACGTGCTGCGCACCCCCCTGGTGCCGGCCCCGCGCCTGTCGGACCTCACCGGGGCCCGGGTGCTGGTCAAGCACGAGAACATGCAGGCGACGGGCGCCTTCAAGGAGCGCGGCGCGGTCAACCGCCTGAGCCGCCTCGATCCCGACGAGCGCCGCCGCGGGGTGGTGGCGATGTCCGCGGGCAACCATGCCCAGGCGGTCGCCTATCACGCCCGCCGCCTCGGCGTTCCAGCCACCATCGTCATGCCGGCAACGACCCCGCTCGTGAAGGTCGAGAACACCCGCGCCCACGGCGCCACCGTCGTCCTGGAGGGGGAAACCCTCTCCGAGGCGGCGGAGGTCGCCCGCGACCTCGTGGACAGAAGCGGCCTCGTCCTCGTCCACCCCTATGACGACCCGGCCGTGATGGCCGGACAGGGCACGGTCGCCCTGGAGATGCTGGAGGACGCGCCTCACCTCGACTGCCTCGTCGTGCCGATCGGCGGTGGCGGGCTGATGGCCGGGATGGCGGTTGCAGCCTCCACCCGCCCCGAGATCGAACTCTTCGGCGTCGAGGCCGCCCTCTACCCGTCCTTCCTCAACGCCATCGACGGTCAGGCGCGGCCCATCGGCGGCCCGACCCTTGCCGAGGGCATCGCGGTCAAGACCGTGGGGCGGCTCACTCTGCCGATCATCCGCGAGCGCGTGCGCGAGATCCTGCTGGTCGACGAGCCGCAGATCGAACGGGCGGTGCACGACTACGCGACACTGCAGCGCAGCCTCGCCGAGGGAGCGGGCGCAGCGGGTCTCGCCGCGCTGCTCGCGCGGCCCGACCTCTTCGCGGGCCGCACGGTCGGCCTCGTCCTCTGCGGGGGCAACATCGACGCGCGGCTCCTCGCTTCCGTGATGGTGCGCGAGCTCGAGCGGGAGGACCGCATCGTCTCCTTCCGCGTGACCGCGAGCGACCGGCCGGGGGTGCTCGGCCGCGTCGCCGGACGTCTCGGCGAGCTCGGCGCCAACATCCTGGAGGTCTCGCACGGGCGCCTGCATCTCGACGTGCCGGCGAAAAGCGTGTCGATCGACGTCACCATCGAGACCCGCGGCCCCGGCCACACCGCCGAGATCCTGGCGAGGCTGGCGGAGGAGGGGCTCGCCCCGCGCCGCATCGGTCCGCACGGCACGGCGGTTGCCGGAACTTCGCGCTGAGCCCTTGAGCCCAGCCGACCTAAGCGCCACCTGACGGGAGTGGCGCGGCCGATGGAGCGCGGGCGATGTCGAATTCGTGGCAGGGCAACGGCTGGCAGGGCCAGCCATGGCAGGGGCAGTCCTGGCAGGGCGCGCCGCAGCCCGCGCCGGGATACGGGGCACCGGTCGCGGTGGAATACGCCTCGCTGAGCCGGCGCTTCTTCGCCTATCTCCTCGACATCGTGTTCATCTTCGGCTTCACCTGCCTGCTCTGGGTGGCGATCGCCGTCCTCGGCGTCATCACCTTCGGGCTGGGCTGGACGCTGTTCGCGATCCTGCCGGCGAGCGGGATCATCTACAGCGCGGTGACGCTCGGCGGGGCCTATCAGAGCACCTACGGCATGCGGATGCTCGGCCTGCGCGGCATCCAGGCGGAGACCGGCGGCCCGGTCGACTGGATCACGGCAGGCGTCCACGCGCTGCTGTTCTACGTGGCGGTCTCGACCTTCCTGCTCTGGCTCCTCGATGTCGGCATCGGCCTGATGCGCGCCGACCGCCGCACCGGCCACGACCTCATCGTCGGCCTCGCCATCGTGCGCGCCGCCTGACGCCCTTCCGCCGGGAGACCGGGGAATAAACCGATGCGTCCACCGTGTGACCGTGTTGAGCCGCAGAGGCGGAATGCTATGGTGGCCTCTGCGGTGTGTTCGTGCCGCCCCAGCGAGCGATCCGAAGTGTGACGAGCCATCCGCGCGACGCCCCTCAGTTCTACCTCACGGCGCCCTCGCCCTGCCCCTACCTGCCGGGGCAATACGAGCGGAAGGTGTTCACACACCTCGTCGGCCGCCGGGCCCGCGACCTCAACGAGATCCTGACCCAGGGCGGTTTCCGCCGCTCGCAGACCATCGCCTACCGGCCGGCCTGCGAGACCTGCCGCGCCTGCATCTCGGTGCGCGTCATCGTCGGCGACTTCGTGCCGAGCGCGAGCCAGCGCCGGGTGATGCGCCGCAACCGCGACCTCGTGGGCCAGCCCCAGCCGAACCGCCCGGCCTCGGAGCAGTACGCCCTGTTCCGCCGCTATCTCGACGCCCGCCACGGCGACGGCGGCATGGTCGACATGACCGTGCTCGACTACGCCATGATGGTCGAGGACAGCCACGTCGAAACCCATCTGGTGGTCTACCGCAAGCGCGGCCCGGACACCGCCATCAACGGGCGCGGCGTCGGCGCGCCGATCGCGATCTGCCTGACCGACGTCCTCTCGGACGGGCTCTCGATGGTCTATTCCTTCTACGAGCCGTCGGAGGCCGACCGCTCGCTCGGCACCTACATGATTCTCGACCATATCGAGCGCGCGCGGCTGCTGGGCCTGCCCTATCTCTATCTCGGCTACTGGGTCGAGGGCTCCCGCAAGATGGACTACAAGGCCAAGTTCGGCCCCCAGGAGCGGCTGATGCCGCAGGGCTGGGTCCGGGTGGAGTGAGGCGGGGACGCCTGCCGCGATCGGCGGGTTCGCGTTGAGCCCCTCCCCGGCCCATGCTACCGGCCGCGCATCCTGAACATAAGTCGCATGCGAGGCGCCCGATGATCCCCCGTTACAGCCGGCCCGAGATGACGGCGATCTGGTCGCCGGAGACGCGCTTCCGCATCTGGTTCGAGATCGAGGCCCATGCCACCACGGCGCTCGCCGAGCTCGGCGTCGTGCCGAAGGAAGCCGCCGAGACGGTCTGGGAGAAGGGCCGCGACGCGGTGTTCGACGTCGCCCGCATCGACGAGATCGAGCGGGTCACCAAGCACGACGTCATCGCCTTCCTGACCCACCTTGCCGAGATAGTCGGGCCGGAGGCGCGCTTCGTCCACCAGGGCATGACCTCCTCGGACGTGCTCGATACCTGCCTCAACGTCCAGCTCGTCCGCGCCGCCGACATCCTCCTCGCCGATCTCGACGCGCTGCTCGCCGCCCTCAAGCGCCGGGCCTTCGAGCACAAGCTCACGCCCACGATCGGCCGCTCGCACGGCATCCACGCGGAGCCCGTCACCTTCGGGCTGAAGCTCGCGCAGGCCTATGCGGAGTTCACCCGGGCCCGGGAGCGGCTGGTCGCGGCCCGCACCGAGGTCGCCACTTGTGCCATCTCGGGGGCGGTCGGCACCTTCGCCAACATCGACCCGCAGGTCGAGGAATACGTCGCCGAGAAGATGGGGCTGACGCCGGAGCCCGTCTCGACCCAGGTCATCCCCCGCGACCGCCACGCCATGTATTTCGCGACGCTCGGCGTCATCGCCTCCTCGGTCGAGCGGCTGGCGATCGAGGTGCGCCATCTCCAGCGCACCGAGGTGCTGGAGGCCGAGGAGTATTTCTCCGAGGGGCAGAAGGGCTCCTCCGCCATGCCCCACAAGCGCAACCCGGTTCTGACCGAGAACCTGACCGGCCTCGCCCGCATGGTGCGGGCCTATGCGCTCCCCGCGATGGAGAACGTGGCTCTCTGGCACGAGCGCGACATTTCGCATTCGTCCGTCGAGCGCATGATCGGGCCGGACGCCACCGTCACCCTCGACTTCGCGCTCGCCCGCCTCACCGGCGTGATCGACAAGCTGCTGGTCTATCCGGCGAACATGCAGCGCAATCTCGATCGGCTAGGCGGCCTCGTCCATTCCCAGCGCGTGCTCCTGGCGCTGACCCAGGCCGGCGTGTCGCGCGAGGATGCCTACCGGCTGGTGCAGCGCAACGCGATGCCGGTCTGGCGTGGCGAGGGCGAGTTCCTGACCCTGCTCAAGGCCGATCCGGAGGTGACGGCCGCGCTGAGCCCCGAGGCGATCGAGGCCTGTTTCGACCTCGGCTACCACTACAAGCACGTGGACACGATCTTCCGCCGGGTCTTCGGCGAGAGCTGACCCGGCCGGGCCCCCTCTCCAGCGCGGGAGGCGCGCGCGGTCCGCTCAGGCGAGCCGCGCCCGCCCGTCGTGCCGCGCCAAGCGCGCAAGCAGGAAATCCACCTCCGCCCGCGCCGTGGCCGAGAGACCGCCCGCGGGTTTGCGCTGCGCGTCCGAAGCGAGAAGGCCGCGGCGCATCAGCACGTATTTGCGCACCGCCAAGCCAACGCCCGGCTGCTGCTCGTAGCGCAGCAGCGGCAGATGCGCGTCGAAGATGTCGTGGGCCCGCGCGCGCTCGCCCGCCGCGACGAGCCGCACCACGTCGACCAGCATCTCCGGGAAGGCATAGCCCGTCATGGCGCCGTCCGCGCCACGCTCGCACTCGAAGTCGAGGAAGAGGCCGCCGTTGCCGCACAGGATCGAGATCGGCCGCATCGACCCGTCGCGCTGGAAGCCGCGCAGGGCCGAGATCTTCTCGAGGCCCGGCCAATCCTCGTGCTTGAGCATCACGCAGGACGGATTGTCCGCGACGATGCGGCGGATGACGCCCGGCGTCATCACGACGGAGAAGCTCAAGGGATAGTCCTGGATCACGAAGGGCACGTCGGGCCCGATCGCCTCGGCAGCGTGCCGGTAATAGGTCACGATGTGGTCGTCGGTGCGGAGCGTATTGGGTGGGGCGATCATCACGCCCGCCGCGCCCGCCTCCATGGCGGTTTTCGCGAGGGACGCCATCGCGGCGAAGCCCGGCGCCGAGACGCCGACGATGACCGGCAGGGAGGTCCGCCGGATGAACCGCGCGGCCACGGCGGCGGCTTCCGCCCCGTCGAGCTTCGGCGCCTCGCCCATCACGCCGAGGACCGTGAGGCCGGTCGCGCCGATCTCGCCGTAGAAATCGGTGATCCGGTCGATCGAGGCCTCATCGATCCGGCCGTCGGGCAGGAACGGGGTCGGGGCGATGGGATAGACGCCCTTGGCGTCGGAGGAGAGCCGCATGAGCCGGGTCCGTGCTTAAGGAGCCGTCACCCTAGGAGGGTTGCTCGCACCGGCGCAACTGCCTCGTCCGTATGCGCAAGCGCTGCGAATTGCGCTTGCGGCGCGGTCGAGGTGGGTGCTTGAAGGAGCCCGCGCCCGGACCATCCAGCCCTCGAGGACCACCCCCATGTCCCGCATCGTCTACGTCAACGGCCGGTTCCTCCCCTATGAGGAGGCCACGATCCCGATCATGGACCGCGGCTTCCTGTTCGCGGACGGGATCTACGAGGTCAGCGCGGTGCTGAACGGCCGGCTCGTGGACAACGAGGCCCATCTGGCGCGGCTCGACCGCTCGCTGGCCGAGATCGGCATCCGCAACCCCCACGACGCGGCCGGCTGGACCCGGCTGGAGGAGGAACTCGTCGCCCGCAACGGCCTGAAGGAAGGGGTCGTCTACATGCAGGTGACGCGGGGCGTCGCGGAGCGCGACTTCGTCTTCCCGTCTGACGGCACGCCGCCGACCGTGGTGATGTTCACGCAGGCGAAGTCGATCGCAGCCAACCCGCTCGCCGACCGCGGCGCCAAGGTCGTGTCGGTGGAGGACCTGCGCTGGAAGCGGCGGGACATCAAGTCGGTCGCGCTCCTCGCCCAGGTGCTCGCCAAGCAGCACGCCGCCGCGGCCGGCGCGTCCGAGGCCTGGATGCACGAGGACGGGTTCGTGACCGAGGGCGGCTCCTCCACGGCCTTCATCATCACGCAGGACGGGCGCATCGTCACCCGGCCGCTCTCGACCGCGATCCTGCCCGGCATCACCCGGCGCGCGGTGATGCGGCTCGCCGAGGAGCAGGGGCTCACCGTCGAGGAACGCGCCTTCACGCTGGAGGAAGCCTTCGGGGCGGCCGAGGCCTTCTTCACCAGTGCCTCGGCCTTCGTGATGCCGATCGTGGAGATCGACGGCCGCCGGATCGGCGGCGGCCAGCCGGGCCCCCTCACCCGCCGCCTGCGCGGGCTCTACCTGGAGATGGCGGCTGCCTGAGGTCTCTCCAGCGGTCTCTCCAGCTCGGCCGTGAGCTGGGCCGGAACCGGACCCCGCGTGGGCCGGTTTCCTCAGCAACGACCGAAGGAGATTCCGATGCTGAAGCTGATGCACGGCGCCGGGCTCGCGTTCGCGGCGCTCCTGAGCACTGCCGCCCTGGCGCAATCGCCCGATGCTCCTCTGCGGGGGCGGGACACCTCTCCCCTGCCGCCGCCGAACGAGCGCATTCCCGAGAAGATTCGCCCGAACGGCTCGCCCGCGGACCCCGACACGACCGGCTCGACCCTCAGCGACAAGCTTGAGAAGTCCGACGGCGTCCTGCGCCCGCCGCCGAATGCGGCGCCGGACATGACGGTGAAGCCACCGGAGCCGAACCCGAACTCGACCCGGGTGATCAAGCCCGGCGACCTGCCCGGCTCCGCCGACGCCAAGTAGCCGAAGCCGGGGCGCGGGCGACGCAGCCCAGACCGGCCTTCCTCGCCGGGCGGCGTTCCTTGATTTCCCGGCCCGGATCGCCCAAGACCGCCAGCATGCGACAGCCCCGGCCGCCGGCCGGGGCTGTCCGTCTACGTGACAGGATCGGGATCAGCGGATGGCGAACGTCGTCGTCGTGGGCGCCCAGTGGGGCGACGAGGGCAAGGGCAAGATCGTCGATTGGCTTGCCGAGCAGGCCGACGTGGTGGTGCGCTTCCAGGGCGGCCACAATGCCGGCCACACGCTCGTCATCGACGGTACCACCTACAAGCTCTCGCTGCTGCCCTCCGGCGTCGTGCGCGGCGGCACCCTGTCGGTGATCGGCAACGGCGTCGTGGTCGATCCCTGGCATCTCGTCGACGAGATCGCGCGGCTCGGCCAGCAGGGCGTGACGATCACGCCCGAGACGCTGCGCATCGCCGACAACGCGACGCTGATCCTGCCGCTCCACCGCGAACTCGACCATTTCCGCGAGACGGCCAACGCCACGCTGCGGATCGGCACCACCAAGCGCGGCATCGGCCCGGCCTACGAGGACAAGGTCGGCCGCCGGGCGATCCGGGTCGTCGATCTCGCGGATGCGGACCTGCTCGGCGCCAAGATCGAACGGCTGCTCGCCCATCACAACGCCCTGCGCCGGGGCCTCGGCATCGAGGAGGTCGACGGGGCGGCGCTCAAGACCGAGCTCCTCGCCATCGCGCCCAGGATCCTGCCCTTCGCCGACACGGTCTGGGCGCTCCTCGACGAGGCGCGCCGCGCCGGCCGCCGCATCCTGTTCGAGGGGGCGCAGGGGGCGCTCCTCGACGTCGACCACGGCACCTACCCCTACGTGACCTCGTCCAACATCGTCGCCGCACAGGCCGCCACCGGATCGGGCCTCGGCCCCTCCGCCATCGGCTACGTGCTCGGCATCGTGAAGGCCTACACGACCCGCGTCGGCGAGGGCCCCTTCCCGACCGAGCTCACCGACGCGATCGGCGAGAAGATCGGCGAGCGCGGGCGGGAATTCGGCGTCGTGACCGGGCGCAAGCGGCGCTGCGGCTGGTTCGACGCCGCGCTCGTGCGCCAGACCGTGCGGACCTCCGGCATCGACGGGATCGCCCTCACCAAGCTCGACATCCTGGACGGATTCGAGACGATCAAGATCTGCACCGGCTACCGCCTCGACGGCCGCATCATCGACCATCTGCCGGCGAGCCAGGCCGACCAGGCGCGCGTGGAACCGGTCTACGAGACCATCGACGGCTGGTTCGAGACGACCGCCGGCGCCCGCTCCTGGGCCGAGCTGCCCGCCCAGGCGATCAAGTACGTGCGCCGAATCGAGGAGCTGATCGGCGCGACCGTCGCCCTGCTCTCGACCTCGCCGGAGCGCGACGACACGATCCTCGTCCACAACCCCTTCGAAGACTGAGCCGCCGGCTTTGCCGGCGAAGCGACGTCGCGAAGCTTGACGTCAGGCGCCTGCCGCGACATGGCAGGCGCCGGATCCCATGGCCGATTACTATCCCCTGCTCGCACGGGCGCTCGACGCCCTGCCCGACCGGTCGCCGGACATGCGCAAGGCGGTCTACGAGCGCGCGCGGGCGGCGCTGACCGGGCAGCTGCGCTCCCTCGACCCGCCGCTCTCCGAGGAGGACATCGACGCCGAGCGCCGGTCGCTCGACGCCGCCATCGACCGGCTGGAGGTGGAGTATGGCGGCGCCCCGCGGGTGCGGGAGCCGGAGCCCGCCGTCGCGGAGGCCGCGCCGCCCTTGCCGGAGCCCGAGCCGGCCGCCGAGCCGGCCCTCCCCGAGCCCGGGCCGCCGGTCGCCCTGAAGCTGCCCGATCCGGACCGTTCGAAGCTCGCCGAGCCGGCCGCCGAATCACCGGCCGAGGACGGGCAGGCGACGCGGCAGCGCCCGCGGATCGACGTGGTGCGCCCGAAGGGCGACCGCTCGCGGCTCCTGCGCAACGGCATCGTGGCGGGCGTGCTGGCGGCGGTGATCGGGGCCATCGCGTTCACGGCCTGGTCGCTCCGCGACACCCCCGCGACCCTGCAATCCAAGATCAGCGAGAACGCTGCCGAACGGCCGCCCGAGAGCCAGGATTCCAAGTTCGCCGACCGCGTCGGGGGCGAGCGCGCCCCGGCCGCGCCAGCCGCCCCCGCTGCGCCGTCCCGCCCCAGCGCCGCCGGCAGCGACATCGCCATTGCGCAGCGCGCCACCCTGTACGAGGAATCGGGCGGCCCCAACAATGCGCCGCGGGCGATCCAGGGCCAGGTCGTCTGGCGCCTCGACGCCATCAATGCCGGCCAGGGCCAGCCGCTCCAGACGGTGGTGCGGGCGACCCTGGAGGTGCAGGAGGCCGGCCTCTCCCTCGCCCTGGTGATTCGCAGGAACACGGACACCACGCTGCCGGCCTCGCACGTGATCGAGCTGACCTTCACGCCGGGCAACCCCTCGCGGTCGGTCCGCGATGTCGGTCTGCTTCAGTTCAAGGATGACGAGAGCGGCCGCGGCTCGCCGGTCTCGGGCCTGCCGGTCCCCGTGCGCGAGAACATCTTCCTGATCGGGCTCTCCAGCCTGAAGAGCGACGTGGAGCGCAACAGCGATCTCCTCATGCGCCGCAACTGGATCGACCTGCCGATTCGCTATGCGTCGGGCGGCCGGGCGATCCTCACCTTCGAGAAGGGCTCGGCGGGAGAGCAGGTGATGCGCGACGCCTTCGCGCAGTGGCAGTGAACGGAGCGGATCCGGCGGGCAGCCTGTCGGGCAGGCCGCCCGCACTCAGGCGGGCACGCCCGCGCGGGCGGTCTCGCGGCTCGCGAGGTTGCGCTTGACGGCGTCCTGCACCTTCTCGAAGGCGCGCACCTCGATCTGCCGCACCCGCTCGCGGGAGACGCCGAACTCGGTCGACAGATCCTCCAGGGTGATCGGCTCCTCGGCGAGCCGGCGCGCCTCGAAGATGCGCCGCTCGCGCGGGTTGAGCACGCTCAGCGCGTCGCGCAACGCCGCGAGGCGGTTCTGCCCCTCCTCCTCGCGGGCGAGTACGGCCTCCTGGCTCGGGCTGTCGTCCACCAGCCAGTCCTGCCACTCGCCCTCGCCCTCCTCGCGTAAGGGGGCGTTGAGCGAGGCGTCGCCGGAGAGGCGCCGGTTCATGTCGATCACGTCCTGCTCGGGCACGCCGAGCCGGGTCGCGATCTGCTTGACCTGCTCGGGGCGCAGGTCGCCCTCGTCGAGGGCCGAGATGCGGCCCTTCGCCTTGCGCAGGTTGAAGAACAGCTTCTTCTGGTTCGCGGTGGTGCCCATCTTCACGAGCGACCACGAGCGCAGGATGTATTCTTGAATCGCCGCCTTGATCCACCACATCGCGTAGGTGGCGAGGCGGAAGCCCTTGTCGGGATCGAAGCGCTTGACGGCCTGCATCAGGCCGACATTGCCTTCGGACACGACCTCGCCGATCGGCAGGCCGTAGCCGCGATAGCCCATGGCGATCTTGGCGACAAGGCGCAGATGGGATGTGACGAGCTTATGGGCTGCCTCGCGGTCTCCGTGCTCGCGCCAGCTCTTGGCGAGCATGTATTCCTCCGTCGGCTCCAGCATCGGAAACCGGCGGATCTCGTCGAGATAGCGGGACAGGCCCCCCTCGTTGGCGAGCACGGGCAGTGCAGCAGCCATTCAAACCTCCTGGAAGCTCCCCGATCTGGGCGAGCGCGAACGACCTCCGAGCGGCCGGCCGTCCGATCTGCCCTTATAGCAGGACGAGACGCCGACGGGTAGCAACGGACCGAGGGTCCGCCGCGATCAACGCGCAACCCTTCGGTTGGTGCGTGCGTCGCCATTCGGGCAAGGTTCGGTTCGGGGGAACGGAGCGGTCCACACGATCTCGCGAGTGCGGCGCTCAGACGCGGGGTCCCTGCCCGCCCGGAGAGGGCCCGAGCGCCGCGACGAGGCGGGCGAGATCCGCGGGCAGCGGGCTCTCGAAGCGCAGGAACGCGTTGGTGCGCGGGTGGACGAAGCCCAGCACCGCCGCATGCAGCGCCTGGCGTCCGAGGGCGTCGAGCGCTGCGCGGGCCTCCGGTTCGAGGCGTGCGGCCTTGGTGCGGAAGGCGGCGCCGTAGGTGGCGTCGCCGAGGAGCGGATGCCCGCGATGGGCGAGGTGGACGCGGATCTGGTGCGTGCGCCCCGTCTCCAGGCGGCAGCGGACGAGCCCCACCGGCTCGCGGACGCCGAGAACCGCCTCGGTGCGGTAGTGCGTGATCGCATGGCGGCCCTTCTCGGGGCGCACCACGGCGATCTTCTCCCGGTTGCTGTCCGACCGCGCAAGGGCCGCGTCGATCCTCCCCGCCCGCGGCTCCGGCACGCCCCAGACGAGGGCGAGATAGGCCCGTTCCAACTGGCCGCTGCGGCCGTGATCGGCGAATTGCAGGCTTAAGGCCGCATGGGCCATGTCGTTCTTGGCGACGACGAGGAGCCCGCTCGTATCCTTGTCGAGGCGGTGCACGATGCCGGGGCGGCGCACGCCGCCGATCCCCGACAGGCTCGCCCCGCAATGGGCGATGAGCGCGTTGACGAGCGTGCCGCTGTCATGCCCGGGGGCCGGGTGCACGACGAGGCCGGGCGGCTTGTCGATGACGATGAGGTCGTCGTCCTCGTAAGGAATGATGAGGGCGCGCTCCTCCGCCTCCGGCGTGGCGGGGCGTGCGGGGGGCACCGTGACCGCGACGGTCTGGCCGCCCGCGACCCGGACCGCCGCGTCGCGGATCTCGGCCCCGTCGAGCCGCACCCCGCCCTCGCGGATCAGCCCCTGCAGACGGCTGCGCGAGAGATCGGGCCAGGTCCGCGCGAGCGCGCGGTCGAGACGCTCAGGCGCCTCCCCGGCCGGAATCTCTGCAACCCTGACCTCGCTCTCCACATCCTGCTCCTGATGAAAAGCTCGCATCACGCACGATTCAGGCTTGTGCCCCCGGATCGCCGTCGCTATACCCCCGCTCACCGCTCGGGCAAGCTCCCATCGTCTAGCGGTCTAGGACGTCGCCCTCTCACGGCGAAAACAGGGGTTCGAGTCCCCTTGGGAGCGCCAACCTTCTCAATAGGTTAGCCAACGCCCGGGATGCCTCCCGCACATTCGTTGTCGAATTCGTTGCAGGCCCGCGCGATGAGTCCGCCTAACTCGTCGGCCAAACCCCCGGGTCCGCAAACCTGGAACCAGTTCCGCCGCACCGTGCGCGAATGGGCGGTTGCGGCCGGAGAGGATCCGGAGAAGGCTCTTCGAGAATTGGACAGAGGCGGCGCCTTCGTCCGGGCGGTCTGCGCCAAGCTCGGTGTTGAGCGACCGGTCAGCAAAAGCGGGCGGCGTGTCGATCCCTCGCAGGACAGGCTGGTCATCGCCTACGTTGAAGGGCTGAAGCGCGACGGCCTCAGAGGCAGGGCACTGTGGGAGCAAGCGCACCTCGACCTCGCCACTACCAAAACCCAAAGCTTGTTTGGCGAGAACCGCGGCAACACGCCCGCGGCCATCGAGCGCTACTACCAACGCGCGAAGCGCCGAGCCGACAAAAAGACCGCAGCGAATTTGTCAGGAGACAGCTCGCACCGAAAGTGACAATCATGAATCCACATGATCAACCATGAGGCTTCATGATGTCACGCCGATACGTTTCTAATAGAGAAGCGGGTTCTGGTGCCGTAAGCGTTGATGAGGCCGCGGAGTACCTTCGTATATCCCGCGCTTCTATCTGGCGGCTGCTCAAGAGAGGGGAACTCCCTCGTGTGCGCATTGGCGGCCGCACTGTAATTCGCCGCATCGACCTTGATGCGTTTCTCGCGAAGGCGGTTCAGGTCGCCTGACGCTTTTCAGGGTTATTCGCACCCGCCCTTAACCACGCGCAGCCCCATAAGCCCCGGAGGTAGATCCGGCGGCCTCCTGGGCTGCTCCAGATCCACGAATGATGCCTTGCACTTCGGAACGTACTGGTTGCCCGGCCGAAGCCGCCGGGACGGCCGCCACGGGCAATCGAACGCGATCCGATCCAACACCTCGTCCAGGCCCATCTCCGGGCCGAACTTCGCCGCGAGCCGTGCCAGCCGATAGGTGCCCTGCCGGTGAGGACAGAGCGTGCAGGCGACCCGAACGACGACATACGGATAGCTCGCGAGGCTGCGTGGCTCCAGAGCGTCCTCAGACATCGTGGAGGCGGTTCCGGACGTAGCCGAGCGAGATCAGGCGGCTGCGCTCACGCGTGCGCCGCTCCGCGTCCATGAGGTCCGCCAGCGCGTCGGTTATCGCGCACCGGAGGGCCAGTTCGGGATCGCCAGCCGCCCTGGACAGGTAGGCCGCCGCGATCTCCTCAACCGGCGAGGAGTTGGACGCTTGGGCACTCTGGGGTGCTGATGCCTTGGCCATGGCTGTCCCGTCCGACTCAGATGAGAACGAAACAGGAACACGCCACGGGGCGTCCGGTTCGGTCAAGGGCGCTTAGGGATGTGGATAGCTGTGGAAAACCTGACCAGTTCGAAATGGGTCAATGAGCTGGTGCGCCCCAGCACTCCGACACGACGGTCCGCATGCGACGGAGATCTCACCACAGGTTGGTTCCTCGCCGGAGTACACCATGATCAAGCGCTCGCTCGCCGCTGCTGGGATCGCTACCCTCGGGCTAGCCACTGTCGCGCACGCGAACCTCAGCCTGAGCCAGCCCACCCCACCGGCCCCTCAGCCCACCGCTTGGGCCGAACCTACTCCTGCGCAGGCGGCAACGCGCACCCCGCCCAAGGTCTACGCTGAGGTGACAACCTTAGCCTCCACGACTCAGAGCGATGCCGACGAACAGCCTCAGGCCAGCAGGCCCGCTCCGCGCGTGATCGACTTGCCCCGGGCCGATGCGCCGAACCAGGGCTACGTGCCGGCCCCGGCTGGGGTGGCTCAGCCCGAGGGTTATCCCGCCGCGAACGAGCCGGTGGTCGCGCCGCGCAGGGTCCGTACCCCGGCGAGGGAAGTTGTCGAGGCTCCGTCCGACTATCGCCGGCCGGACCGCCCCGTCGGCTATCGCGCTGCGAAGTGGAATGGGGGCGGGGGCGCGACCTGGAAGACCGGGCGGGACGCTTACGGCTTCGAGGGCACGTTCGGCGGCTGTCATTTCACGGGCTTCAGCGGTCCGCACGGGTTCAAGCTCGATCGGAGCTGCCGGTAACCGGCGGACCGGCCGCCGGCTCAGTGTTGTGTCAGTGCCAGCTGTTTTGTGACCTGGCGGCCCGTGCCATCGCGATCAGCTCATGCCCGCTGAGACTGCGGCCGGCCGAAACGTCATTCAGCAGCCTGAGTGCAGCGATTGCTATTCGATCAGGCTGCCTCGCTTGGCGCCAGTCGGCAATCCTCGCCCGCAGCTTGCTTGCTAGGCTCATTGGCATGGCCCTCCGCAATTCAGCTTGGCCGTAGCCTAGCGAAATCGTGGCGGTTGGAAAGAGGGGGAGCCTTCGCCAGTGACATCTATTCCACCGAGCCAGCAAGGCGCCTTCATACCCATCGACAAGCCAGGGCGATGCGTTCGGTGATCGGCCCTGCCGCCAATCTCTGCTTCTGACGTCGATGGATTGAGGAACCCTGCACTGCAACACGTGCTATTGCGGTGCGACACATTCCCGTGCGTTTCCTCTCTAGACTCGGGCCGCCCCGCCGGCCCGGCCGCCACTCCCCGCCTCGGCTCTGCGTCTGCGCGCATATCAACGCGTCCGCTGCGGATCTTCCTGCCAGGGTAGAAGATGATTCCGCAGCAAGCATCAATAAAATAGGCGTCACGCGACGTCACTAGTCACTTTACGCTGTCCAATAGAGGATCTTCCCTACCCTCATGGAAAATAACCGACAATTTGTCGGTGGCCTAATCCATCTTAACTCTTGTTATGCCTGGGCAAAAATGCAACTAACAGGCGACCCGATCAAGGGCCTGCCAGCCTCGATCGGGTCTGACCACTGTCGCACTGCGGGTACGACCATGGCTGAATTCGATTATAATGCGTTTCACACGTGGAGTCAGGAGCCGGACTTGAAAGCGCTCGACTTTCGGGCGCTGGCAGATCGGCATGATCAGATCGCGTGTTGGCAGATAGAAGTGCGCGCTGCCTTCCCTCTTATCGAGAAGGCAGTACCCGAAGGCGTCTTCTGGCACTGGCTCTGCCACCGTTGCGACGAGATAGAGGACATGCGCCGCGCCGTCGTGGCGGAGTTAGCCCAGTGCGAGCCACGGGACGCGGCCGAGTGGGTCGAGCTGTGGGCTATCCTTGCCTACGATCACGGTCGTCGCGCCTACTATGGGGATCTGGTCGATCCGGCTGAGTAGGACGCGCAACACCGCGGAGCAGGAACGTCGGCATGGCAGCGCGGGGCTCGCAGGCGTGCCGGCGTTCCGCGTGCCGTGTCTTCGGAGCCGCCGTGTCTTCGCAGCCGATGTTCCGCGTGCTGCCAGCGCCAACGTGGTGGAGCGAAGCTGCGATATCACACAATAGTTGTTACGCCGCTTAAGTCTTTGATTTGACTCGCACTTGCGGGGCTCTCCGCAGTCCCATACCCCACAGCGTAAACTGGAGGGTGCGGCGCTAGTAGCTTGAAACCTTTCGTAATGCACCCCACTGTCGCCGGCAGGCACGCAGGTGTGCCGAGATAGGGGAAGTGCATGAGACGGAAGATCAGCGACCGCGACGCGGTCGTGGAGGTTCTGACGAAGACGATGGTGCCGCCGCGCGTGGTCGCGGCGGCGATGAACGTCGGGGAGAGGTCCATCTACTCGGCAATCCGGAAGGGGATCATCCCGGCGGTGCCGGTCGGGCGCGGGAAGCTCATCCCGACGCTGCCGATCAGGAAGATGCTGGCCCTGCCGGCGGAGGCTCCGCGCGCCAGCTAAGTAGACCCACAGACAAAGGAGCAGACTTCAGGCCGCCTCGGCGACGAGGCACGGTTCAACAACCCATGCCCACAAAGGAGAGCCCCGTCAGGGGTTTTACCTGCGGGGCTCAATAAGTGTAATCTCTATGCTTGAATTTAGCGTTACTCAGGCGCTGTGTCAAGACGCGCCTGACGAGCACTTTGCCGCGGCTTCTCTCATCGGGAGCGACGCACCGCCGATGGGCAGCGTCGAGGCGGCGCCCGCCTGCGCGGCGCTGACCGTCATTCGGTCGGCCGACCCAAGCCACGTCGGCAAGCGGTTCTTCCTCGACCAGGGCGGTAAGCTCGACAAGAGGGCCGTCGCGCACGTCACCGCCGGTGTGGCGCAGACCCGGGCCGTGCCTGACGCGGAGGCGCTGGCGGCGCTCCTGACGGAGGTGACCGAGAGCACCGACCTCGCCTTCTGCTCGGGGACCTTCCACGGCGCGGGCGACGAGCCCTTCCGGCAGGTGACCGAGCGGCGGCTCGCCGATCTGCTGGGCAGCGCCGGAGCGCCGCCCGGCGGGGTCCAGACGATCGGCGGCGAGCGCGTCGCCGCCCGCGTCAAGCGCGGCATCGATCCTTCGCCCTGGCTGCTGCTCGACGCCGACGATCCCGCCGGGATGCGCGCGGAGTGGGTCGGCATGCCGATCGCCGGGCGACTGGAGCTGCTGGAGGCGATCATCCCCGGTGTCTCGTCGGTGGAGCGCGTCGAGTACCGCTCATCCACCGCGCGGGTGAGCAAGATTGGCGAGCCCCCTGGGGAGCGTACACATGCGTGGATCCGGGTGAGCCACCCCGAGAAGATCGAGCGGTTGCGCGCGGCGGTGCGGATCGCGGCCGTGAACGCCGACCTCGCCTTCGCTTCTCCCCGCTACAGCCGCACCGAGCCGGGCAAGGTCACGGGGAGCGACTGGCGGACGCTGATCGACCTCGCGGTCTGGGACCACGGGCGTCTCGTCTTCGTCGCGCGTCCCGACGTGCAGGACGCACCTGGGCGCGAGGTGCACGACGCCGGCGTGCGGATCGTGAATGCGGGGGGGCGGCCCGCTCGACCTCTCGTGGGTGGAGCTGCCCGACACGCGGGCGTGCGACACGTACAGGGAGCGCACCGGCCGGGCGATCAGCTTCAGCGACGACGGCGTGACGATCACCGCCCACGACGAGTCCTCGCTCCGTCGGGACACGGAGATCGAGCGCCGGGGCGTCGTGAGGACGCTTGAGGAGTGGCTCCCGGACATCCCAGCCGGCGGCAAGCTGCGCTGCGAGGCGCCTTTCAGGGAGTCCAGTAGCGAGGCCGCTTTCATCGCCCTCAACGACGGGGGTCGGCCCTTCATCCACGACGTCGGCTCGGGCACGACCTACTGGCTGGACCTGGTGGAATATTTTTTCAAGGACATCGATCTGGATGCGCCCCTTCCGGAGGCGTTCCTTAAATCAGAGGCCGAGGCACCGATCGCGGTCCAGCCTGAGCCGGCAGCCCCGCCCCGCAGGCTGAAGCTCATCTCGTTCGACGAAGCCGCAGATACTGCCCTCGGATCAAGCCTCAAACCTCTCGTGAAAGGCTTGCTCGACATGGGCACCCTGTCGGTTCTGTACGGGAAGTCCGGAGCCGGGAAGACCTTCGTGGCGACTAGCTTGGCGTACCATGTCGCCCGCGGGCTACCGTGGGACGGGATGCGCACGACCAAGGTTCCCGTCCTCTACGTGGCCGCCGAGGGCGGAGTAGGCGCGAGGCGCCGAGCGAGCGCGCTGAAGGCGAAGCACGGCTCCTGTTCGGACTTCCACTACGTGCTCTCGTCGGTGAACCTGCTGAAGGCAGGGGAGGACATGGCGGATCTGATCGCCGCGGCCGACGAGATCCCGGGTCTCGGCCTCATCGTCATCGACACGCTCTCGCGCGTGATGTCGGGCGGCGACGAGAACAGCTCCGTCGATATGGGCGGGCTGGTCAAGAACCTCGACCTGATCCGCCATCACACCAAGGCGCACGTCATGGTCGTCCACCACTCCGGGAAGGATCAAGCCAAGGGCGCTCGCGGTCACTCGCTCCTGCGCGCCGCGCTCGACACCGAGCTGGAGGTCGCGGATCGCGAGATCACGGTGCAGAAGCAGCGCGACATGGATCAGAGCTGGTCGGCCCAGTTCGACCTGGAAGTGATTCCCCTCGGGCACGACGAGGAGGGTGACCTGATCACGTCCTGCGTGATGTGCTTCGTCGAGGGCCGCAAGGTCGTGGTTGGCGTACCAACCGACCGCGAGAGCGAGATCCTGAAAGCCCTGAAGCTGATCCTCGCCACGAGGCCCGACCCCGATACGGGCGTGACGGTGGCGGAGCTGGCCCATGCTTGTGGTCGGGGCACCGACGACAAGGCGCTGGACGGCCTGCGAAGCGCTCTGAAGCGGATGGCGACCAAGAACTTGGTCGCGAAAACGGCCGCCGGGCGGTGGTTGGTCGGGCCGATTTCCGACTAGTCGGAGGCCCAAAAAACGGAGGCGTTTAGTCGGAGGATCCGACTACGCCCGACTAAGCTGCTTTGTCGGAGGGCCGGCACTAAAACGTTACTATAACAAAGGCTTAGCGCTGGCCCGACTGCATCCGACTAAGAACCGACTAACCCGCGCCGGACGATCCGACTAACCGACTACCCCCTATAGAAGGGTAGTCGGTTGGTTGGTCCGGTGGCCGGCAGGCCCTTGGCCTTCATCTTCACGACGAGATCACCTTGCCTACGACGACGAACCCCACCCACAAACCGGGCCGATCGTCCGCACCCCCGACCCTGACCCCGCAGCAGCGCGACGACGTCGCCGGCCTGGAGCGGGTGCTCGACTTCCTCGCCGCGACGCGCATCGACCATGAGACCCGCGTCGCCGATGCGCGTCGCGCGCGAGGCGAGCGCCCGGCCTATCGCTTCCTCACGGTCGACGACTGCCGGGACCTCTCCCGCCGCGGCCTCGACGACCTTCTCGAAGATCCGGTCGGGCACGCCCTCGACGGCGCGATCCGCGATGTCGGCCGGTTCTTAGCCCCGATCGGCGGCGTCGCCCTGATGCACGCCACGCTGGAGCGTGTGGCCGAGAACGCGGACCATCCGGCCGGGCGTGTCCGGTCCCTCGTCGCGGCCCGGTGGGACGGCATCAGCGACGGCGGTGGCGGCGACGTGGTGGACTTGAGCGCAAAGGCCAGGAAGGCGCCCGGGGCCTTCGGCCGGGGACGTGGCGTTGCTCAGCACCGCAGCGTGTCGCGGGCCGTAGGGCCGCTACGTCCTCTTCAGGCCGGCAGGGCTGGGCCAGTGCAGGAAGCTTGGCGGCCAGATCTTCTTGGGCGACGTCCCCGCGCTGACAGCCTGGTTCGGTGCAGCCTGAGGCGCACTCATGCGATCGGAGCCGTGGGTGACCAGCGCGATCACCACGAGCGCGGCGAGGAAGGCGAGACGACCCTTGAGACGCGACATGGCCTACCTCCCGACTTGGGGCGGTATGACGCGATGATGCGCCAACCACCGGACCGGTTCCAGCACGGCCGCAGATCGATCTGCCGGCCCATGGAGAGCGTTTCGCCGTCTCGACCTCAAGGGGCCCAACCCGAGACAGCGAAACGGCCGCCACGGGCCTTCTGAGCGGAAATCGGAACCGTCCGCCGCGTAAGACCAATTCCCCGCCAGGAGGAGCGCACCATGACAGACACTGACCTCAGCAAGCCTGGTGACAAAGCCCCGCCCGGCACGCCTGGTACTGGCGAGAATATTTGCCCGCGCTGCCACGGTACCGGCAAGTTCAACGCTGTGCCCTGTCCTGATTGTGCGGGCACCGGTAAGATCACGGAGCCGATCGGCGGCGCCTGATCCGGTAAATGGCGGGGCAGATCCGCAAACTTCGCGGATCTGTCCACTGCAATCATGTGCCATTTTGTCCCGAAAAGTGCGTTAGTCTTGATGCTGCCGCAAAGGCGTATTAGCTAACCTGAGACGACGTGTTGGCGCTGCGGGATGTGGTCGCCGCACGCGACGTCGAAGCGCTCGACTTTGACCTACACGGGCTCGGCGAGGACGCCAGTCGCATCTAGGAGCCCGTCCGAGTAAGTACCTCGACGGCGGCGCTTTGGGATGATTCACTCGGCTCATGGCCAAGGTGTTTCGCTCCTGGGACGTCGATCAGGGCTGGCTGCTGCCACCCTCGCTGCATGAGTTCGTGCCGCCCGGGCACATGGCGCACTTCGTGCGCGATACGGTGCGCGAGGCGCTCGACCTCTCAGCCATTCTCGACACCTACACCGAGGAGCGCGGCTACCCGCCCTACCATCCCGGCATGATGGTGGCCCTGCTCCTCTACGGCTACAGCCGCGGTCTGTACTCGTCGCGTCAGCTCGCCCGCGCCTGCGAGGAGCGGGTTGACTTCATGGCCGTGACCGGCCTGAACCGGCCCGACTTCCGCACCATCGCTGACTTCCGCAAGCGGCATCTGACGGCGCTCTCGGACCTGTTCGTGCAGGTGCTGCGGCTGTGCCGGGCGGCCGGGCTGGTCGGCTTTGCCCACGTGGCGGTGGACGGCACCAAGCTGAAGGCCAACGCCTCGCGCCACAAGGCGATGAGCTACGGCCGGATGAAGGCGGCCGAGTCGACGCTGGCCGCCGAGGTCGAGGCTTGGCTGGATCAAGCGCGCGAGGCCGACGCGGCGGAGGATCGGGCTCATGGGACCGACCATCGTGGCGACGAGACACCGGCCTGGATGGCCGACAAGCAGCGGCGGCTGGAGACGATCCGCGCCGCCAAGGCCGCGTTGGAGGCAGAGGCTGCCGATCCGCCCGATCCGGAGGACGAGGACGGGCCGGGGGCCTCGTCGGGCATGCGCTGGCAAGGTCGGCCCTTGCGGGGCGAGGACGGCGGTCCGCCCGACCGGGCGCAGCGCAACTTCACCGACCCGGACAGCCGCATCCTGCCCACGCGCGACGGGTTCGTGCAGGGCTACAACGGCCAGATTGCGGTTGATGCGGCCCATCAGGTGATCGTCGCGCATCGGCTCGTGACGAACCCCGCCGACTCGCGCGCTCTCGTGCCGCTCGTCGACGGCGTCTGCACCCATCTCGGGCGCAAGCCGCGGGAGGTCTCCGGAGATGCCGGCTTTGCCACCGAGGCGAACCTGGCCGCGCTGCAGGAGCGACGGATCACAGCCTATCTCGCTCCGGGCCGTGCCCGTCACGGCGAGGCGGATGCAGCAGGTCGCCGGAGGCTGACGAAGATGCCCCTGATGAGCGCGATGGCCGTCCGCCTGAAGCGGGCTGGGCGCCGGAGCCGTTACCGTCTCAGGAAGCAGGTCGTCGAGCCGGTGTTCGGGCAGATCAAGCAGGCCAGAGGCTTCCGACAGTTCCTGCTACGTGGGCTCGATCAGGTCCGCGGCGAGTGGGCGATGATCTGCACCGCCCATAACCTCCTGAAGCTGGCGCAGGCCGCGCGCTGAGCCTGTGGCGCAGGAGCCATCCGCCCAGATCTCAACCTTAGTCCCAACGCATCAAACCGTTACTCGGACGGGCTCCTAGTTGAGTAGGGGCATAAACAAAAAATGTTGTCCGAAAATTTGCAACAGGGTGACTTATTGCAGTTGTGCGGTGACCGCATCCACCCCCGCCACCGGGAAGAACCTACCCCTCGGCCCTCGGGTCCTCCTCGTAGCTCCCACCCTACGGGTGACGGACGAGGCCCGACACTTGGCTAGGTGCAGACCATCATTTGCATACAACAGTGTTGCATCAATGTCTCACGACGACGAAGCTCTTATCTCGCCAAGTGCCGCCGCTACTACACTCGGGCTCAATAGGTCGACACTTTGCCGCCAGATCCGCAGCGGCCACATCCCAACGCACGACGGCAAGGTGCGACTGTCGGAAGTCCGCAAGGCCCGAGCCGAAAACCTCAAGCAGCCACGTGGCGGCCCACGGAAAGGCGCTGCGCCGTCACGCATGCAACATCACGATCCAGTCGCGGCGGCAGTGCTCGCCGTGCTACGCCACCACGCCCGCATCGTCGCCACGTCGGTGCTTGAGGCGGGCGGGTCGCTTGAGGTCGCCTTTGCGGCCTCGCGCATCGCGCACAGCCCCTTCCTCGAAGCGGCTCGCCTCGCCTTGGGCGACGAGGAAGGTGTGCTGGTGAGCCTGCCCGCCGATCAGGTCATCGAACCGGACTGGAGTGCACTCGCGAAAGCGGCAGATGTGTCGTGCGATCCGGCCGCCCTGAGGGCCTACCTCAACGGCCTGCCGGTCTGGTCGGACTCGGGCACGTCTCACTTTGAGTGTGCGGCCACATGTTCGGCCTGACGTTCACGGCCCGCTGATGGGCAGAACCATCAGGGCCCCCGTGATTGGGTCACCCGTCACTACGGCTTCCTGCATCCCTCTCGGGGTTACAGCCAATGTGGCGACCAGAATGCCGAGCGCCAGGGCCGCGACGCCCAACACGCCGCTCACCAGGTCAGCCCACTTCTCCAACCGCGCGATGACGAGCAAGCCGGCCACGAAGGCTCCGGTTGCGACGAGTAGAGGGCCAAAGGATGAGGACACCTGTTGGGCCTCCTGGACGCAGTACAGACAGAGAGAAGAACGCCTCTCGTGGCCCTGGGATCCCATCAAGCGGCATGTTCGCTTCGGCTCCTATTCACTTAGCCATTTCGTGCCGCCGTCCGACTGAATGCATCTTGCTTAGGCCCCAGTAGCCCAAGCCTGCGGCGATGATGATAAAGGGCGTGGCGACAATCACGGCCCCGAGTACCTCCGACCCTGTAAGCCACGCCAAGAACTTGACGGCGGCCACGAGCAACAGGAAGGCGCCACAGAACAGAAACACCGCACCTCCTCCGAAGGAAGAGCATAAGATCCTAGCCGTGCGGCTGATCTCGTCGAGTTCAGCCTTCAGCAGTGCAAACTGCTTAGTTGCCAAATCAGACGCTTGCTGTACAGCATCCAATAGCAGCCTACCGGTGCTTTTCCGGGGTTCCGTCTCAGCTTGATCCGCCTGCTCCATCGCCCCGCCGCAAAAACTTATTCAGTTCCGGCATGACAATCATTCTGGGTTCATGCTGTTCCGGTGCTGCGGCTTCCTTTTCAGCTACCAGCGCATATGGAGCGCGAAGCGCTCGAAGAGACCGGCGAGGCATTGGGCTTGCAGCCCGCGCCGGCTCTTCGGGCGCTTTGTCGCCGCGCTACACGACCGCGCCGGACGTGATCACCGGCCCCATCTCACTGATCACCTCAACCGCCGGCAGGAACATCGGCATGGGCCGATCGGCGCTGCGCCAGCGGTCAAGGAACTCGCCGAAGTGCGGTCGCGTCTCGCGCTCCGCCTCGAGGCACCGCACCAAGCTCTCGATAGAGGCGTTGTAGCCGTCCGCATCGGTCCGGCCGGTGAGCAGCGCCCACCGCGCATACACCGCAAACAGGTTCAGCGTATCGCTCTCACAATACGCCCTGACCTGATCGGTGCCACCCTGCTCGATCATCTCCTCGACCAGAGAGCCGTGGCCGCCAACCTTGCCGGGCAGGCCCAACGCGACGGCGACGTCCTCCATGCTCATCGACGCACAGGAGCGGTAGTCCGAGAGCTGCTCCATCAGGTCGCAATGCCAGTCCGGGGAGTAGCGCTGCGTGTAGCTCTCCCACCTCGTGCCGCTCGTGAACCACGGCGCCGCGCTGATCCCGTGGATCATGGCGCGGGAGCGGAGGACGGGCAGGTCGAACCCTTTCCCGTTCCAGGTCACCACGCGGGCGTGGCTGTTCGCGAAGTACTGCCAGAACCCGGCGAGCAACCGCTTCTCGTCCCAGTCGGCCCGGCCGCCGGTCCGGCAGCAGTTGACGATGTAGCGCTCCGTCCGGTCCGCACGGCGCACGATCTTGGCCTCAACGAGGGAGATCGCGACCACGCGATGCGTGATCGGCTGCGGGGGGAACTTGTCCTTGGGGTGATTGGGAATCAGCTCCCGATCGGGCACCGTCTCAATGTCGAAGGAGACCAGATGGCCGTGAGTGGTGGCATTGTCGAAGTAGGTCATAGCTGTCGTATCCTTACTCACGATCTTGTTCTGGTATGTGTCAGTTGCAGCTACGAAGCCTGATGGTTTCTAGCGCGCTATGAAGACTCTCTAGCTCAGCTTTTTCACGCATAAACTGCGCGGTCGTGAACGTCAGGTACGGCTTAACGCCCGCGCAGAACAGAACCTTGCCGATCGACAGCGCTACACATGCAGAGATGTGGTAGGCATTCGGAGGATACGGCCGGCTGCCGGATCCCGTGCGGGGGTTTCCACAGCGGAAGTTGAACCGCCACCGTCCACGGTTCGGGTGCAACTGATGCTTAGTCTGCACAAGGACTGGATGCATGCTGCCATCCTCGAACGTGAGGATGTGATCGAACGGTGCGGCACGACGAGTACCGTGCGCATCGAAGCCCTCTCTCAGGAAGAAGTGCGTGACATAGGCTTCGGCACTGTCTCCCCTCTGACAATCACGTGCCGCGTTAACCCTCATAATCGAGTTCATCGATACGGAACGAAACAAGTCGTATTGCATCTTGATGCCCAGCACCTGGATTGGAACTTGGACGCACGGAGCCGTTTCCTGTCCGCGTCGGCGGCAAGCTTGGGTGTCGTCCGGGTTGAATTTGCAGACCCCGCGAGGCCGAGCGGCGCCGTTGGCAGGCGCAGTGACCGCTGCCTACCCGGAATCAGATCGGCTCGAGGGCTTCAGGTGTCAGTGCTACGTGCTGTTCGCCATCATCGGCCGTCTCCTATCCGCAACCGATGCAGGACGGCTGGCACCGCCAATTGGCGGCAGCCAACTCGTCGGGTAGGATCAGCCCGCTTTGCAAGAGCATGGGCTTTCGTCCCACCGAGCCGCTGATCCCCTGCCAGGGATTGGCGGCTCTTCTGCATCCACGCCCCAATGCCGGGGGCTCGGCTACTCAGCGGCTCGGGGCATCCCGGCCGTTAACCATTCATAAACCAACGGCATTAACCGGTCCTTGCCGCGGACGGCGGCCGGTGCGGTCGTGATTCTCGACGGTGTCGTCGAGGATGCCGCTCCGCGCACCAGGATCAGCCGTCATGGGTAGGTTCATCCGGTCCCGCCTCCAATGCAATCGATGTCCCCAGCATTTTCACTACGCGAAGATTGTGGGGAACGATATCTCTCGCCCAGAAGTAGCAACGACCCAATTAGTGATGCATAGAGGCTACAAGGGATCGGTATAAAAACTCTATATCCATCAGATAGTTACCCGTCCGGGGTGCCCCTTTTGTCCCGGACAGGGCACACGCGGGTAATTTGGTAGGAAATATCACCTCCGGCCATTCACCTCCGCCGTATGCGAAATGGCTGGGCACTTTGGGGCAAAGCCGCAATCGGGCTCGGATTGCCCGCACGACAGATCACTAATCACGGCCGGCCCGAACTAGTCAAAGACGTTCCGATCGCTTCTAAGAGTCCGTCCGATAAGTCAAAGAGCGCGTCCGAGGCGCCGGACCAGGATCATGACCGCAGCGGCGTAAAGGAAGGCCTTGGCCGAGGCGCGGGTCGCTTCGGGATCCTTCCAGAGGCGGCGGTTGCGGCTGATCCAGGCGAAGAAGCGTTCAACGACCCATCTGCGCGGATGGACGGCAAAGCCGACCTGATCGGGTGGTTTGCGCACGATCTCGACCGTGATGATCGTCGCCGTAGCCGGGCCGTCACCGGCGTAGCCTGCATCGGCAAAGCTCTTGACGCTGAAAGGGAACACGCGACGGGACAGGCGCAGCACCGGCCCGGCGCCCTCGCGGTCCTGCCCATCCGCGGGCTGCGGATCGAGGATGAGGGCACGCCCGTCGGTGTCCACCAGGGCTTGGCGCTTGCGGCCCTTCACCTTCTTGCCCGCATCGTAGCCGCGCGGACCACCGCTTTCGGTCGTCTTCACGCTCTGACTGTCGAGCACAGCGACCGTGGGCGAGGCCTCCCGCCCAACGCGCTCGCGGTCGGCCATCACGAGATGATGGTTGATCCGGGCGAACAGTCCCTCATTGCGCCAGCGGCTGAAGGAACCGTAAGCCGTCGAGCGCGGCGGCAGGTCCTTGGGGATCAGGCGCCATGCGATGCCCCCGCGCAGAACATAAAAGATCGCATTCAGGATCTCACGCATCGTCCAGACCGGCGGGCGACCGAGGGAGGACGGCGCGGGCATGAGTGGGCCAATCACCGCCCACTCGGCATTGGTCAGATCGGTTTCGTAGCGCAGGCCCGCGCGGCTATGCTGCCGCCGGGTGGTCGGGGTCCACATGGCAGGTCCAGGTCAGGTTTCAGCACCCTCCTGGAAGCACCGCCATCCCGGCCACTCAACCCCTCTCGCGCCCTTTATCGGACGGGCTCTCAGCTCGACTTTGGCCCTTCAGGCGGCGTGGCACAGAGCGTAGGCCCAGGGTGATGGGAGGAGGAAGCGGCGTTTCGTTCGGTGTGCGCGGCGGCGTGACGATCTCAAACTCTGCTCGCGCCAGAGCACCCAGCGCACCACCGCCAGGGCGTCACTGAAGGTCGGCCGCGGCTTCAGGTACCATGCCGCCGTCGCGGCCTTCCGCCGGTCACGGGCGGGAACGCGGCTGGCCAGCAGCGTGACGCTGGAGACCAGCGCGAACAGGCAGGGCGTGGTGCGGGCGATCGCTGTGTCAGACCAGTGTCGCTGGGTCTCGACCCCCAGATGTGCTCGCAGCTCTTGGAAGGTCGCCTCGCCTCTCCAGCGGTGCACGAACCAGGCGACGACCTGCTCGGGATCGCGCGTCAGGTCGGTACACAGCAGCGCTTGAGGCGCAAAGCGCTGCTCGGGGTCGCGGATCAGCACCCAGCGGATCGGGACGGCTGGCAAACCGGCGTGGAACCAGACCGCAGTCTCAGAGGCGACCTCGATCGTGCGCTCGCCTGCACCATACCAATCTTGGACCACAACAGCCCGCCAAGCGGTGCTCGTGTCCGCCAGCACATCGAGCAGGGTCGGCAACCGCGCCCCTTTCCTGCGGGGACGGCCGATCGTGCGAGGCGAGCGGGGTGGCGCCGGCTCATAGAGCGCTGCATCGAGACGCAGGCGAGTGATCGCCGTGAGGCGGGCACGGCGCATCGCGTCGAGGAACAGCAGCGCCGAGAAGCCGCTGTCGCCCACCAGCACGAGGGCGCGCCCTGGCAGCCAGCGGCGCGCTTGGAGCGCGAGTTGGCGTCCGACCTCCAGCAGAGGCTTGTGCCGGCGCCCGTGCTCGCGGCAGGCGCGCTCGGAGGGCACGAGGGCGGTGAGGAACGGCAGCGCCCCGACCCGCGCGGCCCAGGGAATGGGCGCCAACAGCATCAGGCTCATCCAGCGCAGGCCGCTTGCCTTGACGAAGTGAGCCTCGGACGAGCGCACCGGATCACGGTCGATGCCGCGCGCCCGGATGCGCCGCCCCCATCGCCGCTCAATGGTGTCGTCCATGGCCAGCACCACCGGACCGCTCGGCACGAAGGCGTCGAGCAACTGGCCGAGCAGGATGCGAGCGCCCCGACGCGGGCTCCATGCGGCACGACTGAGAATACGGTGGAAGTTGACGAAGTGGCGGTCGTGAGCGCGGCCCATGATCCGCAGGAGGCTCGTCACCGTCCGGCGGCCCGGGGCCAGGATGGCGCCGATCAGCAGGAGTTGGGCGTGCCGCCAGGAGCGGTGGACGAACAACGGCGCGAACGCCAGGATGATCCCGGCGAAGCGGGCAGGCAGGGTCGCGGCATCGGGCGTCTCTGGTGAGGGACGCCGTCACCCTATCCGTCACGCCCGCTTCGTCACCCAAGCCCTGCTTCTCCCCTCGCGATTGGCCAAAGTCGAGCTCAGAACGCATCAGCGGGTTAGACATTCTCAATCGCCCTCTGAATGACCCGCTGGGCGACCTCCAAAACCTCGCCCTCGTTCTCGCACATCGCATCCACCTCAACGGTGCGCGACCCATCATAATTGCGCAGCGTCCACTCGTTCTCTTCGCATAGCGCCTCTAGGGCTTCTTCAGCGCAGCGGGCAATCTCCTCAGCGACATCTTGGTCTTCGCCGTGGGCATCAATGAGGTCGGAAATCAACTTGCGGGGGTTAAAGAAAAGCGTGGTCATCGCGGTAACTCCTTAATTGGTTCTAATCCTCTCTCCTTCCGCCCTCACCCGGGCACGAACGAGCCCCAAGCCGAGGAGCCGGGATGCCGATCCGGCCAAAGCACCGCTTCTTCTATCCCATCGACTGGCCACAACTCTCTAACGTCATCCGCTTCCGGCGGGCGTGAGGCCGCTGCGAGGCGTGGGGTCGCCCGCACCTTCAGCGGGGGTCTGTCACCTTGGCGACGGGCACTGGTGGGACGCCGAGAGCGGCTCCTGGCGTGATGATCAGGGACGGCGCCTTCGCAGGCGGCCGAAGGTAGAGGATCTCCTCGGCCATGTGCGCACAACGCGGGTCGTGCTGGCGACCGCGCACCGGGATCACGACACGAGCAACAATACGGATGCCAGCCTCGCGGCGTTCTGCCAACGCTGTCACATGCTGCACGATCGGGACGAGCACCAGCGGCGGCGTTGGCTCACCCTGTTTCGCCGCAAGGCGCTCGGTGACCTGTTTCGCGGGCCCTATCCCGCGAACTGAGGTGCGTCGTGGCACTCGCGTCCGGAACACCGCATCGAAAATCATCGAGCAGACCTGGACAGGCCAGTCAGCCACACCTACCTTCTACCCAGTCGCAAATCAGTGCTGGCTGACCTAGCTATTCAACTTTCCAGGACAACAAATGACACGCAATCGCGTGCGGCGGTCGTTCACCGTCGAGGTCAAGTCACGTGGCCGACCCGGTTCGAACCTTCACGAGGCCACGAACTCGTCTTCACCACCGCCTTCGGTTCTCTGGGCAGGCACGGATCTGAGCCGGGGACTGGCTCGACTAGCCGAGGCCCCCGCAACGATCGCCGACCCCGCGCCCGCTGAGAAGCCGGTCGAGAAGGTTGAGGCGCGCCGCATCCTGCCCAGCCTCCTGGTTGCCGAGCCGGTCGTCGTCGAGCCCGAGCCCACCCCTGCGCGTGAACCGCGTCTTCCCCGGGTGCGTCGCGTGCCGGAGCGCAAGAAGGCCAAGCCGAAGCTAGAGGCGGTCGAGACGCCGATGAGTTCGGCGCCCCCTCGCGCACCGGTTCCTGCGACGAAGGTCAGTGCCCGGGCAGCAGCACTGGTTGCGGTACAAGCCGTAGTGCCAGTTCCTGAGCAGCGCGCTGTGAAGGCGCGCAACAAAGTGGAACCGACGCTGAAGGCGGGCGAACGCTGGAAGCGGCGCCTGCCTCGCGTCTGCTGGTAGGAACTTCTCCCGGAGGCTCAGCCAGGGCCTCCGGGTAGGCAGTCTACCTTGTTAGGCCCTCACCGAGATTGGGCTCCGCACGCTCAACCGATGCAGGTCGGGTTGACCGTGAGGACGGCGCGCCCGGAGGGAGGCGATCGTGCCGCCCCAACCTACTTCCGACCATAGTTTCTCGGCATGACCTTCTCTCGGCACACGCGACAGGCAGGAGAGGCGACATGACGGAGCGGCTCATCATCACCATCACGTTGCAGCCCATCCGGAAGACCTTCATCGGGGACGAGAGCGAGATCGTCGACGCGGCCGAGTGGCACCTGCGCGACCTGCTCATGTCAGGACGTGCCGTAACCCTTGAGGTGGAAGCCGTCGACGCGGCGCTGTGCGAGCGCGTCCAGTCCTACTTTCGCGGCGTTGCCGACGAGATGCGCGGCCTCGCGGCGCTGCGCTGACGGCCAAACACAAAGACTATTGCCCTGAGTGCACGATCCACTTCTGTGTTGTTCTCCGAGAAATCCGACACCGTCACACTCTGAGGCGCCGTCCGCGGCTCCAACGGAATTCGTTGTACGACTTCCGCCTGATCGCCCGAGCGAGGATCTCATGAGGCCGACGCCCTGGGCTTGTTCAGCCTCATTACGAGGCGCGGGCTACTCGGCGGTGCTCTTCGCCTTGCGCGGGCGTCCGCCGCGACCCGACTTCGTCTCCTCGACGGGAGCCGTGATCACCGGATCAGGGGCCGCAGTCCTCGCGGCGGCAGCCTTCCGACGTCCCTGTCCGAGGCCGATGCTCTTGGCCAACTCGGAGCGCTGGGCGGCGTAGTTGGCGGCCACCATCGGGTAGTCGGGCGGCAGGCCCTACTGCTTCCGGGACTCGTCAGGGGTAACCCTTGCTCCTTTTGCCTCTGTGCGAGGCAGGAGAAAAATGAGGATAATTCCTCCTGCCTTATGTGCGGAAGAACACAAGATCCCCAGAGTCCGTCCGACAATCCCTTCTGAATACTAATAAATACTTCTTAAGACTAAATTGTTTGTAAGGCACGAAGCAGGCTCTCGTAGGGCATCTTCCGGCCTTGCGCCGTAGCTAAGGGATGAGCTTGTAACGACGATAGCGGCACGGCGCCGCTCGTGAACTCGCAGTATCCCTGTGAGGGCGCCCAGCGTATCTCGCAATGAACCCTCGCGAGGCACCATTGGCGGGCGGGGCGGCTGTGCTCCGGCTCGCAACGCTCGGCCTGCCTTTCTGCTCCTCCGCTGATGTACGTCGCGCAATATCGCAATATTCGTCCTGGCGCTCAGGGGCCTGTCATCGACCGGAAGCTCTGCTCCAGGATCGCCTTCGTCTCCTCCGGCGACAGCCACCCATCGGGCTTCTCGTCCCTGGCGACCTTGAGGTCCGTGATCAGCGTGCGAACGATCTCTGGCCCCATGTCGCCGAACCGGGTCTGGTAGTCCTTCAGCACCTCGACGAGCACCGTCAGGATCTCGGGGTCGGGCTCTTGGTTCGCCATCTCGGTCACTACCTCGTTCGCTCCGCGACGAATTTAGCCCATATTCGGCCGGTTAGAATGGGAGCTTCAGGCCCGGCGGTGCTTTGGGCCCGGGCACGATGGTGATCCCAGCGTAACGCTCCCAGCCGTTCCCCTTCTCCAGGGCGGCATGCTGATCGGCCGTGACGACGCACGTCACGCTGCTCTGAAGGGCTGCGCGAACATCTTCCTGGGTCCTTGCCTCCAATAGCGTCTCGTGGAGCGACTTACGCGTCCCGAGATCGGCTCCAGGGCGGGCGTGGCCGTCCGTCAGGCACGCAGAGGGAGTTCGAGGTGAAGGTGCAGCGGTCCACCCAGGACATCCCGCTGGCGTCGTGACTGGTGCTTCGCCGTTCGCCGAACATCTCGGCAAGCCCCGCGTCGTTCGACGAGGCACCAGTCACGCCCTCCTATCGGCCAAGCATCAGGAGGCGGCTGTCGGCGGGGATGACGCCGAAAGCGGAGACGGTGTTCGCGAACCCGGCACGTCACGGGCGGCAGGCGGATCCCAGGATCGACACCTACACGCCCGGGACTGGCTGTCGCCCTTGGTACGTCCCATCGCTCGGCGTACATGTAGGAGATGGAACACCGACCATGCTGACACGACCGAGGACGGACAGGGACAAGCAAACCGTGGCAGGCCGCAGGTCGACGGCGGAGTTCCCGCCCGAGGCGATCGAGCGGCTCCGTCTGGCTATTCGGCGGCGCCTCGTCGCCCGGGGTGTGCCCGAGGTCGAGATGGAAGCGCGGATTGACGAGGTCATGACCGCCGACACCGACCTCCGGACGGACAGCGACTACATCCTGAACGGCAAGGACTGACCCTTGACGGCTGATCTCGGACCTCTCCTCGCCGAGCACCTCGACCACTACCTCAGATTAGAAAAGCAGCTTTCAACCGATCCGGAGTATGTTCGCGGCGCGGCGCGGAGGGGCAAGCGCCAACTGAAGGCGCTGAAGACCGAGCGCGACATCGACGCGTTGATGGTGGAGGCCGGGATCGACCTGTACGAAGAGTTGATCGCCCTCGCGAACGACATCCTTGCGGGGCGCGGCGAGACGTGAACTCGCCTACACCATAGGTGAAGAAGCCGGTTGCTTGCGCGGCCGACCCCGACCCCGCAGGGTGCCGTTCCGCGCCTTCTCCTCACGATCTGCCGCGCGCTTTTTCTCCTGCCGCACGCGGTTCTCCACCCTCTTGTCCTCGCGGCGCTCCTCCAGCGTGCGCGTGTCGACGGGGCGCTCGTGCCCCGGAGTCGCGGTTGTCGGACGCACGATGTCAAGCAGACCCGCTTCGACGGCGGGGACGATGGTGACGTCCTTGGTGATGCCGCTCTCGATCAGCTTGGTCCGCAGCGCCTCGGCTTGATCCTGGCTGTAGGCGTAGGCGTCGTAGGCGCCCGCGTAGGCGGGATCGCGGATCACCCCCCGCATCAGGGTTCACGCATCACGTTGGGCCTGGCTGTTGATTGAGGAATGTGCTGGCCGTTCTCGGTTCGGTGCAACCGGGGACGAGCAGCATGATCCAGGGTTTGGCAGCGTGCTTTACCGGGCTGGAGGATCCCCGCGAGACGAGCCGGTGCGATCACCATCTCATTGACATCCTCGTGATCGCGATCTGGGCGGTGATCGCTTGCGCCGAGAGTTAGGAGGACATCGCGCTCTATGGGCGGAGCAAGCAGGCATGGCTGGCGACCTTTCTGGCTCTGCCGAACGGCATCCCCTCACACGACACCTTCCGGCGGGTGTTCATCAGGGTTCACGCATGAGGCCTGCTGTCAGCTGAGCAGTTTGGCCTTCGCTTGACATACTGGCCGCCCAGCGTCGTGAATTACTCGGCAAAGTCCTCGGTCTGGTGCGCCGGTTCTCGTGGCGTGCCAGCCTACACTGTCGCTGGTACCCTCGTGGCGGTCCTGTCAGCTCTCATGCGTGAACCCTGGGCGCGCCCGCATGACAATCGATGCGGGGGCCACGACGCGGTTCCGACCTGCTTAGTCTCGGCCCATTTTCGGCGATTGCTCAGCGGAGAGGGCGGTCACGGCGAACATCCGATACCTGCTGGCGAAAGGTGGATACGGCCACGACATTGGGTGCTTGGCGCAGCGATCGTCTCCGGAGTCGAGATCTTTTCCTAACTTGACTACACTAACGGCACACGACCACGCTATAGCGGAAACAGCTTTGCTTCGCGCACAAACTTTCCGATGCGAGAAGAATAGATAGAGATCGCGGTCAACAAATTGACCGCGATCTGCTCACATCAAAATCAGCAGCCTATCTGCGGCTGTAAGCGAGTGCAGCCCGCCTGGTGCCCGAGCGCTCGTTCACGTTCGAGATCTCGACCTCGTCGCGCCGGATCGTATCCCGTACCGTCTCCACACGCTTCGTGCGCTCCCGGCGGACCACCACCTCTTCTCGCACCTTGACCCCCTTGGCCACGAGCGGCACCTCAGAGGTCTCAACCATCTCGACGGTGAACTCGGTCAGCGCTTCTCCGGTTGCCGCATCGGTGACGGGCTTGCGCCGCTCAACCACGACCTTCTCGTCGTAGAGGGTCACCTGCTGCTCGGTCGGGACCTCGACGACATAGCGGCGAACTGTGGTCGTGCCACTGTTGACCGTGTGCTTGCCCACGATCAGCGTCTCTTCCGCGAGCGGGATCACCTCCTCGTCGTGGCTGGACTGCTGGATCCTGGATGCCGCGGCATTGCCGGGCCGCGCCACGGACCGACCCGACGGCACGCCCCACATCCCAAACATCACATCGAAGAAGAGCGAGCCTGTGCTCAGCGGTGCGGTTGCGGCACGCTGAACCGTCTCCGCAGCGCTCTGGGCCACCTTGCGGGTGCTCTCAGCGGCGACTTCAGTTGTTCGTACCACCTCGTCCGCCGTTCTCCGGGCGGCCTCGCGGGTCTTCCGCTCGCGCTCTTCGGCTTCGTTCTGCTCGGCGAGGAGCTTTTCGGCCTGCTCACGCTCGTGCCTTTGCTCGGCCCGCCGCTGCTCAGCCTCTGCGCGCTGTGCTTCTTCGACTTCGGCCTTCCCGTCCTCGATCTTCGCGACGATGGCCTGTGCCTCTTCGTCACTCACCGCCTTCAGCACTGCCGGGAGCAGATCCTTGCGCTCATCACGCACACTCTGCTGGAAGACCTTCCGCAGCTCGGCAAGCTTCGGGGCAAACTCCTCACTGCTCTTCGGCATCTGCTCAAGCTCAGCCAGCAGCTTGCGGGTTTGGTTGTTGTCATCGAGCGCAGCGGTGACGAGATCTTTGGTTTCCTTGTGCTTTCGGAGGACCGGGAACAGGTGCTCCTCTTCCAATTTGGCCAGGAGCTCCAGCTCGGACTTGAGGTCTTCCAAGAGGCGCTCGCGCGTCTTCACCGCGTTGTTCGAGGTGCCAGCGAGTGCCGTCAAAAGCTCGTTCGCTTTCGTTGGGCTGGTCTGAATCAATTGCCTGATGGTGGTCATGGTTGCCTCATGCAACTTGGAGGGGCGCCAACGCAAACCTAAGAGGGTGATGGTCCTGCGCCGACCGGTGTCGATTTGAGGTCTATGAGAGGCTGATGGCAGGAATCATCATTGGTCCCCGGTCACCACATGAAGGGCGGCCGATGCGCCCGCCCCTCTGGTTTGTTGCCATGCCTCAAAGTGCCGTGCTGCGGTGCTGCGCGCCTCAGCGAACGAGCGTGGAGCTCTGCTGCGCCACGCCGGAGAAGGTCTTGCCGGCCTCCTCAACGGCCCGAACTGAGATCTCTGTGACCGCCTTGCTGTCCTGAACCATCTGCTGCAGCCCTTCACGGACCAGCTCGCTCTGAATCGCGGTGAACTCCTGGAGCGACTTGGCACGGGTCAGCCGGTTCAGGCCATCGAGATTATGCTGGAATTGCTTCTGGGCCAGACCGAACCAGCCGCGCGACACGTCCTGGAACGCCTGGGTCAGCACCAGGCCGCAGCGGCTGATCGCTTCGAGGTTCTGCTTGGATTGGCGCGCCAAGCGCACGCTGTCTTCACCGGAGAAGCCCAGCGTCTTCGTGAACCGATCTGCGGCCTCGCGGGCTTGCTGTGAAGCGGTCTCGACGCTCTTCTGCACGAACTGCTTGGTGTTCTCCGTCGCCTGCTCACGCACATTGGTGATCGTGGTGAGGCCCTCGCGAGCTGCATCGGCAAACTGCCTACCCTGCTCAGCAGTTCCGTTGATGGTGGCCGCCTCGGTGTTCCGAGCAGTCTGGCCGTTCTGCTTGTCCTGAGAATTATTCTGATCTAACGCCATTAAGGCTTGCCTCCAGGAGTTTCTTGGACATGCGCCAAAGCTCAGTGGATTTGTGGGTGTACTTAGCTTCTGCGTCCCGGCAAGTCCGCGGGATTGCCGCACCGCACCAAGATTGTGCTGCGACGCGTCCCTTCAACCCCTAACCACCGACTTTGATCCAATTAAATTCTGACGCATTTTGTCAAATCTCATGGCCAAGGAGTGGGAGCGCAACCACCGGCCCGAGGGCTTCGAGATGCAGTTCTGGCTCGTGGCCGAGCGGGAACTCAAGGCCGAGCGTGACAGGACGCAGGCGCAGGTGAGTGCCGGTGAGGCCGACGCCGCACACCAACCGCCGGCATTGGTATGGAGCCTACGGCTCGACTACGATCACGTTACTCCATCCGTGTCGCCAGCACCTTGTCGACACGCTGGCCGTCCATGTCGACGACTTCCAGCCGCCAGCCGTCCGCCACGACGCTGTCTCCCACTGCCGGGATGCGGCCGAGCTGGAAGATGATGAAGCCGGCCAGCGTGTTGAAGTCGGCCGCCTCCGGCTCCTCCGTGATGCCGAGGCGCTCGAACGCCTCCTTGGTCGGCATCATGCCGTCCATGAGCAACGAGCCATCTTCCCGCTCGACCACGGTAGGCTCTTCCCCGAGTTCCGGGATATCGCCGGCGATAGCCTCCAGGAGGTCCGTCAGCGTGACGATGCCCTCCAGACTGCCATACTCGTCGACCACGATGGCCATCTGAACCGGCTTGCGCTGGAAGGTCTCCAGCACGGCCAGCACCGACATCGCCTCGTGCACCACGATCGGTGGCCGCGCGGCGGCGGCGACGTCGAGGGGATTGCCGTCGAGGAGCTGGTCGAGCAGGTCCTGCTTGCGTACGACGCCGACAACGTCATCGACAGTGCCCCCGCTGACCACGATCTGGGCGTGGTTGCAGGCCCGTACCGCCCTCAGGATCCGCTCTTGATCATCCTCGAGATCGATCCACTCGATCTCAGGCCGAGGCGTCATGATCTCTCGAATACGGCGCTCGCTTAAGCCGAAAATCCGCTCCACTGCCTCCTGCTGCGCGGCTCGGATAAGCCCTGCCTCGCGGCTCGCCTCGACCAGGAGGTTCAACTCGGCCGTTGAGTGCCGGGCCCCCTCGCCGTGGCCCGACCGCAGGCCAAACAGGCGCAGCACGCTGTTGCCGAGCCCATTCAGGAACAGGATGGCGGGCCGGAAGACAACCAGGAACAGCCTGAGCGGCCGAATCACCGCAAGGGCCGTGCGCTCGCTGCGCTGAAGGGCGAGGCTCTTCGGGGCGAGTTCGCCCAGCACGATATGAAGGGCTGTGATGATGAAGAAGGCAACCACCACTGCGATCGTGTGTGCCGCCGCGGTGGAGAGGATGCCCGGCAGCCAGGCGAGGGTGGGCTCGATCAGGTGCGCGAGCGGCGGCTCGCCGATCCAGCCGAGCGCCAGGGACGAAATGGTAATGCCGAGCTGGGTCGCGGCGAGATAGGCATCGAGATGGTCGATCGCCCGAAGTAGGGCCCGCGCGTTCGTCCGCCCCTCGTTGACGAGTTCGGCGACCCGGCTCCTGCGGACCGCAACGAGGGCGAACTCGGCTGCCACGAAGAAGCCGTTGGCGAGCACCAGGGCGATGACGGCCAGGAGGCCTAAGCCGGTTGTCCAACCGTCGTCCGAAATCGTCGTCTCCCGGGTTTGCGCGTCGTGGACGCTGTCTAGCCCCTGGCGGGGTTGTCGGCCTAATCCTGGTGATCGGCATCATCCCCGCGGTCTTGGGACGGATCTGACATTGGCTACCTGCTGCGCATCGAAACACGGCCCTTCGGCGTTCCTGAGCCCGACACACCTCACGCAGCCCAGGAAATCGCATGACGTCGAGCAGACCCGCCTGATGGTGTTCCTCGATCAGGTGGGCGGCTGGGCCGATGCCGCGGGTCGGCGGCTTCCAGTCGATCGCAACGGCGCGGCGCACGATCCAAGGTTTGCGACAGGCCCCGGCGCGGTCGTGGAGCGGATCGTCGGTCATCCGTCCTGAGTGTCAGCCGGAGCTGGCGGGTGCGTTCACACGCGATAATTGCCGAGCCATGCGTCCGCGTCAGTTCAGGATGGGTAATGCCTCTGGAGAACCACCTCGGAGCTGGTTCAACAAGGCTGGCTTGACCATTCAAAGCGAACCGGAGATCAGTGCACCATCCATAGCGAACCGATGGTGCGCCCGGTGTTCGTCTGCGCCTACCTCCGTGCCTCCACCGATGAGCAGGACGCCCAGCGCGCCCGCGACCAGTTCCACGCCTTCGCCAGTGAGCGGGCGCTGATCGGCGTGGAGCCGTTCTACTGGGACCTGAACGACGAGATGCGCGCCTGGACGAAGCGCTTCCAGGCGAAGGGAGGCAAACTGCCGAGCATGGTCCATGCCGGGACCTACGGGGCGGTCCTGCACTACCTGAACGCCGTGCAGGCCGCCGGAACGAAGGAAGCCACCGCAGTGATGGCCAAGATGCGCGAGATGCCCGTGAACGACTTCTACACCAAGAACGCCAGGGTGCGACCGGACGGCCTCGTCGCCCGCGACTACTATCTGATCCAGGTCAGAGACCCGAAGGACGCCCGCTATCCCTACGACCTCTACGACGTGCTCGGCACGATCCCGGCTCCCGAGACGACACGCCCGCTCGAGCAGAGCGAGTGCCCGCTGGTGAAGAAGTCATGACCGCGACGTCGGGAGAAGGCGGTGGCTGGGGCGGAACGGGCCCGAACCGCGCAGAGATCATACGGTCTGGTTTCTCCACTCCGGCCGATTCGCCCCATGTCCCTTCCTTTCCGTTCTCGTACCGGAACGCAGAGATCCTGACGCTCGCGTACCGGACCTCACCGGACGCGATCGCCCGTCTTTTGCCCGAGCCGCTGGAGCCGACTGGGGACGTCGTCCTGATCCACATCTACAAGCTGAACGACACTGATTGGCTTGGGCCCTACACCGAGGCGAATATCATGGTGGGGGCGCGCCTTCCCGGCGGGGCGGAGGGGGCGTATTCGCCGTGGCTATTCTTGTCCTCGTCGTCAGGCGTGTCGCAGGGCCGCGAGGTCCATGGGCAGCCCAAGAAGGACGCCAAGGTTCAGCTGCGGCCCAAGACTGATGCTTGGGTCGGCCGCGTGCGCCGGAACGGCATCGACGTTGTGACCGGCACAATGGCGTACAAGCAACGGCGGTGCGGTCCCGAGTCGCTCAAGCGCTATATGGATTTCGGGCTCAATCTCAACCTGAAGGTCATCGACCATATCGACGGGCGGCCCGCCATCCGACAGATCACGGCGCGGCGCTTTGCCGACCTCACGATCCACGAAAGCTGGGAAGGCCCCTGCACGGTCGAGCTCCGGCCCAACGTGCAGGCCCCGGTTTATCGGCTCCCGGTGCTGGAGATGCTGGACGGCTTCTATTGGCGCGCCGACTTCACGCTGGTTCCCGGCGTGATCCTGCTCGACTACCTGGCTACGCCGCCAGCCGCAGGTAGCTCGGCGTGAAGGTGCGAGGGATCCGCTCGGCCCTTGATCACCCTCGTTTCAAACCTCGTGGCCATGCCCGGATGCGGGAGTACCGATCCGGTGGAGCTGATAGGCAATAATCGCGCATTTTCGATTTTGAGAAATCGTATCTATGAGATAACCTCGACCGCCACGAGCGAAAGTGAGAGCGAACTCACGAGCTTACGGTTAAGGGTGGAACGCCGATGTTCTTGCGTCAGTTCAAGTACCTTCTCGCCGTAGTGGACGAGGAGCATTTCGGAAGGGCGGCCGAGCGCTGCAACGTTACGCAGCCGAGTCTATCGGTGGGCATAAAGCAGCTTGAACTCGAGATCGGCGTGCCGATCTTCCTGCGTGGGCGCGGCCAGCGATTTCATGGGCTTACGCCCGAGGGCGAGAGGGTCGTCAAATGGGCCCGCAACGTCGTCGGCCACTGCGAAGCGATGCGCGATGAGATCGCCGAGATGCGCGGAAACCTGTCGGGGCGCTTGCGGATGGGTGCCATGCCGTCGATGTCGCCGGTCCTTCCGGTCCTGCTTCAACTCGTGCGTAAGCAGCACCCGAATGTCGTCATGGATGTCCGATTCCTCGGCAACGATGCGATGAAGACAGGGCTCAACAACTTCTCCCTCGATGCCGCGCTCACGTATCTCGATACGGCCGAGCTCGGGCGCCGCAACTCACTGAAGATCTATACTGAAAAGCTCTGCGTGCTTGTTCCAGACACGGAGGAATTTCGGAATCGTGCAAGCATCACCTGGCGTGAAGTTGCAGACCTGCCTCTCGCGATGCTCCGTCCAGCAATCCATGAGCGCCGTTTCGTCGATACGATCTTCGACAAGGTAGGCCGCCATCCACGGCCGCAAGTCGAGTCTGAGTCGATTATGCACCTGATGTTTCAGGTTCAGTTCGGCGGCCTTTGTACAATTATACCTGAACACTTCACACGAATGCCTGGCCTGCACCGGGGCACGAAAGCGCTGCAGGTTGTGGAGCCTGTGGTGAGCCAAGACGTTGGCCTGTTCTGGGCAGAAGGCGAGCTGATGACCCCGATCGCAAGTATTCTTGTCTCAGCTGTCAAGGACCTGAACAAGCGGGGAGGTCTCGACCTTACTTTGAATGAACCTCGGACCGAGTCTCCCAGCTCTTGGCCGACAAGCCCACCGAACGAGTTGCCGTTCTCCATCGATCTTAGGAATTCCCGCAGGCCGCGACCTGTCAAAGCTTAGCGAAGACTCGTACCGCCGTGCCTATAAAATGACTTTCTGGATCCAGGGCTGATTGGTAAGGGAGCGCAGGCGTTCGGGCATCAGCGCCTTCCAAGCGTCACAGCAGGCTTTGATGATGGCGTCGTAGCCGTCGAGCACCCGATGCGTGTAGCGCGCCGCCTTCTCCCGCATGCAAACCGACCAGGAGGGCCATCAGCGGCCGCGGAGCCGTTGAGGCCGTCCTTAGGGCCGAAGCTTGACGGCCGTCTAGCCCCGTCCACCCGTCGGGCCACGGCACGCCATCACGGTTGAGGATGTCACGATGCGCTATTACCTTACCGCCGGGCTTGCCTGTGTCGCCCTTGCTACCGCTGTTTCAGCCGTTGCCGCGCAGGCACCAGCGGTGCCCGGTTCCGCGCCAGGAGGTGCCGCAGCCACACCGGAGACCGCAACCCCGAAGCCGAAGCGGAAGCCCGATCCCAAGCGGAAGGGCCCGCCTCAAGCGGTAACGGTTATCAACGCCAGCGCAAACACGGCGACAAGTGTCGTCATCTCGGCTGAGAATAAGACCGCCACGCTTTCAAAGCCGCTTGCATCCAAAGGACGGGCGACCGTGAGACTGCCGAAGCTGAAGGGCTGTACGGTTTCTGTAGTGGCGACCTTCGAAGACGGCGGCAAAAGCGAGGCAGACACCTTCGACATCTGCAAAGAAAAGTTGATCCGCTTCACGGATTGAGCCCTCCTGGCGTCTTGATCGAAGGATTGGGCCTCCTGATCTTTGATCGGCGCCGCACACCGCCGCCGGGAGCTGATGGTCCCGGGCGCATCGCAGACCACCGCGGGCGCTCGGGGTTCTCACGGCCTCCAGTCCGGCCACGGCACATCCCGCCCGACCACGCGGTAGCTCGCCGTCAGCGGCGACATGAGCCCAGTGTTGGCGTGGATGCGGGCGTAGTGGGCCAGGATGTCCATCATCGCGTCGGGCTTGCGGGCATCGCAGACCGAGCAGACGACGCGGCGCGGCATCGCCGGGAGCGGTGTGCCGAGCGGGAACCGGTTCGTCGCGATGATCGCGCCGTGGCGGCAGCCGGGCGCGGTGCAGCGGACGGAGGCCGTTTCGCCCTCGGCGGGGACGGTGGGCGAGCGGGTCACTTCCGGGCCCGAGCTGCGAGCTCGCGCGCGCGAAACCTCCTTCCCGCCGCCCCCGAAGGTCGGCACCCAGCCGGTGACCAACATCCGCAACGTGGCCTCGCCCTACTGGCGCCCGTGGCTCAAGCCGGAGTTCCGCTGCCTCGTGCCGGTCTCCTCCTTCAGCGAGTACGCCGACACCAAGCCGCGCAAGACGCCGGTCTGGTTCGCGCTCTCGCAGGAGCGGCCGCTGTTCGCGTTTGCGGGGATCTGGCGGCCCTGGACGGGCTTGCGCGGACCCAAGCGGAACGACCCGATCGAGGAGGAGCATCGGCTGTATGCCTTCCTCACGACCGAGGCGAACGGAGTGGTTGGGCCGGTGCACCCGAAGGCCATGCCGGTGCTGCTCACGAGCGAGGAGGAGTGGCGCACTTGGCTCGAGGCGCCGGCCGATGAAGCGCTTCAGCTGCAGCGTCCCCTGCCGGACGATCGGATGATGGAGGTGGCGCGCGGCGAGCGACGGGACGGCATGTGAGTGACAGCCCCGATGTCTCCCCCGGAGCGCTGTTCGCCGCCGCCGATCGCGCCGAACTCCTCCTGTGGTCCTGCGTTGGCCCGGGAGAATGGAGATCACGATGCGACTCTCTCAGGCGGCTGCCGTGGTGGTCACCGTGATGCTTGCCGCCACCGCGGCCCAGGCTCAGGACCAACCCGATCAGACCGGCACGGGGTGGCCCGCTCTCAACCCAGCGCGCCCCCAATACGTCAGCGGTGGGCCGGACGATGCCGCCGAGCCGGGACGCGAGCCCCGCCACGACGGGCACCATCGAGCGCCGCACACCGCAGCAGCGCCGGAACGACGAGATTTCGAAGGGGATCTGCATCGGCTGCAATTGATGGTGCGCGTCAGCCCTTCAGGCGCTTGTTGCACTCCGAGTAGTAGCCGCCGCCCTTGACGATCCAGGGCATCCCACCGTTGCCCGAGCCGCCCGCGGCCTTATTGGCGTTGTACTGATCCAGGCAGGTCTTCTGCCGGGCCTTGCCGGCGGGCTCGTTCGCGTACTTGGGCGAGATCGCGGTGGGGAACACCGCTCCGGAAGGCGCCACTGCGGCCGGCTTCTGCGCCGGAGCCAGTGCAGGCTTCCCGGGAGCGGCAGGAGCCGGCTTCGCGGCCGAGCCTGGGGCAAAGGGGTTCGGGGTAGGCGATGTGCGCCCGCCGGGAGCTGTCGTTTGGGCCAGGGCCGGGCCGGCGAGGAGAGCGACGACGGGAAGGGTCAACGTGATCAGGCGCATGGCTGCGGGCCTCGATGAGCACCTGAAGCCTATACAGCATGAGATGAACGATAGACAAAGAAGGCCCCGCCGCCGGCTTCTGCCGGGCGGACGAGGCCATCTCCACGTCGGTCTCTGTTGATCCGGGTCGTTGCCCGGCCGCCTCGGGTTCTGCCTCCCAGCCCCGAAGTCATGAAGGCAGAATGCAGGGCAATCTTGAACCGTCAGCTAAGAAGCGCGGTGAACGTCCGGGCAAGGAACCTTGACGAAGCCTTGCCTCCGGCGGCTACTTTGAGGCGGCAGCCTTGCGAGGACGCCCGCGTCCCTTCTTCGGCTCGACGGGCGCGCTCACCTTCGCGTCGGCAGCAGCGCGCTTCTCCGCAGCGGCCTTCCGGCGCGATTGCCCGAGACCCAGGCTCTTGGCGAGTTCGGAGCGCTGGGCCGCGTAGTTCGGTGCCACCATGGGGTAATCACGCGGCAGGCCCCACTTCTCGCGGTACTGCTCGGGCGTGAGACCGCGCCCTGAGAGATGCCGCTTGAGCGACTTGTAAGGTTTGCCGTCCTCCAGGCTGATGATGTGGTCGGGCGTGACGGACTTCTTGATCGGCACGGGCGGCGTGAGCTTCACCGGCTCCGGCTCAGCAGGTTTTCCGAGGCTCCCCAGGCTCTGGTAGACGCCTTGGATCAGTGCCGGCAGCTCGGCGGGTGGGACGTTGTTGTTCGAGACGTAGGCCGAGACGATATCGCTGACCAGCTCGATGTGCCTGGAGGCGGCCTCTTCACTCATGGAAACTTCCTAAGTTAGAAAAGGCTACCAAGTTGAAGCCTGTCTTTCAGGCTGTCAACTTGATGCCTTAATCAAAGACAGGAAAAGGCGCGATTTGCGCCCTGGCTTCAGGACGGAAGCCATAGAGCGTCACTGGGAAGCCACCTAGCACCGCCAAGTGCGGCCTTCAGGTGACTATCGCTCCTACGCCCTCGCATCCGGATAACCTCTGCGCTGTCGGATTTCCGGCATCAGGCAGGCTGACAGTGTGTTGACACACACCGCACCCAATAGAAAATCCGACATCTCCGCCGGAGATTCACAATTTTTCCGTCGGATTTCCGGCATCCAGCGCCAGATTTTCCGACCGACGGTCGGAAAATATACTTTCGGCTTAGGCCATATGACTTGCTTGTATGGAATCATACATTTGGATCTAAGAGTCCGTTGGGAAAGGGCCATTCCGTAGTGATTGATGCAAGAAGCCTCGTTATTGAGGCGAAAAACATGGCGGCTGCCGAGATGTGAAGCAGCGTATCGTAGTCCAGCTTAAGGCGGCGCGACATCGTGAGGGCACCGATGCTTTGCTCAATCCGCCACCGTTTCGGCAGAAGCACAAAGCCCTTCGCGAATTGCGGTCGAAGGACCACTTCCACGAAGCGATTCAGACCAGCTTGAACCGCTTCAATGAAACGGCTCTTGTAGCCACCGTCTACCACCACGGTTTTGATCCAAGGATACAAACGAAACATCCGCTTCACCAGCGGGACACCGCCATCCTGATCCTGAACGTCAGCAGGAGTGACCATCACAGCAAGCAAGCGCCCGCCGCTGTCGACCGCCAGATGACGCTTGCGGCCCATCACGTTCTTGCCGGCATCGTACCCCCGCTCGCCTTGTGGCGCATCACACTTCACCGATTGCGCATCGACGATCGCAAGAGTCGGGCTGGCGTCTCGTCCAGACTTCTCGCGATCCCTCATCACGAGGTGATGATTGATCCGCTCCAACTGCCCACTATCGGTCAACACGCGCCAATCATCGTAACAGATGCTGGCAGGCGGCAGATCCTTCGGCATCGCGTCCCACGGGATCCCGTACCGTTGCACGTAACGGATGCCGTTCATGATCTCGTGAAGTTCATAGATCCGTGGCCGCCCCACCCCCTTCGCAACGGGAAGCAGCGGCTCCAATTCCAGCCACTCGTCATTCGTCATATCACTGGGATATCGCTGATCGCGGCGGTCGTACCGCGACCTATTTGCATCGGTCCAGACCACGGAAGAGCCATTAATCCATTCGAGGCGGGCGGACATCATCTATCACCCCATCGTTTCTCTGCGCCACCCTTTCCCAGCAGACTCTAAGGCGGGGCGCCATCTGCCATGCCGGGCGATGGCGCCCCTGACCACTCGCGTACCGAGGATACGCTTATGGCTATGTCTGAGCCTAATCTCTCTGTGTTCGATGTGAAGCAGCTCGCGGAGCTGTGTGACGTCCTGTCGACCCTCAAGGATGTCCTGCTCGCGATCGAATGCCAGCCACGCTGTGAAACCAGCACGCTTGGCTGCTTCGTCGAGGACGAGGGCACGCGCTACGGACTGCTACGCGACCGCGTCGCCGACGAGCTCTCGTCCCGCTGGGCGTCGGCCGATGAGGAGGATCGCCATCACATCCTGGCGGTTCGGGTGCTGGACGATCTCGCCTGCGGGGGCCGGATCAGCGACGCAGAGCTGATGACGCAGCTCGTGCAGACATGGGGCCGGCGGGAAGCGGTTTCGGCCTGACGACGTTCAGGGAAGCAGGGGCGGGCCCTCAGGCCCCGCCCCCTTCACAAGAGCATGGCAGAGAGGCGCCAGCGGCATTTCCGGTCCGGCGGCTGGGTACTGGGTAAGTAGCCCCGGGGGTCCGAAAGCCGCCTAGCGGGCGCGCAATGGCCAAGAAACAGCTATCTCGGCGGCAAGACGTCCCGATAGGCTTACTTTGCCCGGCGCGGACAGCGGCACCGCTGGTTGCCCACAGGCTCTGCCGCGATAGGTTGCCGCAGTGTGGTCCTGCTAGGAATGGCGATTGTTGGCGGTGCGACTGCTGTCTGTCTTATTGCACTCACTGGTGATCACCCCCCACCGGGGTTGTTCTGGTAGCGTCCCCGGACGAGGTGTAATGCGCTCGCCTACGTGCCGCGCATTCAGCAGACCATGGTGGCCGCTGGCCTGCGCCACGCCTTTCAGCAGCCCGATCAGGACGCTGCCCCGCCGCCATCCCCCGCTGGCTCTCGTCCATGTGCCCGCGACGCAGGTTCAGGCTGACGACGCAGGCGACCGGGGCGGCGGCGGGATCTCCCGGCCGTTCTCGTCGTAGGCCCGGCGCGGGTTGCGGCGCGGCATATCAGTAGCCCCTATCCAAGGCTGTGCGCCCTTGATCCGTGATGCGCAGATCAAGGGTCCCCAGGCGGTACTCCACCCAGCCCTGCGCGACCGCATTGGACGCCAGCACTGCGATGTCGCCGAGACCGCGTGATCGAAGCTCTGCGAGCGGCACCCACTCGCCGGCCTGCGAAAGGATCACCAGCAGTGCTCGTTCACGTGGGTGCATGCCGGCCTCGCCAGCATGGTCGCGGTCCTCACCGCCTCCAGGCGATCTAGCGCCCAAACTCCCAGACGGGGATGCCCTGGTAGCGCACCGGCTGTCATGCGCGCCCGCTACGGATATGAGCCGGGGCGAGGCTTTTCCTCGCGAGGAGCTGCGGGATGGCCGACATCGAGAGGTTCATGCCGGCCTCGCCAGCAGGATTGCCGTCCGCACCGCTAGGCGCCGCGTCGCTTCACTCAACCCCTCATCCGCCACAGCGTTTTTGGTCAGCCGGTTGGCCTCGGCGGCAGCGTGAATGTCCAGGCTGATGCCCTTCGCGATCTTTCGGACGCCCGGTGATGGGTCTGCGAGGTAAGCGAGGACTGCGGCGTCGATCTGGTCGTCGGTTACGAGCTTCCGGCACATCAGGCCGCGGATGGTTTGATCCTCTGCCATGTTGATGATGTCGGGCCGTGGGCTTGCAAGGGGATGGCAGCGGGCCGGGCACCCGTATCCCGTACCCGGCCCGCTGGTGGCGCTGTGAGTGGATCACTGGCCCTGACAGGAGAGCGGGCAGCGCCACGGCCTCTGCGTGGCGCAGACCGCGCCGGCCGTCTCTCACTCAGGTTGAGCGGAGCGGCAAAGCGCGGCGCTCACGGGCTTGTCAGGGGCGGGATCTCCCGGCCGTTCTCGTCGTAGATATAGCGAGGCATGGCTTAGAACGGGTTCGGAATGTTCTGCGACGGCGGCGGACGCTGCCGCTGCGGCTCAGTTTCCTCAGTTTCTCTGCGTGGCTTGTCCGTCAGCCGCGTCGTGATCCGCTCCGGCTCGCATCGGATCTCTGACGTCCTTGCTTGCTCTGCACAGCGCTCAGGGAGAGCCGCGTGAGCAGTCTGATTGCCCTCAAATAATGTGAGCAAGAGCATGCCAGCAATCGCAGCGGCAGTTCCGAAGCCGCGAATGCTGTGATCATTAAGCTTCACCGCACCACCGATCTAAACGAGCATCGCCGCCTTAACGAGTATTGGCTGCTAAAGTTCAAATGAGCCTTAGCTGTCATGCGCGCCTGCTACGGCTGCGAGCTGGGGCAGGGCTTTCGACCACGAGAAGCTGCAGGATGGCCAGCACCGAGAGCTTCGACATCGTCGCCGAGTTCGACGTGCTCCTCTTCGAGGCCGGCAGCGTGTGGGACGTGCGGGACCGGGACGCGAACTGGGAGCTGGCCGCCTCCTTCGTGGTCGAGCAGCAAGCCCGGGCCTGCACCGAGGAGCTGAACGGCCTCGAGGGCCGGGAGCGGTTCAAGGTGGTGAAGCGGGGGACCTGCTGAGGCCCCCGGAACCGTTCCGAGGAACTGTGATTGACACAGAGTACAATACCTCACAGCGACTGTCGCCGGCCGAGCTTTCCCACCCGAGCCGGCGCCTTTGTGCCGGAGGCGTAGAGGCCCCCAGTGAACGTACGGGTTGCGCGAGGGGGAACTGCCGGCAACGAGCGGCGATTGACCTGCAGGGTTGCGATCTTTCCATCGCACCCTTGCGCATACCTTGAGTGCCGGCCGGGCCTTACCACCCGCGCCGGCGTCTCTTTGCGCGGGAAGGGAACCGCGGGCTCTGCCTGACAACGGCTAGCCGGGAACACGGCCCGGGGTCGCGCGATTGACCTGCAACGCAGCACACATCCTTCGCCGCCGGCCGGGCCTCCCGAGCCGGCCTCTTTTTGCCCGGCAGGAGCGGGCCGAGCCCTCTGGGACGCCTCCCCCCGGAAGGCCCCCTTAAGCCCCGCCCGCAGCCCGCCGCCAGGAGTGTGCGATGCAGCGAGCGCACAAAGTCTAGCACAGTCTAGCTGCCGGCCCTGAAGTCTAGTAGCACGACCTGTGCGGGGCCATCCGCGGTCAGCTCCTCGCATTTGGTCACGGTGGGGTCGTGCCACGCCGCTCTCCCCTCGCTCTCCGCAAACACAGCCGCCAGCTTGCGGGCCGCCGTTTCATCCTCGGCCCTTACGACAAAGCCCGTCACCACGGGGGCAGAAGCGCGAAGCGCATCGTTATCAATGAGCGTCAACAGCCAAAGCTTCATTGCGTGCTCCAGGTCTTTTGTGTCCACCGTCTCCACCGAACCCATCAGGCGCTTGTGGCGGGTTCCCGGCGATAGACCCCAATTATCGGCGGCGAATGAGACCTCCGGAACATTGTCCCGAGGCCCTTATTCCCGTTGACATGACAGACGAGCTTCACCAGCGCTTGCGCACCACAATGACTGAGAAGCCGCTCACTGCGCAGCAGGTCGCGCAGATGATGGGGATCCATCGGCGCACGCTGAGCCGCCGGCTGAAGTCCGAAGGCACGAGCTTCATACAGGTCGCCGACGAGACGCGGCTTAGCATTGCGAAGCAGTTGTTGGCCGACACCGACATGAGTATGGCGCAGATCTCGACCACGCTGGAGTTCTCGGAGCCGGCCGCCTTCACGCACGCCTTCCGGCGCTGGACCGGCACGACACCGAGCGCGTGGCGGAAGGAACACCGGCGTCGCCATGTGGCGCGGAACGTCCAGACGGCGCTCGGCTAGCAAAGTTTAGAGCGCTGCGCCGGTAGGCGTGGTTGCCTGACGCTAGTTGGGACAAGTCCACCTCAGCCCGCCCGGTCCTACCGCGGCGGGCTCTTCTCGTCCCATACCGCGCCTTATGCGAATGGGCCTCTGTCGTCGTGCGTGCGAGGCCATGCCCCGCCTTCCCCCTAAATGGGTGATGCGGGCAGGCGAGGAGATGTGCTCCTTTCAGACCGTCGCATCGAGACTTTCGCCCGCCCGGTCCTGCTGTGGCGGGCTTTTCTCGTTCCATACACGCCATTACGCGTCCGGCATGGCCTCGCGCGAGGGGCGATCCAGTGAGGCAAAAGGAAAGGCCGCCTTGCGGAGCGGCCTGAAGGTAGGGTGATAAAATCCCAGAAGGAGATGCTCCGCCGCGATGCCATCACAGTGGGGCATCTGCATTGTGCCATGCTGCGGTTGCGCCACTTGATCCGATGAGACTCGGTTATCGCCGTAGCCCATCCGGTCCTGCCGTGGCGGGCTCTTCTCGTTCCATACTTGCGCTTATGCGAATGGGCCGGCGTCACGCGCGCGAGGGGCAATCCAGAAGGCAAAAGGAAAAGCCGCCCTTGCGGAGCGGCTCGAAGTCTCGGGAGGAGATCCCGATGAGGCATGTCCCGCTGCGGTGTGCGATGCGGCGGGGGCATCTGCGTTGTGCCATGCTGCGAGATGCGCCGCTTGATCCGATGAGACTCGGTCATCGCCGTAGCCCGCCCGGTCCTGCCGTGGCGGGCTCTTTCCTCGGTTCGCGCGCGTGCACGCGATGAGCATGCGCAATGCGCAGGGAGGGCTTCGGTGATTTAGCCTTTGAGCCCGCCGGAATTCTTATGACTGCCTCTTCAAGGCAGCGAACGTGCCCAAGAGCGGCAGCTGGCGCCGGCCCCGATTGGCCGCCGCGCTGCTGTCCCGACTTCCGGAACTCCGTTGGGTCGCCTGCGCCACTTCGAAACTAGAGTCGGCTGGTCCTCCTCGCACTTCTTCCGCTGGCTGTAAGCCACTCTTTACGCCGTACATGACCGACGGCTGAGCCGTTGTTAAAAGTGATCGGCTTATGGCGAAACTTGAGGCTGGAGAACCAACTGCTTGGAATCGGGTATTTTGGTGATATAGAAATCAAGCCAGTTCCTGATCCAGAGAAATCGTCTGGGGAAGTTCTTACATATATCTCTTGTTTGGTGCATTCGGATTGAAGCTTGAACGTACTGTGCTCTACCCATGTACCCTTACGTCGAGTTGTCGACTTGGCGACGATGGATCTAACATATGACTCTTGACTTTTACGGGCAAAATAAACATTGCTCGCCGCTTTGATCGCTTGCAGTTCATTCAAAGAATCAATATCTCGCGGATTATACGTCTCTAAGAAGCCATTGCACGTTCCTTCGATAGTGTAAACTAACCTGTCAAAAGCCAGAAAATAGTGTTTCGATGTCAGCGGTAGGCACAACATTAGTCCAGACGATGCAATTCCGAAATTGTCCTGCTTCATGCGCTGAGCATAGTATCTATTTACAAGCACGGCCGGGTCGTCGGATGTTAAAAAATCGGCATCTGACCTGTTAAGAATGATCACCGGCTTCAGATCTTCGAAAAATTTTTCACTATCCAGCATCATCTTCAAAGAACTTGCAAGAGCTTGTTCTTGATTCCAGACTTGAGCTTGAAGGCCGTCCTTGCCGCTTGGATCTATAAGATCAACGAACCCTTTCATGAATGATAATGACCGCAGCGCCGCGGCTTCAGTTCTAAAGAACTGAAGAACAGCGAAAGTTTTCAGTCCGAATGCAGTGCTTTCGTCGAAATTGCCTGCTAAGACATCGCGAATACAGCGACTGTAAATACCTTCTATGGTCTGCAGAGCTTTTTCCACGTTCAAATTTATACCATAGAAGTAAGTTTTCGAACACTGCCCTTTCACGGGAGCGTTGTAAATTACTTTATCGCGTATGATATTGAATAGATGAATAGCAGATCGATTCTCATCAACGCAGAATTGGGAGAGATGACAGCGTGGCACAAAATGCTGATTTTTGTTGCTTGGCAACGCAAAACCCTCGTCAGTGCCGTGTCTCAGCCGGCTCTAAGAATGAGCCGATCCCTTCCTCTGCAAGGGCGTTTCGGAAAGCTTCGTAGGCGCTCCTTTCGGTCGGGAACGTCTCATCCCACACCGTCGAGCCTCCCTCATGATCCACGACCTCAAGGGTCCAGGGGTCGTCCGTGCCGAGGAAGCGGAAGATCTTCACAATCACGGTGACGCCCGCCTGCGTCACGGGCCCGGACAGCGCCGAGTACTCGATCTCACGATCCTCGATCATCGGGCGTCTCCCTACCACGGCGAATCGATGCGCCAACGATAATCGTGGCAAGCGCAGCAGCGCCAGCGCCGTCCTGCAACGCCTTCTCCGGGTTGTCAGGCATCACGGCCAGCCACACGAAGGCGGTGGCGCCGCTGGTGATCCGGCCGGTCGTGCAGCATGTGACACCGCTGGCAGAACGCGGCGAGGTTGCTGGCCGCGTTGTTGCTCGTGTCGTGGTCCCGGTGCGCTGTCGCCAGCACTGCGCGCGTGACGCGGACCCGCCCGAGTAGGTCTTCCCGAACCATCCGGCCGCGCAGCCGGCGGCCTTGCCCGTCACGCCAAGCTTCGGCTTTTGCATCCCACCATCGGCCGTCGCCAAGGTGGAGGACGCGCTGCAGGTGCGGATGCCCGCAGCCCTCGCATCGCCCGCCCGCGCGTCGGAAGCGGATCACGGCCGAGAGCTGGGGCCAGTCAATGGGGTAGAACCCGCGGTGCTCGCGTCGGGTTGGCATACACAGGCTTAAGGCCGAGCTTGCTGAGCTGCCAGGGGAACTGACACAGTTGCATTCCTGAGCCCACAGGAGTCCCGCGGCACGTTTGGCCGCTGACCCATATAGGGCAGCAGTTATGCGCTTAGAGTCGCAACATTGCCCGCGGGCAGCGCCAGATCCGGCGCCGTTCGCCTGATCGTGTCGGCCACGTAGGACGGAGCGAGGTGCGCGTAGTGCTTCTCGGCCATGCGGGTGCCGGAGTGGCCCAGCGCTTCGGCCACGACGATCAGCGGAGCGCCATTGCGGACCATCGCGCTCGCGTAGGAGTGCCGCAGCTCGTGGAGTGTGATGCTCTCCAGCTTCGCCCGATCCAGCGCCGTCTTGAAGCTCCGCTGATAAGTGGCCGGGCCCCAGCCCTCACCATTCTCGCGAATCAGCAGCAGCGCCTTGGGCGCACGACCGGCCGATAAGCGCTCGAACAGAGCCACACCGCCAGGCGTGAGCGGGACGTGGCGGGCTCGGCCGTTCTTGCTGCGCTCGATGAACACCGTCCCATTCGCCCGGTCGAAGTCGCGCACCATCAGGCGGGACAGCTCGCCGAATCGCGCGCCGGTCATGAGTGCCGTGGCCACGAGATCTCGGAGCGCCCCGTCGCAGGTGTTCAGGAGCCGCTGCTGTTCGGCTGCGTCAAGAAAGCGCACCCGGGCCGATCCGGTGTCCCGAAACGGCTTCAGCAGCCGCCACGCCCGGTCATTGTCCGCGAGCTGATGCTGGTAGGCCCAATTCAGCGCGGCCTTAAGGAGCGTCAATGTCCGATTCGCGGTATCGCGGCGACGGCGCAGCGCTTCCGGGTCGGATAGATCGACTGGCCGAGTGTTCACCTGCTTGGCGAGCTTTCCGGTTCGGACTCGCTTCGGCGCGTGCACCATGGCGTCGCGCCAGCGTCGCAACTTATCGAGGGTGAGGTCGCTCACTCGCGTGGCGCCGAGCTTCGGCAGGATATGCGTCCGGGCGCGGGAGCGCGCGTCATAGACGGCCTTCATGCCTTCGGCCGTGCGCGCCTCCAGGTAGCGCTCCAAAGCGTCGGCCACGGTCAAAGTAGGTTGCGCATCCGGCGCTGCCTGAAGTGATCGGACCCAGGCCCGGGTGGCTTCCTTGGCTTGTTCGTGCGTGAGGACGGTTGAGCCGTCCGCCTGGGCGACGTCGTCGGCGCGACCAAGGCGGACCTGAACCCGCTTGCCATCAGGCAGGCGCGACGCGGCAAGCCACGTTCCCCCCTGCCCTCTCGTTCCACGTCCGCTGCGATAGCCAAGCCGGATGCCGGGACCGATCAGCTCCCACTCGGGCGCATCGGTAGCCGGAAGGCTGGCTCGGCTGGTTCGGCTTTTGAAGGAACTGGCGCGGCGGGGCATCGGCGGACTTTTCGTTGTCGAATTCGTTGACAACTATGCCATGAAACCGAATGATCCACAATGAGCCGATATGACGTAAGCCACTGAGGATCAAAGTGTATCAGCCAGTCTCAAGATGCCTCAAGAACCCTCATTCTTCGCCCTCTCACGGCGAAAACAGGGGTTCGAGTCCCCTTGGGAGCGCCACCTTCCCCAAATTGCCCTTTATCTTCAATGCTTCGGCATCGGTGGGACCTTCACCCCGGTCGGTGGTGGGACCTGCCTGAGGACGCGCGAGCAGTGCCATCGCGAGGCCCGCGCGCGGCGCGGGTGCAGCGCTCGACCTCCTTCCTCATCGGATGCGGTCGCGCCGGACCTGGCTGCGGCAGCGCATGGCATTCTGCCGCTATCAGCCTTCCTGCTGACGCTCGGCTCGTTCCTGACCGCGAGCCTCTCGGCCCAGGAGCCGGGGCTCGGACGCCCGCGGCTTGCCATGGTTTTCGCTTGGATTGCGCTCGGCGTGCCGCTCCTCGCGACGGCGGCAGTCGCGCTCCTGGGGCTCAATCCAGTACTGCGCTCGGGCGTCATCCTGTCCGTCTTGGCGCCGCCGGTCGGCAGCGCGGCGGCGCTCGCGACGACGCTCGGCCTGCGGCCGCGCCTCGCACTGCTGACCTCGATCGCGCTGACCGTCGCCTCACCCGCCTTGATGCCGCTCCTCGCGATGCTGCTGCGAGCCGATGTCTCCCTCGACACCGGGCACCTGGCGTGGCGGCTCATCGCCGTCGTCGGATCGGCCGCGCTCATCGCCGCGATGGCGCGCCGCTGGCGCGCCCGGCTCACTGCTGTCCTGCCCGACGCGCTGGCGGCGGCCGGCGTCGCGGTGATCGGTCTCGTCATCGTGGGGCTCGCGGTGACGGACGGGGTGCGCGCGCAGATCGCCGTAGCGCCCGACACCTTCGCCCCCTTCGTCACGGCCGCGGTCGGCGTGAACCTCGCAGCGGGCCCTGCCGGGACGGCGCTGTTCTGGCCCTGGGGCAGCTGGGACGCGATGACGGTCGGCCTCGTGAGCGGGAACCGGAACGTGACGCTCGCCTGGGCGGCGGCCGGCGCGACGCTGGCGCCGGAGGGCGAGGCCTACATCGCCGCCTGCGCCATCCCGATCCTGAGCCTACCGCTGCTGCTCAAGACCGCCTTCGCGCTGCGCGCCCGCGGTGCGCGGGCGAGTGGGAGCACGGCTACCTAATGCCCGCACAGGGAGGGGACGATAATGGTCACATCCAGACGTTCGCCTCGCGCGCCGCGAGGGGGCGCTTCGGGTCGGCACCCGTCATTGCAGGCGCAGGCGTAGAGGGTTGCTTCCCACCCCTTGCAGCCTCTTCATAGCCAAGCTGATTGGGTTTTGACCCTGATGCGCCCGGCGCCCACAGCCAGAAAGTCCGCCCAGCCCCGCCGCGGCGGGGCTTTTTGCGACACGCAGCCTCATTTGTTGCGCGTTAAACGAAAGTTAATGTCCAGCCGCAACCAATGTGCTGACAGTGTTGAGCTTCATTCATCATTGAAGCCCCAACGACTGAGCCCGCCAGCTTCGGCTGCGCGGGCTCATTTTGTTTCAGCCTATTCCTTATACGGCCACGGCACGTCCCGCCCGACCAGCTTGTAGTGAGCCGGCAGTGGCCAGCCGGACCCATGCCCAGCCCGCCCTCTCCCTCTCCCTTCCACGATGTCGGCCAACGCTCCGGGCGAGGCGTTCCGCTGCGGCGGCCTCGGCAACCGTCCCCCGAGGGCGGCCCGTGAGTTTCCTTGACGGCCGCCCGCCGTCGCGGGTGAGATGGGGGCGCCGGGAGCATGGAGCCGCCGAGCCCGCACGGTGGGGCCGGGTCTCGCCGGCCGGAAGGATGGCAGATGCCTGACACCGTCGGCCCATCTTGCAGCATGCCCGCGCCCGCTGAGCCGCCACAGCCCGCGGCCGTCGAAGCCCTGCGCCTGGCCACGGCCTACCAGGCCTCGCGGGCGCTCCACGTGGCGATCCGGATGCACCTCCCGGACCTGCTGGCAGACAGCCCGCGATCGGTCGAGGACCTCGCCCGCGAGACAGGCGCGCACGCGCCTTCGCTCCGGCGCCTCCTGCGCGCACTCGCATCCTACGGCGTCTTCTCCGAGGCCGCGGATGGCCGCTTTGCGCTCGGGCCGCTCGGCGCCGCCCTGCGGGCCGGTGCGCCGGGATCCGTGCGGGATTTGGCGCTGATGTGGGGCGACGAGGATTACTGGATCACCTGGGCCGAGCTGGAGCGCTGCGTGTGCACGGGGCGGACCGCGGCGGAGCATCTCTTCGGGGCCGAGGATGCGTTCCGGCGCTACGCCGCCGATGCTCGCTTTGGGGCGGTGTTCAACGCGGGCATGACCGTGCTCTCGGCCGCCACCGCGGTGGCCGTCGTGGCGGCCTACGACTTCCCGGCCGCCGGGCTGGTGGTGGATGTCGGCGGCGGCCAGGGGCGGCTGATCGCGGCGGTCCTGCGGGCGAGGCCCGGCCTGCAAGGCGTCCTGCTGGACCTGCCGAGCGTGGTCGCGGGCGCGCCCGGGCTGCTTGCGGAGGCGGGCGTGGCCGAGCGCTGCGAGGTGGTGGGCGGGGACATGTTCACCGGCGTGCCGGAGGGCGGGGACCTCTACGTCCTGTCGCGCGTAATCGACAGCTTCGACGACGCTCGCGCGATCGCCGTCCTGGCGAACTGCCGCCGGGCGATGGTCGGTGGGCACGGGCGCTTGCTGCTGGTCGAGCCGGTGCTGCCCGACAGGGTCGGGGCGGTTGCGGCCCCGGATGTCCAGGAGAACATGCTGATGGACCTCAACATGCTGGTGCGCACCGGCGGGCGCGAGCGCACGGAGGCGGAGTACCGCGCCTTCCTTGCCGCGGCAGGCCTGCGGCTGGAGCGGGTCCTCCCGACGGGGGCGCCGGTGAGCTTGGTCGAGGCCGCCCCCACCTGAGCGTCCGCCAGCGGCGCTCCATCGCACCTGTCCCGCGGACTTGCATCCAGGGAGCGGGTTTGAAAACAGGGCCTGGCAAGCCCGCCCCGCCCCGCCGCGCCCCGCCCCGCCCCGCCGCGCCGCGGCGGGCTTCTCTTTTGGGCGGAACGCGTCAAGCGGTCCGATTTCGGCCCTCTGCGGACGCTGAGCCGACGGGCGGCATCGCGCCTGGAGGCTTGGTCGCCGAGAGGAGCCCGGCCGATGCTCTCGGGTAGAGCGCCGACATGCATGTGCTGCAGCGCACACGCCAGACGATCGCATCGCAACAAAACCCGGGGCTGATCGTTGTCCAGGCATGTCCAGTCTGCACAAGCGCTCCGCCGCCCGCGTTCTCACCCCCAATTCGCTAAGCCCCCCGCTCGTCCCACCCGAGATCCACGCCCGCTACGCTGAGATTATGGCCAAGATCCCGCGCGTGCGCCTCGATGTCGGTCGCCCTGCGAAGATGGCCGAGCCTCTGCCAGCTGTGAGCTCATTTTACAGCTGACGCCCCTTTCGGTCGGTGCGGAGCTGAGCATTCCGGTGACCCGCCTCATGGAGCGGTTCGAGGAGTAGGAGTAGGCAGCCGCGGGCCGCATCACGGCCAGCATCGCAGTTCCCGCCGCGAGCAGCATCACCGCTGACCAGCCATTGATCCTGGCCAACCAAGCCCGCCCGGCCCTGCTGTGGCGGGCTTTTCTCGTCCGAAACGTGAGACGCTCTGGTTTTCCAGTCTACGGACAGGCAATAGGTCGCGCCCCGAGCTTGGCGCTTCAGCTTGAGGGCGAGGGCGTCGAGGTTCGTGGGCCGGCTCCGGGACGGCGCCGGCAAGCTGGGCGGGTATGGCTAACCATCCGGGAACGCCGGCGTGTTCGCGGTTGCAACGGGCCCGGCGCGACGCCGCCGATTGCCTCCGCCGCGATCAGCGAAAAAATTTCGTGGGCCATGTCACTTGGCAGGATGCCGCCTCGTCATAGGCTCGAACCCACGCGGCCATGACCCTGGTCCGTGCTCGACCAAAGGACGAAACCCATGAAGATCGTGGTCATCGGCGGAAGTGGACTGATCGGCTCGAAGGCCGTCGCCATTCTGCGCCAGGGCGGCCACGAGGTCGTCGCCGCCTCGCCCAAAAGCGGTATCAACAGCATCACCGGCGAGGGGCTCAAAGAGGCCATGGCCGGCGCGCAGGTGGTGATCGACCTCGCCAATTCGCCCTCGTTTGAAGACAAGGCGGTGCTGGAATTCTTCGAGACGTCCAGCCGCAACCTTCTCGCGGCGGAGGCTGCAGCGGGCGTCCGGCACCATGTCGCGCTATCCATCGTCGGAACCGACCGGATGCCCGACAATGGCTATTTCCGCGCCAAGGTCGCCCAAGAGAAACTGATCGAGACCTCCGGAATCCCTTACACCATCATCCGCTCGACTCAGTTCCTGGAATTCCTCGGCGGTATCGCCGCTTCAAGTGCGGATGGAAACATCGTCAGGCTTTCGCCCGGCCTGTTCCAGCCCATCGCGGCGGATGACGTTGCTGCCATCGTTGCCGATGTGGCGCTCGCGGCGCCGAAAAGCGGCATCGTCGAGATCGCGGGCCCGGAACGAGCGCCGTTCAACGAGATCGTCGCCCGCTATCTGAAGGCGGTCGGCGACCCGCGTGAGGTCGTGAGCGACCCCGAGTCCCGATACTTCGGCGGCCGGGTCGAGGAGCGCTCGCTCGTGCCGTTGGGCGAAGCGCGCCTCGGCCGCATCGGTTTCGACGAATGGCTCCGCCGCTCACAGGCAGGAGCCTGATCCCGCATCCGCCAACCGACGGAAAGGAGTTCCATGAAACGCATCCTCTGGTCGCTGCTTGTCGCCACCCTGCCGTTCGGCAGCGTCCTCGCGGATGCGCCGAAGTCGAAGAACGCCAAGGTGACCCTCGTCTACCAGCACGAGCTGCCGAATGTTCCCGGCAAGAGCATCAAGGGCGTGCTCGTCGAATACGGCCCGGGCGGCTACTCGCCTGGTCACACGCATGCCAAATCCGCCTTCATCTACGCGACCGTGCTTGAGGGGGCGATCCGCAGTCAGGTCAACGACAGACCGGTGACGACCTACAAGGCCGGACAGAGCTTCTCCGAGCTGCCCGGCGACCGCCACGGCGTCAGCGCCAATGCCAGCAAGACGAAGCCGGCCAAGCTCCTCGCGGTGTTCGTGGTGGACACGAACGAGACGGAACTGACGATCCCATTCGGGAACTGATACCAGCTCTCGGTGAGCGAGACTCACGCGGGCTGGCGGCATCCGAGCCTGCAGGTAGACGCCGTCGGCCCAGACAAAGACGTAGCGGCGGGTCCGGTCAGAACGCTTCTGCCATCTCACCTGAGCCGCGCTCGGCAGCAAGCGGTGGGGTGGACCTGACCACGGCTTTGCTGGCAGAGCTGAACGGGCTTGCGCGGCGGTGGCACGATCGGGCTCTCGCCTGATATCGGTTGCGCAGATCCGCGCTTAGCAGGTCGCCCGTCCTCCGGAGAGGTCGAACACGGCGCCGGTCGAGAACGAGCACTCCTCCGTGCACAGCCATCCCACGAGCGCCGCCACCCCCTCGACCTGGCCGAAGCGCCCATCGGGATCTTCGAGAGCATGAGCTGCACGTGCTCCTCACTCATCTGGTCGAAGACCGCCGTCCTCACCGCGGCCGGCGTCACGCAGTTCACGACCACCCTGGCGCGCGCAAGCTCCTTGCCGAGGGACTTGGTCAGCCCGATGACCTCCGCCTTGCTCGCGCTGTAGGCGGGTGCATTCGGATTAGCCTCCTTGCCAGCGACCGAGGCGACATTGACGAAGCGGCCCTGGCCGCTCGCAACCATATGCGGGACGACCGCCCAACAGCAAAGAAAGACGCCAGTCAGATTGACGTCGAGCACCCGCCGCCAGTCCTCGACCGGTACTCCCATGGCGTCATGTTGGGCCCCGAGATGCCGGCGTTGTTCACCAGCACGTCGATGCCACCGAGCTGGGACAGCGTCTGCACTCTCGCTGGAGACGTCGATGGTGACTGCCTGGGCTGCCGGGCCGAGCATCGCGGCTTTAAGCGCGACGGTCAGGGATCACCGCGCCTCTTGCTCCTCCCGGAGCCGGGCGAGATGCTCGCGCATCAAGGTTAGCGTACGCTTCCACTGCAAGAGCACGGCCTCAGCGTAGCACGCATTGAGCCCTTTTGCCTTGAGATCCGCGACGACCGCTTTCTGGCGCTGGCACCGCGCCTCCCAATCGGCGGTGCTCAGTTCCGCGAGTTCAAGTTCAGTGAGGGCCCGGTCCATGACGGCGGGTTCGTCGGGTTCGCGAGTTTTCCAGAGGCGCAGCGGCCGCGGGGAGCGCCGTGCGGAAAGCCATGATTCTGGGTCATTTAAGCTGAGCGATGCCACTTCCGGCTTCGCAACTGTGCCCATATGCAGATCGCTGCAGCATGGGTCAAACAGATTTTATCAATAACGGTTATTGATCCCATCAATATGAAAGGCTTCCAATGAAGGGGCGCTGCAAGCACGGCCGGAACTGTTGGCGAATTCGGGTGACTCTTCGGCCGGGTGTCTGGCGCGGCCGTTGCACGGGCGTGAGGCCGGTCCCGTCACGGGCTCCGCGGCGGGCCTGATCGAATTCGCCAATAGTACCTGGCTGTTTTGCTGACGATACAGCCCCGCTTGCCCAGGCGGCAGATCAGGATCTCGCCCGTAGCGATGTTCACGCTTGCGATTTCTTCAGGACCAAGCCTCGACGGCCTATGGCCGATCGGGGCTCTCTCCGCGTTTCAGGTCTTCTCATCCGGCCACGGCACGTCCCGTCCGACCAGCTTGTATTGCGCCGGACGGGCCGCGAATCCGGTCGCGCGCCGGCCAGTCTCGGCGTGGATCTGAGCAGAGTGGGCGAGCATGTCCCGGCGGACCTCTGGCCGGCGCGCCCCGCAGCGGGAGCAGCGCAGGCGGAAGGCGAAGCGATCCGAGGGCAGATCATCCGGGAATCGATCTGTCGCGATGACGGCGCGGTGCCCGAAGCCGATGCGCCGGCAGCAGACCTCGACTGTCGTGACGCCGGTCGCGTGCAACGCGGCGGTGGCGGAGGGCGGACTATGTGGGACCGAAACCGCGCCATCGAGGCTGAAGATCGCGGCCGAAGCCGCAGCTCTTCTACCTGCTGAGTTGATCCGTGGTCAGTCTTGCAGTCCGGCTCGCATTGTGCTCAGCCAGAATGCGGTCCAGGTCGCGAAGAACCCGACATTTGGCGACAGCTTCTGACGACCGCTTCATGGCCGCATCCTCCTGCTACCAGCCTCCTATGGCAGTTCACAGCCCCGGCGGATGTGCCATGCAACACGGAGCTGCTGGATCAATCGCAAGCCTGGCCAGTAGCTTACCGCCCCTTCTTCGGCCGCCCCGGACCCTTCTTCGGCCCGTTCACCTTGGCACCAGTGGCCGCACGCTTCGGAGCCGCAGCTTTTCGACCCAGGCCAAGGCTCTTCGCAAGCTCGGAGCGCTGCGCAGCGTAGTTCGCCGTCGTCATCGGATAGTCCGGCGGGAGCCCCCACTTCTGGCGGTACTGCACGGGCGTCGGCCTGCGCCCGGCAAGGTGTCACCTAAGCGTCTTGTAGGGCTTCCCGTCCTCTAGACTGATGATGTGGTTCGGCGTGACGGTCTTCTTGATCGGGATCGGCGGAACCGGCTTCTCGGGTTCCGGCCTGGCTGGCTCTCCGAGCTTGCCGAGCTGATCGTATACTCTTTGGATCACGGTCGGCAGCTCACCCATCGGTAAGCAGTTGTGGGACACCTGGGCCGAAACGATGCCTGTAGCTAAATCGATCAGGTTCTGTTCCGGTACGGCTTTGACTTCCATGGCAGATCCCAATTCCTTGGCGCCCGCCGTCTGAAGCAAAGTGCCCGCCGGTTCAACGCACAGGTACAGACTGCTACTCTCCGCCTGGGGAACTCCTCGGCAGTCGCTGCGGCGCACTTGCCTGCTCGGCCACCTCGGGCAGCCCTTTCTCGAGAACATCATGGACTGTGTAGGCTTGAGCGGACGTGGTCTGCCCGAGCCGGTCCCAGTCGAGCGGCATCGCAATCGACGCGCTGGCCTTCGCTCGCGTCGAGTAGGGCATCACGGCGGTCGCTCCACGCTGGTTGCGCAGGTAGTCGATGAAGATCCGTCCGGACCGATCGGTCTTCGCCATCTCCGCCGTGAACCGCTCGGGCGCCTGTTTCTCCATCGCCTGCGCCAGCTGCTTTGCATAAGCACTGACCGCCGGCCACGTCGCCCCGGTCAGCGGCACGATCACGTGTACGCCTTTGCCACCCGACAGCATCGGCCATGAGCTCAGGCCGTCCTCCAGCAGACGGTCGCGAATGAACAGAGCGGCATCCACCACTGCGCCGAACGCCACGGCCGGATCGGGATCGAGGTCGAGGACGAGACGATCCGGCACCTCAAGCGCGCCGGCACGCGCTCCCCAGCCGTGAAACTCGAGGGCTCCGATCTGCACGCAGGCCAAGATGCCCGCCAAGTCTTCGACGTAGATGTGGTTCTGCGTCTCGCCAGACGCCTCGGTGATGCTCACCGTCCGAACGGCCTCCGGGAACCCAGGGGCGGCGTGCTGCTGGACGAAGCAGCGTGCATCAACGCCGCGCGGGCAGCGGATCAGCGTGAGCGGCCGGCCTGAGATGTGCGGCAGCATCACCACAGAGACCTGCTCGTAGTAGGCCACGAGATCGCGCTTGCTGACCTTGGCCTGCGGGTACGGCTGACGGTCGGGGCTGGTGATCCGCACGCCGTGCGAGATCATCGCCCTTTCGGCTGCTCTCGCTCTTGCACGCTTGGTGGCCTGCACGACTGGCTGCGCGTGCTCAGCCCTCACCTCGTCCGCGGGCTTGTCATCGCGCAAGCTGACAGGAATTGGTGGCTCGGCGCGATGCTCGAGCGGCATGGGCCGCGATGCGGCAAGGTTTGACGAGCGTCGTGTCGAGGTGCGCTCTCCCGCAGCGATCTGCTCCAAAGAGCGGCCCGTCGTGATGCTCGATGTATGGCTCTGAGTGAGATCGCTGTCCCTGTTCGCCTCGTCGTCCTCAAGCTTGCGCAGGAGCCAGTTCTCGCGCTTGCTACCCTTCATTCGGATCAGCAGCCAAGCGCCGCGCATGCGCTCTCCATGAAGAGTGAAGCGCAGCCTGCCGTTTTTGATTGCCTCGTGTGGATCTCCGTCAGGCGACCACGTTCCGCGATCCCACAGCATCACCGTCCCTGCGCCGTAGTTGCCCTGCGGGATGGTTCCTTCGAAGTCGGCATAGGCTACGGGATGATCCTCCGTGCGGACCGCGAGCCGCTTGTCAGCGGGGTCGAGACTCGGCCCGCGCGCGACGGCCCAACTGAGCAGAACACCGTCGAGCTCCAGGCGGAAGTCGTAGTGCAGGCGCCTCGCCGCATGCTTCTGGACGACAAAGCGGTGGCCACCCCCGCTTGTCACGCGCCCCTTCGGCTCTGCCGTCTGTGTGAAGTCTCGCTTCCTGTTGTAGGAGGCGAGAGTGTCTTCTGTCTGGCCTGGTGCTGTGCTCATACCGCAGCCTCGCTGTCCATCGCTGAACACGCCGATCCGCTGCGGGAAGTTCCATGGACTGCAATGTGCGGCGCCTTGAGGGCCGGCTGCAGCTTCCGAGGCGGTTCCCCTGGCCATGTCAGCAGGCGAACATCAAGGTGATTGCCGACACATGCCGCGCTGGCTGAATACCCCAATCCTACAGGCAAGCTGCGGAACGGGAGAGGATGACCTGAACGGTCCTTCCGAATGCATCCGATAAATGGCCGCTTGAGGCGCAGGAACGAGCGTTACGGTGAGACCAACTGAATTGCCCGCGGATCGTTAAGAGCGGCACCCGCAGATCGAAGCCAGGCGGAAGCCCGCGCAGGGCACTATTGCGCGGCTCTGGCCCACAGAACGATACATCCCGCAAATACCACCCTTTCACAGCCGCGTACAGCGTTGGCTCACGGCATCACACTGCGGGATCACGGCTGGGCTTTGTGCGTTGTGAAAGCGTTCTCCGACAGCGTGGAGCGGCGCAATGCAGGAGTTTAATGAACACGTAACGGATGGCGGGCGGTTCACCAGCGTTCCCGTGCCCATCGAGCACCTCACGGTCAGTCAGAGAGATGCATATGCGGAGGCTGGTGAGGCGCTGCTCAACCAACGACTCAGCCGTTTCGATCCCGACAAGCGCGATGCGTACTGGAGCGCAGTTCGGCTTTGCTACAACCGTCCCTACAATGATGCCACTCCACTAGGCGTCCCGGCGATGCCTGAGGCCGCTGTGCTGCTGCCCTCAGCTGTCGGTCTGCCGCTGACCTGAAGCACCGCGAAGCCAGCCAGATGCTCGACGCGGTCTGGTCCGCAATGGGCGAGCGTGCGGGCTGCGTCACGCTTGCCTTTGCTGATTGCCTACGTGCCGGCGTGCGGGGTCGTCCGAAAGCTGAGGCGCCGTTCTCCAGCGAGGGCACGGCGCCGATCAGGTCAACCGATCAAGCCTGCAGGGGCTCTCTTAGGGTCGCAGCCGGAGCAGGTCTGCGCCTGCGCGGCCTCGCGCAGAAGGTCAGGGTGAGCGCCGCGAGGACCGCGATCCCCGTCAGCGCCTGCTCGCCATCCAGAACGACCGCATCGCCCGCACGGCGGAAGCGCCATTGGAGACTGACCTCGCCGCCTCCCGCGAGCGCCTGCGCGCGCTGGAAGCGCAGATCAGCCAACTCACCGCGATCCAGAGCGATCTCGCCGCCCGGCTCAACGAGTACCGGCAGGCGAGCCTCGCGAACATTCAGCAGGAGATCGTCGTCCGCCAGCAGCGGATCGCCGCCGCCCAGGCGAACCAAACCTCCGCTGCGGCGGATCTCGCGCGCAAGACCACACTCGGGGCGATCGGCATCGTCGCCGGAAGCTCGGTCGCGCAGGCCCGGGCCGCCTCGGTCGCGGCGGTCAGCGAGCAGGCCATCGCCAGGGCCGAGCTGGAGCGCCTCAACCGGCAGCTGGACGCCCTCCGGCGCGGCACCTTCGTGGGCGGGGGGCGCAACGACCTCCCCTACTCGCAGCAGCGCCAGGACGAGGTCGCGATCCACCTCACCAACCTGCAGGCCCAGGCCCGGACCGAGCGCGCGCATCCAGCACCTGGAGCTTCAGAGCGAGGTCGAGCGCGCGCGCAACCACAAGCTCTCGACCGCCGCGGTCCATGTGCCGTTCCAGGGCGTGATCTGGCGCAACAACGTGGTGGCGGGCTCGAACGCGGTGGTCGGCAACGAACTGGTCCGGCTCCTCGACTGCCGGGACCTGTTCGTCGACGTCACCGTCGATGAGGCCGACTACGACGACATCCATCCCGGCAGCGCGGCCGAGGTGCGGCTCCTTGGCAGCGCGCTGGTCATCCGCGGCACGGTGGTCTCGGTGCTCGGGTCGCATTCCGCCGCGGAGGAGGTGGTGCTCGCGGCGCTGCTGCCCGAGAGAACCGGCAAGCACGCGCACCTCCGCATCGCCCTCGAACCCAACCGGATGCAGACCGACTTCGCGAATTTCTGTCGGGTTGGCCGCACCGTCCAGGTTCGCATCGCGCGCCCTGGCAATGGCCTTCCCGTCGTGAGCTGGGTCAAGAGCCTGTGGTTCAGCATCTCGTAGCGCTGGCGCCGACGCTCGTCGTCAGCGCCTTCTTCCTCGTCTTCACGCTCAATTGGCGCCGCGAGGCCACGTGGCCGCGGGCGATCACCTGCGCCATCGGGCTCGCAGTCGCCTGCAACGCCCGTTTCGGGCGGGGCGCTGTCGTGCCGGCCCGAGCGGGCCTGGTGGACAAGCGCACCTGGTCAACAAGGTTCGAGATGCGCACGCCGCGCTATACGACCCGGCCCGATGAGCTGCCGGTGGTCAATGCCGTGCCAGTGTGAGCGAGCGTGTCGTTCCCCTGATGCGCCGCATCTGCGTAGCGCCACGGCTCGGCAAGCAATGACAGCGGGCCGGAGCCGAGATGGAGAAGCTGGAAACCCCGGCCCGTCGATAGCGCTGCAGGCGTGGGCTCGGACCCCGTGAGCAGCACCACCCGTTACCTGTCGCATCGGCGGCATCGGCCGTCGTTCACCCGGGTTAGAGAAGATGCCCCCGGCCGAGCCACGGGGGATGAGCACCATCTACCGGAGGAGCAGCGTGGCTTCCACCGATCGCCGTCTGACTGCCGCGGAGCTGAGCTTCTGGGCTGTCCTTGGCCTCTGCGCTGTGTTCCTGTGCCTGGGCGGGCTGTTCATCGCGGCCCCGACCACAGGAGCTTTGATCTTCGGCATCCCAGCTCCAGGCAACATCGCTGACGCGTACCTGCGTGCCATTGGCTTCCGAGATGCTGCGTTGGCTCTATACTTGGCTGGGCTTGTCTGCTTCTCATCCCATCGCGCGGTGTGCATCGTCCTGGGGGCGAGTGTCCTCATCCCGGTCTGTGACGTCGCCCTCGTCGTAACTTCAGGTACGGCAGCTTGGTGGCAGATCGCACTCCATGCCGTGAGCGCAATCTGCTTGAGTGCCGTGACGGCCTGGGTGTCACTCAGCGCATCGTAGGAGGCGAGATCCTGGCCCGCTGGTGAGATCGACCGCGGCTATCCGCTCAGGAACTCCGCGAGCGGTTAGCCGAGGAGTTTGACTGCAGCAGCCTGGAGGGCGGGACAGTCGCCTACGGAGCCCCGCTTGGTCTGGGATGGACGGGATCTCGCGGCCGTGCTCGTCGTGGGCGCGACGGGGATTGCAGCGCTGTCTCATGAGCAGAGAGATGCGCCGCGCGTTGCTCCATGCTTGCGTGCAGGCGCGGCTATGCCGGCCTCGCCAGCAGGATCGCGGTTCTCACCGCCATGCGCCGCGCCCCCTCGCCCATTGCCGGGTCGGTCGCGATCCAATTCGCTCACGCGTGCGCCACTACAACACTACAATCGGGTCGCTTGGGTCCAGATCCTCCCATGCCGGGCAGCCCTGGATGCTCAACCGGGCGATCGTGTGGATCTCGCGGGCGAGCAAGTCGGGCGAAGTGAACTCGTTGGGTGTGGCAGGCGGCTCGATCACGTCCGAGCCCTGGCGGCCAGTTTACGAGCGCGCAGGCGTCGTGCTGATCGCCTGCAAACGGCAGCCAAGGCAGCCGCTGCCGTGATCAGCACAGGGGCGAGGAATACATAGGTGGCGCTCACGCCGGCCTCCCTAGCAGGATCGTGGTCCGCACGGCCATGCGCCGCTGCGCCCCGGGGCGCATTCTCCCGTGCGAGCACCTCGCGGGCATAGGGATGGGCGGCGACAACGTGATGCCCGGCAGAAGGGTCGACAGGATCAGCGGCGGGGGCCGCCCTTGCGGATCGGGGCGGCCGAGGCGGGGCGGCGCGACAGCACCTTCGGCAGCGGTGCACGCCGCGGCTCCGGCTCCGGCTCCGGAGGCGTGGCCAGATCCGGCGGCGGTGCGGGCTGGGGCGGGGCGACCGGAGCGGCCGGCGCGAGGGCATGGGCCAGCACCTTCTTCATCGCGCCGGGCAGAGGTTCCCCGTCGAGTTCGGCGCGCGGCGTGAAGCGCATGCCCTCGGGTGCCACTGTCGCGGCCGAGACCCGGGCGAGAAACACCGTCAGCTCGAGCGGGAAATGCGTGAAGGTGTGGCGCACCACCCCCGGCAGGCGCTTCCAGCGCGCGTCGAGCGGCGCGTCGAGGAGGCCGCGGGCCGGGTCGTAGTCGGGCGTCCAGGCGCTCGTCGGCGGCTCCGCCATGCTGCCGAGCAGCCCCTCCGGCGGCCGCGTCCGCAGCAGGATCGCCTCATCGCCCGCCCGCACCGCCACGAAGGCCGCTCCCTTGCGCAGCAATCCGGGCTCCTTGCGCAGCTTGCGCGGGAAGGTCTCCTGGAGGCCCTCGGCGCGGGCTCGGCAGGGTGGCATCCAGGGGCAGAGCGCACAGGCCGGGCGCTTCGGGGTGCAGATCGTGGCCCCAAGATCCATCACGGCTTGCGCGAAGTCGCCGGGCCGCCGCGCCGGCACCAGCGATTCGGCGAGAGTGCGGATCTCCGGCTTCGCCGCCGGAAGCGGCGTCTCGATGGCGAAGAGGCGCGAGATCACCCGCTCCACGTTGCCGTCGACCGCCGCTTCCCGCCGGTCGAAGGCGATCGCCGCGATCGCGCCCGCCGTGTAAGCGCCGATGCCGGGGAGCTTGCGCAGGCCCTCCACCGTGTCCGGGAAGCCGCCTGCGGCGACCACCGCCTTGGCGCAGGCATGCAGGTTGCGCGCGCGCGAATAGTAGCCGAGGCCGGCCCAGGCGCTCATGACCGCCTCCTCCGGCGCCGCGGCGAGCGCCGCGATGGTCGGGAAACGGTCGAGGAAGCGGGCGAAATACGGCTTCACCGCAGCGACGGTCGTCTGCTGCAGCATGATCTCGGAGAGCCAGACCCGGTAGGGATCCGGCACGGCGCCGGCCTCGGCGCGCCAGGGCAGCGCGCGGCGGTGGCGGTCGTACCAGACCAGGAGGTCGGCTGCGTCCGGCCTTGAGTGCGACGCGGCGGGCGCTACCATGCTTTTCGCTTATCCGGTTTTCCGGCTGCTGGGGAGCGGCCTTCCGACGGCGTTCCCGGTGAACGGGACGTTAAGCTAGCTTGCGCTGTTCTCGTGCAGCGTGTCGTGCGCATCGCGCACCGTGATCCCCGCGAGGACCAGAGCCCCGATGGCCCGCCCGAAGCCCTTGAGCGAACTCATCGAGCGGTCCCTCGGCCCGGTCTTCGCCGCGCAGGGCTTCGCCTCAACGGACATCCTGGCCTCCTGGCCCGAGATCGTGGGCGAGCGGCTCGCCGGGTTCTGCCAGCCGGAGAAGTTCGAGTGGCCGCGGCGGCGCGCCGGCCGTGGGCCTGAGGCGCGGCCCGCGCCCGGAACCCTGGTGGTGCGGGTGGAGGGTGCCTTCGCCCTCGAACTCCAGCACCTCGCGCCCCTCGTCATCGAGCGTATCAACCGCCATTACGGCTGGGCCTGCGTCGGCCGGCTCAGCCTGCGCCAGGACCGGGTCGGGCGCGGGGCCAAGCGGGCGCCGCCCAAGCCCGTCCTCGACCCCGCGCGTCGCGGCGAGGTGGCAAGCGCCGTGGCGGGCATCGGCGAGGAGGGCCTGCGGGACGCCCTCGACCGGCTCGGCGTGGCCGTGATGACGACGGCGCGCGGCTGAGGCAGCGGCAGGGCAATCGCGTCGAAGCGTTGCCCGGGAGGCGACACCCCGGCGCCTTGCCACGGAACGGCCGGGATTCTACCGCTCACGCTCACGCATTCCCGTTCGGCTCGTCTCGGAGAACGTCCCATGATCACCCGGCGCGACGCATTGACGCTCACCGGATCGGCTCTCGGCGCGGCTGTCCTTCTGCCCGGCCTCTCCCTGCGGTCGCTCGCCCAGAGCCCGTCCGTGGATGCCCTGCTCCAGCCCGGCCCCCTCGGCGATGTCTGGCTCGGGCCGGCGGATGCCAAGTGCACAATCATCGAATACGCCTCGATGACCTGCTCGCATTGCGCCGCCTTCCACAAGACCACCTGGCCGGCGCTGAAGGAGCGCTGGATCGACACCAACAAGGTGCGCTTCACGCTGCGCGAGTTCCCGCTCGACCCGCTCGCCACCGCGGCCTTCATGCTGGCGCGGGCGGACAACTCGGCCCGCTACTACCCGATCACCGACCTGCTCTTCGACCAGCAGCCCGCCTGGGCCTTCGTGCAGAAGCCCCTCGACGCCCTGGAGCAGATGATGCGGCAGGCCGGCTTCTCCCGCGAAAAATTCGAGGCGACGCTCAAGGACCAGAAGCTCTACGACGGCATCAACGCGGTCAAGGAGCGCGGTATGAATGTATTCAAGGTCAGCGCCACGCCGACCTTCTTCATCAACGGCCAGAAATTCCAGGGCGAGCTGTCGATCGAGGGCATGGAGAAGGTGATCAAGCCGATCGTCGGAGCGTAAACACCGCGCTTGAAGTCGTCGCGGCCCTCCCGCTCCGGAGCCGGAGCGGGAGGCATCCCCGGAGGCCGGCCCCCGGAGCCCGCGGCGCCTTAACCCCATGAAGCTCACCCGCCTGCGCATCGTCGGCTTCAAGACCTTCGTGGAGCCGAGCGAGTTCCTGATCGAGCCGGGGCTCACCGGCATCATCGGCCCGAACGGCTGCGGCAAGTCGAACCTCGTCGAGGCCCTGCGCTGGGTCATGGGCGAGAACTCGCACAAGAGCCTGCGCGCGTCCGGCATGGACGACGTGATCTTCTCCGGCTCGGGCAGCCGGCCGGGCCGCAGCCACGCCGAAGTCACCTTGAGCCTCGACAACAGCGCCCGGACCGCGCCAGCGGCCTTCAACGGCGCGGACGTCCTCGAAGTCATGCGCCGCATCGACCGGGGCGCCGGCTCGACCTATCGGATCAACGGCCGCGAGGTGCGCGCCCGCGACGTGCAGCTCCTCTTCGCGGATGCGGCCACCGGAGCGCGCTCCCCCGCCATGGTGCGCCAGGGGCAGGTGGCGGAGATGATCGCCGCCAAGCCGCAGGCGCGGCGCCGCATCCTGGAGGACGCGGCCGGGATCGCCGGGCTGCACGCCCGCCGCCACGAGGCGGAGCTGCGCTTGGCGGCAGCGGAGGAGAACCTCGCCCGGGTGGAGGACGTGCTCGGCGCGATCACGGCGGGCGTCGAATCCCTGCGCCGGCAGGCGAAGGCCGCCCAGCGCTACCGGGCGCTCGCGGCCGAGATCCGCCGCCACGAGGCGCTGCTCCTCCTCATCGCCCATGCGGCCGCGCGGGACGAGGCGATGCGCGCCGAGCGCGCCGTGGCCGAGGCCCTCGATCGCGCCGCCGCCGCCCAGGCCGAGCAGAGTGCCGCGGCGACCGCCCAGGCGCTGGCCGCCGCATCCCTGCCGGGCCTGCGCCGGGACGAGGCCGAGGCCGCCGCCGCCCTTCAGCGCCTGACCCATGCGGCGGCTTCCCTGGAGGCGCAGGAACGCCGGGCCGCCGAGCGCCTGCGGGACATCACCCGGCAGATCGCCGACCTGCGCCGCGACGCTACCCGCGAGGCCGCCTCCCGCGTCGACGCGCAGGCGAGCCTCGCCCGTCTCGATGAGGAGGCGGGCGCGCTCGCGACCGACCCGGAGGGCTTCGATTCCCGCGAGGCGGTGGAGGCCCGCGCCGCCGCGGCCGAGGCGGAACTCGCCGCGGCGGAGGCCGCGCTGGCGGCGGCCCAGCAGGAGGCGGCCGAGCAGCAGGCGCGGCAGGCCGCCCTGGTACTTCGCTTACGCGACGAGCGGGCGCGGGCCGACCGTCTGGCCGCGGATCGCGCCCGGCTCGCCCGCGACCGCGCAGCGCTCCCGGCCGGGGCGCCCGGCCTCGCGACGCTGCGGGCCGCCTTCGCCGAGGCGGAGGCGACGGCCGAGGCCGCCGAGGAGGCGGCGGCCGCCGCGCGAGAGAGCCTGATGGCGGCCCGCGACGCGGAGGCAAGCGGGCGTCCCGCCCTTGCGGCGGCCGAGCGCGAAGCGGCCCGGCTCGACACCGAGGCGCGCACCCTGGCCAAGCTCGTGGCGCCGGCGGCCGGTACCCGCTTCCCCTCCCTCCTCGATGCGCTCTCCGTCGCGCCGGGCTACGAGGCGGCGCTTGCCGCCGCCCTCGGCGACGACCTCGACGCCGCCCTCGACCCGGCCGCTCCCGCGCATTGGGCGGGAGCCCCGGACGGGCCCGGCGACCCCGCGCTTCCGGCCGGCGCCGCGCCGCTCGCCAGCGTCGTCGCGGGGCCGGATCGCGTCGCCCGGCGCCTGCGGCAGGTGGGCATCGTCTCCCGCACGGAGGCCGCCTCCCTCCGGACGGCCCTGCATCCGGGCCAGCGTCTCGTCACCCGCGAGGGCGACCTTCACCGCTGGGACGGCTTCACGGCGGCTGCCGAGGCGCCCTCGCCCGCCGCGCGCCGGCTCGCCGAGCGCAACCGGCTGGAGGAGCTCCGCGCGGAGGCGGCCCTGGCCCGGGAAGCGGCCGAGGCGGCGCGCGGGAGTTTCGAGGGGCTGCAGGCGCGGGCCCGCGAGGCCGCCGCCGCCGAGACGCGTTCCCTCGACGGCGCGCGGCTGGCCCGCCGGGCCCTCGACGCCGCGCGCGAGGCGCTCGCCGCGGCCGAGCGGCAGGAAGCCGAGGCGGCGGCCCGGCGCACGGCGCTCGCCCAGGCGGAGGCGCGCCTCGCCGAGGAGGCGGAAGAGGCCGCAGCGCGGGTCGAGGCGGCCGAGGAGGCCCTGGCGGCCCTTCCCGATGCTGCGGCGTCCCTGGCGGTGCTCGCCGCTGCGCGCCAGGAGGCCGAAGCCAGGCGGCAAGCGGCCGCCGAGGCCCGCGCCGCGAGCCTGACGCTCGCCCGCGCGGCCGAGGAGCGCCGCCGTCGGCGGGAGGCCGTCGCGGCCGAGCAGGTCCGCTGGCGCGAGCGCGCCGCGCGCTCTGAGGCGGCCCTCGACGAGCTGTCCGAGCGGCTGGCCGCCGCCGAGGAGGAACAGGCGGAGCTCGCGGAGGCGCCCGACGGCTTCGTGCTCGAACGCCGCCGCCTCGCGGCCGCGACGCAGGAGGCCGAGGGCACGCGGCGCGCTAGCGCCGACCGCCTCGCCGCGGCGGAGGCCGGTCTCGCCGAAGCGGACCGGCGCGCGCGGGATGCGCTCGATGCCTTGTCGGCCGCCCGCGAGGGCCGCGCCGCGGCCATCGCCGCCCACGAGGCCCTGGCGCGCCGGGTGGCGGAGGTCACCCGCAGCATCGCGGACACCCTCGACACGAACCCTGAGGGATTGCGGCCGGCGGCCGGACTCGCGCCGGGGGAGCCCCTGCCCGCCGCCGCCGCCGTCGAGGCGCGCCTGGCCGGCCTCAAGGCCGACCGGGAGCGGCTCGGCGCCGTGAACCTGCGGGCCGAGACCGAGCTCGCGGAGGCCGAGGGACGGCGCGACGACCTCGGGCGGGAGCGCGACGACCTCCTGGAGGCGATCCGGCGCCTGCGCGGCGCCATCGCCTCCCTCAACCGGGAGGGGCGCGAGCGGCTGCTTGCGGCCTTCACGGCCGTGAACGGGCATTTCGAGCGCCTGTTCACCACGCTTTTCGGCGGCGGCACCGCCGAGCTGACGCTGGTCGATTCCGAGGACCCGCTCGAGGCCGGCCTGGAGGTCCTGGCCCGGCCGCCCAGCAAGAAGCCCCAGACCATGACGCTCCTGTCGGGCGGCGAGCAGGCGCTGACCGCCACTGCCCTGATCTTCGCAGTGTTCCTGACCAACCCGTCACCGGTCTGCGTGCTCGACGAAGTCGACGCCCCCCTCGACGACGCGAATGTCGAGCGCTACTGCGATCTTCTCGGACGGATGGCGCAGGACACCGACACCCGCTTCCTGGTGATCACCCACAACCCGATCACCATGGCGCGGATGGACCGGCTGTTCGGGGTCACCATGGCCGAGAGAGGGGTGTCGCAGCTCGTCTCCGTCGACCTCGCCACCGCCGAGTCCCTCAGCGAGGCGGTGTGACGCCGCGGGGCGTGGCTGTTCCTAATCCATAAGGCGGAGCAACGACTTATGGCCAACTCACGAATCCTTGACTCCCAAGGTGGGCGAAACTATGGTGCGCCCGCTCGAAGGGGGTACCCGGGCTGGAACTCTTCGCCCAACCGACGCGGGGTGGCGCCATGACCGGCACCGACCCGCGGGACGAGGGCGGCATGGGCCGGGAGCCTGCCCCCGACAATGATCTCTCCGCGAGGCTCAGACGTCTCGAAATGCAGATCGACCGGAAGCGGCACCCCGCCGCTCCCGATCCTTCGTCGCGTTCCGAGGTGTCCAACGAACCCTCGCCGCTCGGCCGCGCGCTGCGTCTCTCGACGGAGTTCGTGTCCGGCGTGGTGGCGGGCGGTCTGCTCGGCTGGGGCTGCGACCGGCTCCTGGGCACCAAGCCCTGGGGCATGATCGTGCTCGTCATCCTGGGCTTCGCGGCCGGGATCTACAACGTGATGCGCGTGTCGGGATTTTTTCGGCCCGCGGACACGAAGAAAGACCAATCGGGGACTTGATCATCCGGTGGATGCCGTGCATCCGCCAGCGCGGATCAGGCGCCAGGCGGAATCCCCGCGGCGCCGACGGGAAGAGGGGCTCAGACCGGCATGGCCGTGAAGTTGGATCCGATCCACCAGTTCGAGCTGAAGCCGCTGGTTTCGTTCGGGCATATCGGCCACCAGCACATCGCCTTCACGCAGTCGGCGCTGTACATGTTCGCCGCGGTGGGCGTGGTCGCGCTCATCACCATCGCGGCCACGAGCCGCCGCTCCCTCGTGCCGGGGCGGATGCAGTCCCTGGCCGAGACCTTCTACGAGTTCATCGCCTCCACGGTGCACCAATCGGCCGGGCATGGCAGCGAGCGCTTCGTGCCGTTCGTGTTCTCGCTCTTCATGTTCGTCCTGATCCTCAACCTGTTCGGGATGATTCCCTATGCCTTCACGGTGACGAGCCACATCATCATCACCTTCATGCTGGCGCTGATGGTGATCCTGACCGTGGTGATCTACGGCTTCATGGCGCACGGCACGCATTTCCTGAACCTGTTCGTGCCCCCCGGCGTGCCCGGATGGCTGATGCCGCTGATCGTGGTGATCGAGGTGGTCTCGTTCATCTCGCGGCCGATCAGCCTCTCGGTCCGTCTCTTCGCCAACATGCTGGCCGGCCATATCGCGCTGAAGATCTTCGCGGGCTTCGTGCCGGCGCTCCTCGCCGCCGGCGCCTGGGGCATTCTCTCGCCGCTGCCGCTTGCCCTCTCGGTTGCCGTCACCGCCCTCGAGGTGCTGGTCGCGGCGCTGCAAGCCTACGTCTTCGCGACGCTGACCTCGATCTACCTCAGCGACGCGCTGCATCCCGGCCACTGACGGCCGGGGCATCCCGGCCATGCCTGGCCGGGACCGCCTCCCCTTCCCACCCCGGTTCGCCGTGTCGCGGCCGGATCCCACCCGCCAGACGACTAGACGACCTCAGGAGTACTCAGATGGATCCCGTTGCTGCGAAGTACATCGGCGCCGGTCTCGCCTGCCTCGGCATGGCGGGCGCCGCCGTGGGCCTCGGCAACCTGTTCGGCCAGTTCTTCGCGGGCGCCCTGCGCAACCCCTCCGCGGCCGACAGCCAGCGCGCCAACCTGCTGCTCGGCTTCGCCCTGACGGAAGCGCTCGGCATCTTCTCGCTGCTCGTCGCGCTGCTGCTCCTGTTCGCGGTCTAAGTGCCGCTTCTTCCAGGGCGCCTTAGCCCGCGCGGCCCGGCCGCTCGGGGCCACGAGGTGCCCCTCTTCGCGGATGCCGCGCCCCGCCCCGGAGCGCGGCGATCCAGTATCTCCCGCCGGCCGATGCGCCGGCGGCTGCCTTGAGGCTCCCGCACACCCGGACGACACGATGGCGCAGCCCACTCCCCATGCCGGCCTGCAGGAAGGCCTGATCCACGAGCCGGCCTCCGAGCACGGCGGCGGGTTCCCGCCCTTCCAGAGCAGCACCTTCGCGGCGCAGATCCTCTGGGTCGCCATCACCTTCGGGCTGCTCTATTATCTGATGTCCCGCGTCGCGATCCCGCGCATCACCGGGCTGCTGCACGAGCGGCAGATGCGGCTCGCCGGAGACCTCGACGAGGCCGCCCGCATGAAGACCGACGCGGATGCCGCCCGCGAATCCTACGCGCGCTCCCTGAAGGAGGCGCAGGACAAGGCCAAGGGCATCGCTCAGGCGACCCGCGACAGCCTCGCGGCCGAGGCCGAGACCCGCCGCAAGTCCCTGGAGGCGGACCTCGCCGCCAAGCTCGCCGAGTCGGAGGCGCAGATCCGCAGCCGCACCGTGAGCGCCATGAGCAATGTGCGCGAGGTCGCGGCCGACGCCGCCACCGCCATCGTCGAGCGGCTGATCGGCCAGACTCCCGACCGGGCCGCCGTCGAGGCAGCCTATGACCGCACGCAGACCGTGCACTGATCTTTCCGGAGAACTGACCGATGCTGATGGAACCGGAATTCTGGGTCGCGGTCGCCTTCGTGGTGTTCTGCGGCATCGTCTGGAAGGCCGGCGGCTTCGACCTGATCCTCAACGGCCTCGACCACCGGGGCGAGCGCGTGCGCCGCGAACTTGAGGAAGCCCGCCGCCTGCGCGAGGAGGCCGCGGCCGTGCTCGCCGATTACCAGAAGCGCCGCGCCGAGGCCGAACGCGAGGCCGAGGCGATCGTGGCGAATGCCCGCGAGGAGGCCGAGCGTGCGGCCGCCGAGGGTCATGCCCGCCTCAACGAGTTCGTCACGCGCCGGACCAAGGCCGCCGAGGCGAAGATCGCCCAGGCCGAGGCGCAGGCGGCCGCCGAGGTGCGGGCCGCCGCCGCCGAGGCGGCCGTGCGCATCTCCGAGACGATCCTGCGCGAGAAGGTGGGTGGCGAAGCCGGACAGGACCTCATCCGCCGCAGCCTGGGCGATATCAGGACCCGCCTGCGGGCCTGACGCGACAGCCTGCATTACTGCATAACCGGATCTGACGAGAGCCGCCTTCGGGCGGCTTTCTTTTTGTCTCGGTGGAGCGGCCTAGTTCAGGCCGCCGTCGGGCCGAAGCTCGAAAGCATTAGAGTTAGGCCGCACACCCGGGCCGTCCCTGAAAAACGGCGCCACCTGCTTGATTGGAATAGTGTTTTTCGCTTTGCCGGTCGGTCACGAAGCAAGATCGCCGGCCTTTCCCTTACTGCTCATCGCCTTGCTGCAGATTAAACGATCGTATACGTCGCCCGCAGGTCGGACGATGACGCGCGAATAGGTCGGGCATCGCCGCTCACTTTGCCAGAAGCAGATGTCCACGAGACCTTTGAAGCCAATGGCCCTTTACTTCTTCCACTTTCAGAACGGCCCGCAGCTCGTTCGGGATGTTGATGGCGTCTACCTTGCCAGTCCGGCGGATGCCCTCGAACGGGCGACCCGGCTCGCGGAGGGCCTGCTCGGGGAGCGTGAGATCGAGTGCGATCTGCTGCGGAGCGCGATCCGCGTCGAGGATCAGCACCATCGCCGCGTGCTCTGCCTGCCGATGACCTGTGCGATGGCCCGGGAGAACCGGCAGCGCGCCCGGGCTCATTGAGCGATCCGACCAACGGTCACATGAAGAGGACCGTTGGTTCCGTCCTCGGATTTTCGCCAAGCCAAAGGTTTGGCATCGAAAATTCGAGACAGCTCAATGGCCCGATGCATCAGCATCTTGGGCCGTTGATATCGTCAAGGCCGCTCGGCCAGGAAGGCGAGGACGCCTTGTTTGTGCACCTTGTCGCCGACCGCGAGGTTGTGGTCGCGGTTGGGGATGTCGAGGCTGCGGGCGTTCGGGATCAGGGCGGCGAGGGCCGGCCCGGAACCCGCGATGTGATCCGTGGTGCCGACCGAGACCAGGGTCGGCACCTCGATCTGAGCCACCTCGCCGCGCGAGAGGGTCTGGCGCGACCCGCGCATGCAGGCGGCGAGCGCCCGCAGGTCGCTGCGGGTCTGCTCGGCGAAGATGCGGAAGGAGCGGGCGACCGGGTCCGTCACCTCGGCGCTCGACGGCGCTTCCATCGCCTCCGGGATGCCGCTCGGCAGCCCCCTCCCCTCGACGAGATGGATCCCGAGCCCGCCGAGCAGGGCGGACCTGACGCGCTCCGGATGCATGAGCGCCAGGAAGGCGGTGATGCGCGCGCCCATCGAGTAGCCCATCACGTCCGCCCGGGGCAGCCCGAGATGGTCGAGGAGGCGGCCGACATCCTCCGCCATCAGCTCCGACGCATAGGCCTCCGGGTCGTAGAGCTTGGCGCTCTCGCCATGCCCGCGGACGTCGAGGGCGATCACCCGGTAGCCCGCCTCGGTGAGCGTGCGGACCCAGAAGGTGTTGACCCAGTTCGTCTTGTGGTTCGAGGCGAAGCCGTGGATCAGCAGCACCGGGTCGCCCGCCCCGCGCTCCGGCGCAACGTCGATATAGGCGATCGGCACGCCGGCGGAATCGAAGGTCTGCATGGGCGACGGGCTCCGGATTGGCTGCCCCGCCTCTATCGGGCGGGAACCCGTGCCGCAATGCCCGCCCGTTGCGGGCGGGGTCTCACGATGGCATGAGGCGCGGGATGGCGACCCACACCAATGCGATGACCCAAGCTCCCCAGCCCTTCGGGACCTACGCCCCCACCGGCCTCGTCCGCTGGATCGTAGCCCGGACCCAGCGCCTGCCCGACGAGGATTGGGGCGCGAGGCGGCTTGCCCTGATCCTGCGCCGCTGCGCGATCCGCCTGCTGCGTGGCCGGCCCCTCGATGTCGAGCGCTACGGCGCCCGCATGCGGCTGCATCCCTACAACAACAACTGCGAGAAGAAGGTGCTCTTCACCCCGCAGTTCTTCGATCCGGCGGAGCGCCGGCTCCTGGCGGAGCGGCTGCGGCCGGATTGCGTCTTCATCGATGTCGGGGCGAATATCGGCGCCTATGCGCTGTTCGTGGCGGGCCTCAGCGGTCCGGCGGCGCGTATCCTGGCTGTCGAGCCCCAGCCCGACATCTTCGACAAGCTCACCTACAACATCGCCCAGAACCCCTTCGGCACCGTGAAGGCAGTGGCCTGCGCGGTGGCCGACAAGGCGGGTGAACTCACCCTGTTCGTCGACCAGCGCAACAGCGGCGAATCGAGCCTCAAGGTGGTCGGCACCAACGAGGGCGCGGCGATCCGGGTCCCGGCCGTCACCCTCCTCGAACTCGTGCGCAGCGAGAGCATCGACCGCATCGACGCGATCAAGCTCGACGTCGAGGGCGCCGAGGACCTGATCCTGGAGCCCTTCCTGCGCCAGGCGCCGCGCGTCCTGCATCCGAGCCTCATCATCCTGGAGGACGGCACGGACCTGTGGCAGACCGACCTCTCGGCCCTGCTCACCAGCCATGGCTACCGCCGCGTCGTGCGCACCCGGCTCAACCTGATCTTCGAGAAGGCGTGAGACGCCGCTCTGCCGTCCGCGCCGCCGGTCCGGAGCATCCAGCCCCGCCGGTCATGCCGTCACGATCGGGATTTCCCGATCGATCGTGACCTCGTCCGGGTCGAGCCGGCACGCATACGCGACGGTCTCGACGCCCGCCGCCCGGGCGCGCCGGAACGCCGCCGCGAAGCCCGGATCGATATCGCCCGCCACGTCGAAGCGCGCGGCCCGCATCTGCACCACGACGATCAGCAGCGCCCGCCCGCCGCCCCGCACCACATCGGCGAGTTCGTCCATGTGGCGGGCGCTGCGGGCGGCGACGCAGTCGGGGAACTCGGCGAGCCCGGCCTCCCGCATCATGTGGCAGTTCTTCACCTCGACATGGCAGGGACCCGCGGGGCCCTCGGCCAAAAAATCGACCCGGCTCGCCCGCCCGTAGCGCACCTCCGGCCGCAGGGTGGCCGCGCCGCTGAGCGGCGGCAGACGGCCCTCCCGGAAGGCCTCCGCCACCAGCAGGTTCGGGCGCAGCGTGTTGATGCCCACCCATTGCGGTCCGCCCGGCAGGTCGGCCTGCACCATCTCCCAGGACCATGCGAGCTTGCGGGCCGGGTTGGTCGAGGCCGAGAGCAGCACCGGGCGTCCGGGGGCGATGAGCCCCAGCATCGTGCCCGGATTGGCGCAATGCGCCGTGACCACGCGGCCATCGGCGAGTTCGACATCGGCGAGGAAGCGCTTGTAGCGGCGCACGAGCCGCCCCTCGGTCAGCGGGCTGGGGAAGCGCACGGGAGACGGATCGGCTGCGGCATCGGCCCCGCTTAGGGCCTGTCGGGCGTTTCCGGAAGCGCTGACAGGCACTCGGTCATGGCTGTGGCGGATATCCGGACGGAGACAAGGTGCCGCTTCTCTCGGGTCTCCTCCGGCAGGGCTGCGGGTGCGGCGCGACGCTTGAGCCGGGCCAGCCGCCACGATAGAGCGGGACGATGGTCGGAGGCACGATGAGCGACGACAACCCGATCCAGGTGACGGCCGCCGTGCTGGTCATCGGCGACGAGATCCTCTCGGGCCGGACCAAGGACAAGAACATCGGCTACATCGCCGAGTACCTCACCGCCATCGGCATCGACCTGCGCGAGGTGCGGGTGGTCCCCGACATCGCCGAAGAGATCGTCGGCGCGCTGAACGCCCTGCGGACCCGCTACACCTACGTCTTCACGACCGGCGGGATCGGGCCGACCCATGACGACATCACGGCCGATTGCGTGGCGGCGGCCTTCGGCGTCGGCATCGACGTCGATCCCCGGGCGCGGGCGATGCTGCTCGAACGCATCGCCGAGGCCGATCTCAACGAGGCCCGCCTGCGCATGGCGCGCATCCCGTTCGGGGCGGAGCTGATCGAGAATCCGATCTCGAAGGCACCGGGCTTCATGATCGGCAACGTGATCGTGATGGCGGGCGTGCCCGCGATCATGCAGGCGATGCTCGATCGCGTCGCCCCGCGGCTGCGCACCGGCGCCCGGATGCTCGCCGAGACGATCGAGGCCGGCGCGCTGCCGGAGGGGGCCTATGCGTCCGGCCTCGCCGCCGTGGCGGCCCGTTTCCCGGGCGTGTCGATCGGCTCCTATCCGTCGGTGACGCCGCAGGGCTTCCGCAACCAGATCGTGGCACGCGGCACGGATGCGGCACGCCTCGCGGCGGCGCGGGCGGAGATCGAGGGCTTGATCGCCCGGCTCCAGGCGGAGCAGGGGTGAGGGAGAGGCAGGCGATGACGGCCGCGGGCGAGAAGGCGTTTCCGGTCTCCTGGGATCAGTTCCACCGCGACGCCCGGGCGCTGGCCTGGCGGCTCGCCGGAGCGGGGCCGTTCGAGGCGATCGTCTGCATCACCCGTGGCGGCCTCGTGCCGGCGGCGGTGGTGGCCCGCGAACTCGGCATCCGTCTCATCGAGACGGTCTGCATCGCGAGCTACCACGACTACCAGGAGCAGGGCGCCCTCACGGTGCTCAAGGACGTGGCCCCGAGCATCCGGGCCATCGGCGACGGCAGCGGCCGGGGCGTGCTCGTCGTCGACGACCTCACCGACACGGGCAAGACCGCGCAGGTGGTGCGCACCATGCTGCCGAACGCACATTTCGCCACGGTCTATGCCAAGCCCGCCGGCCGTCCCCTCATCGACACCTTCGTGACCGAGGTGAGCCAGGACACCTGGATCTATTTCCCCTGGGACATGGGCCTCGCCTACCAGGCCCCGATCCATCCGGGCACGTCCGGCTGAGGGGGGCGGCGCCCGCCTGGGTGAACGCAAGCGTCTCGCAATCGTTGGGGAGGGGACGAAGGACACTCCCCAGCAGGACGGAGACGCGACATGGTCCACACCCACAAGCCCCTCGACCAGCAGGTGATCGTGATCACGGGAGCGTCGAGCGGCATCGGGCTCGCGACGGCGCGCATGGCCGCGCGGGAGGGCGCCCGGGTGGTGATGGGCGCCCGCAACGCCGAGGCGCTGGCCGCGATTCAGGAGGATATCGAGCGCGAGGGCGGCCAGGCCACCCATGCGGTCTGCGATGTCGGGCGGCGCGAGGACGTGCGGGCGCTGGCCGACACGGCGATCGAGCGCTTCGGCGGCTTCGATACCTGGGTGAACGATGCGGGCATCTCGATCTTCGGCCGCCTGGAGGAGGTGAGCGACGAGGACAGCGAGCGCCTGTTCCGGACCAACTTCTGGGGCACGGTCCATGGCTCGCTCGTGGCGGTGCCGCACCTGAAGCGGCACGGCGGGGCTCTCATCAATGTCGGCAGCATCGCCTCCGACATGGCGATCCCGCTCCAGGCCATGTACTCGGCGAGCAAGCACGCGATCCGCGGCTTCACGGACGGGCTGCGCGCGGAACTGGAGATGGAAGGCGCGCCGGTCTCGGTGACGCTGATCAAGCCCGGCTCGATCGATACGCCCCTGCCGCATCATGCCCGCAACTACATGGACCGCGAGCCGCAGCTGCCGCCGCCGGTCTATCATCCGGACGAGGTCGCCCGCGCCATCCTGCACGCGGCCGTGCACCCGCATCGCGAGATCTATGTGGGCGGCGGCGGACGGGTGCTGACCGGCTTCAAGAAGATGGCGCCGCAGGCTTTCGACCGGCTCGGCGCCGTGATGTCCCGTGCGCAGCGGAGCGCCGAGCCTCCGCGCGATCCGCAGGGCGCGCTGCACCAGCCGGGGCCCGACGGCCATGTCCGCGGCAGCTATCCGGGCTACGTGCGGCGCACCAGCACCTACACGCGCGCGCAGCTCCATCCGCTCACGACGAGCGCCGTGGTGGCGGGGGTGGGGCTCGCCGCCGCGGCGCTGATGAGGCGGCGGGCCTGAGGGTCCGCCGATCGCCGCACCCGGCTGCGCCGCGCGGCGGCTGCATCATCTCCCGGAGGACGCATGAAGCACCCGTCCCCGATGCGAAGCCGCCCCGCCCCCGGATCGATGCGCGAACCCTCCTGTCTCCATCGGCAGAGGGGAACCGCGCGTCTCGGGCCGGTGGGGTCCCGGCACGGAACGCCGGCGCTTGCCGCCCTGCTTCTCACCCTGCTCCCGGCCCTGGCACCCGCCACGATCGAGGGCGACGCGATCCCGGAGCCGCTCGCGGGCGCACGCGGCGATCCGGTCCGCGGCCGGGCCATCGCCACCGATCCGCGCCGCGGCCTGTGCACGCTCTGCCATGCGGGGCTCGGCGGCCGGGCCGAGGGCGATGTCGGGCCGAACCTCGCCAGGGTTGGCGCGCGGCTCACGCCGGGCCAGCTGCGCCTGCGGCTGGTGGATGGCCGCGTCTTGAATCCGGACACGATCATGCCCTCGTATTACCGCGTCGAGGGGTTGACCCGGGTCGGCGCCGCCTGGCGCGGCAAGCCGATCCTGGAGGCGGACGAGATCGAGGACGTGATCGCCTATCTGGCGACGCTCCGCGGCGAAGGGGAGACGCGATGACGGGGCCGGACCGGCGGAGCTTTCTCGCGGGGGGCGCGGGTCTCCTGGCCGTGGCGCTGGTGCGCCCGGCCGAGGCGGTCGAGCGCCCGCCGCGCGAGCCCACCGAGGCCGCGATCCGGCGCTTCGCCGGAGACGCGCCGATCCATCCCGGCCGCGTGGCGCTGGATTTGCCCCCGCTCGTCGAGAACGGCAACGCCGTGCCGCTTACCGTGACCGTCGAGAGCCCGATGAGTGCGGCCGACCATGTCCGGCGCATCGCCGTCTTCAACGACAAGAACCCGCAGCCGAACGTGCTCACCGTGCATCTCGGGCCGCGCGCCGGCCGGGCCGCAATCTCGACGCGCATCCGGCTCGCGGATTCCCAGACCGTGACGGCGATCGCCGAGATGAGCGACGGCACCTACTGGTCGGCCACCGCCGACGCGATCGTGACGCTCGCCGCCTGCGTGGAGGGATGACGCGTGGCCCGCAGCCTCATCAACGTGCCGAAGACCGCCAGGGCCGGCAGCGTCATCGAGATCAAGACGCTGATCTCGCACCCGATGGAGACCGGCTATCGTCCCGGTCCGGACGGGCGCCTCGTGCCGCGCAACATCGTCACGGAGTTCGTCTGCCGGTATGAGGGCGAGGAGATCTTCCGCGCCGATCTCTACCCGGCGAGTTCCGCCAATCCCTACCTGACCTTCACCACCCTGGCGACGCGGAGCGGCACTCTCACCTTCACCTGGAGCGGCGATAACGGCTTCTCGCAGACGGAGAGTGCCACGATCGAGGTGACCTGAGGTGTCGAGCCGCCGCGGGCTCGCCCTTGCGCTCCTGGCGATCTGCTGCGCGCCGCTTGCCGCCGAGGAGATCCCGCCCGCCGCGCGCCGCTCCGGCTTCGACCAGATGACGCCGGAGCTGCGGGCCATGCAGCAGGACGACGCCGCCAATCCGGGCGTGCTCTGGGCCGCGGATGGGCTCGATGCCTGGGCGGCACCGGCCTCCTCCGGCCGGCCCTCCTGCGCGGGCTGCCACGGCGACATCACGGCGATGCGCGGGGTCGCCGCCCGCTACCCGGCCTGGGACGAGACCGAGGGCCGGCCGGTCGATCTCGCCGGACGCATCGACCTCTGCCGCATCCGCCACCAGGGCGAGGCGCCGCTTCCCCGCGAGAGCCGCCCGCTCCTCGCCCTCACCGCCGCGGTGGCGATGCAGTCGCGCGGGATGCCGGTGGCGCCGCCCGCCGATCCGCGTCTCGATGCGGCGCGCGCGGAGGGCCGCGCCCTCTTCACCCGGCGCATGGGCCAGCTCGACCTGTCCTGCGCGGGCTGCCACGACGCCCATTGGGGCCGTCATCTCGGGGCCGGCATCATCCCGCAGGGCCATCCGAACGGCTATCCGCTCTATCGGCTCGAATGGCAGGATCTCGGCTCGTTCCAGCGCCGCCTGCGCAACTGCCTCGTCGGCATGCGGGCGGAACCCTACCCGGCCGGCGCGCCGGAGGCGGTGGCGCTCGAACTCTACCTGATGCAGAGGGCGGCGGGGCTCCCCGTGGAAGCGCCGGCCGTGCGGCCGTGACGCCCTGGGGCACCCAGGCTGGGATTTCGGCCTTGACGGACAGGCGGATCGTCCTGCGGCAGGTCGGTGTCTGGCAGGCACGACATCCCTCATGCTGAGGTGCTGCGGCTTTGCCGCAGCCTCGAAGCACCCCTGAACGGCGATCCTGGCAACAGGGCTGATTGGACGACCGCTCCCGGGTGCTTCGAGGCTTGCTGAACAAGCACCTCGGCATGAGGGATATCGTGCCTGCCAGATCTGCCCTTCAGGAGACCCCGCCCCGAACGACTACGAGTTGCGCTGGGGCATATCCCTCGCACCTGGTCGTTGCGCGAGCCTCTGCACCGTTTTCCAGTCGCCCCGGATGAGGGCTTCCTTCTTGGCGCGGCTCCAGCCCTTGATCCGGCGCTCGGCCTCAATCGCATCGGTGATCCGGTCGAACTGCTCCGCGTAGACCAGCGTCACCGGCCGGCGCGCATGCGTGTAGCCGAGAAAGGCACCGGACTGGTGTTCGCCCATCCGCTTGTCGAGTGTCTGTCCTCGCGCTGAGCCGACATAGAAGCTGCCGTCGGAGCAGCGAAGGATGTACACGAAGGCGTTCATGCAGGGGCCCCGGACAATTCTGCGAGGCAGGTGTCCTAAAGGCAGCACAATATGGCAACCGCAGCATTCCTCATGCTGAGGTGCTGGCGATCGAAGATCGCGTAGCCTCTGGCCGGCATCAGCCGGCACGCAGCCAAGAGCGGCTGTCCAAGACCGTCCTGCGCCTTGGAGCAGTGTTCAGGGGTGCTTCGAGGCCCGCTGCGCGGGCACCTCAGCATGAGGGATGTCGCGCCTGCCAGATCTGTGCTTATCAAGGAAACATGATCTTCTATTATCGATCTGGCATTGCAGATTATCTCGTGAGCAACTCGGCTTCTGGCGAATTCAACGCCCCTCATGCTGAGGTGCCCGCGCAGCGGGCCTCGAAGCACCCCTGAACGGCGATCCCGGGCAGCGGCGCCGATCGTGTTCACGAAACCGGATCGCGCCTCACAGCCACCCGACCGCCCGGAACCGCCGGTACAGGAAAAGGCAGGTCATCAGGATCGCGGCCAGCACCGCGAAGTAGCCGTATTGCAGCTCGAGCTCCGGCATGTTCTTGAAGTTCATGCCGTAGATGCCCGCCACCGCCGTCGGCACGGCCAGGATCGCCGCCCAGGCGGCGAGGCGGCGCGCGATATGCGTCTGCTGGGTCTGGCCGATCATCAGGCTCGCCTCGAAGGCGAAGGCCAGCACCTCGCGCAGGGCATCGATCTCCTCCTGGACGCGCCGGATGTGGTCGGACACGTCCCGGAACAGCACCTGCATGTGCTCGTCGATGGCCACCGTCTCGGCATGTTCGAGCTTGCGGCAGACCTCTACCAGCGGGACGACGGCGGTGCGCAGGCGCAGGAGGTCGCGGCGGAGCATGTAGAGCCGCTCGATCTCCGCCTGCTCCAATTCGCGGGTGAGGACCTTGTCCTCGATCGCCTCGACCTCGTCGTGGATCGCCTCGATCACGGGCCTGTAATCGTCCACAATATAGTCGAGGAGAGCATACAGCATGTAGTGCTCGCCCTGGGCGAGCGTGGTCGGGCAGGCTTCGCAGCGCTGGCGCACCGCCGCGTAGGAGCTCGATGCTCCGTGCCGCACCGTCACCACGTAGCCGCGTCCGAGGAAGACGTGGGTCTCGCCGAAGGCGATGCGCCGCTCGATGAGCTGGGCGGTGCGCGCGACGACGAAGAGCCCGCTCCCGTACTGCTCCACTTTCGGGCGCTGGTGCGCCTTGCCCGCATCCTCGATGGCGAGGGGATGGAGGTCGAACTGCGCCTGCACTTGGTGCAGCAGGGCGTCCGAGGGTTCGTAGAGGCCGATCCAGACGACGTGGCCCGGCTTGCGCGCCCAGGTCCCCGCCTCCGCGACCGAGGTTTCGGCGATGCGCCGTCCGGCCGCGTAGACGGCCGCGGCGACGACGCCGGAGGCCGGAGGCGGGACGGGCGGCGTGGGTGCGAGCATGGTGCATCCCCGATCATGGGCTGCCGCAGAGTGACCCCGGATCGCCCCGTTGCACAACGGGAATCGCGACGTGACGGGAGGCCGGCGCCGGTCTAATCCTTCGCGCGGGAGAGCCGGCATGACGGATCACGACCACCCGCACCATCACGGCAGCGAATTGTCGCCCATGGAGCTGCGGGTGCGGGCCCTCGAATCCATCCTCGTCGAGAAGGGCTATGTGGATCCGGCGGCCCTCGACGTGCTGATCGAGACCTACGAGACCAGGATCGGCCCGCGCAACGGCGCCAAGGTGGTGGCGCGGGCCTGGATCGATCCGGCCTATCGCGCGCGGCTCCTCGACGATGCCACGGCGGCGATCCGCGAACTCGGCTTCGGCGGACGCGGCGGCGAGCACATGATGGTGGTCGCCAACACGCCCGAGGAGCACAACCTCGTCGTCTGTACCCTGTGCTCCTGCTATCCCTGGCCGGTCCTCGGCCTGCCGCCCGTCTGGTACAAGTCGCCGCCCTACCGCTCGCGGGCGGTGATCGACCCGCGCGGCGTGTTGCGCGAATTCGGCGTGGACCTGCCCGAGACGACGCGCATCCGCGTCTGGGATTCGACCGCGGAACTCCGCTACATGGTGCTGCCGATGCGCCCGGCCGGCAGCGAGCATCTCGACGAGGCGGCGCTCGCCGACCTCGTCACCCGCGATTCCATGATCGGCACGGGGCTTCCCCTCTCTCCGGACCAAGTGGTGCGCGCATGAACGGCGGACAGGATCTCGGCGGCATGCAGGGCTTCGGGCCGATCGGTTTCGAGGCGGACGAGCCCTGGTTCCACGCGCCCTGGGAGCGGCGCGTCTTCGCCCTGGCGCTGGCCATGGGGTTCACCGGCGCCTGGAATCTCGATGCCAGCCGGGCGGCCCGCGAATCGCTGCCGCCCGGCGAGTACCTGACCTCCAGCTACTACGCGATCTGGTTCAAGGCGCTGGAGAAGCAGGTGCTCCGGCACGGTCTCGCGAGCGAGGAGGAACTGGCGGCGGGCGCGGCCCTGACGCCGCCCGCACCCGTCGCCCGGGTGCTGCGGGCCGAGCAGGTGGCGCCGCTCTTCGCGCAGGGGTTCCCGAGCGACCGCCCCTCCCCGCACCCGGCCCGCTTCGCGGTTGGCGACGAGGTGACGGCAAAGACGATCAACCCGGTCGGCCATACGCGCCTGCCGCGTTACGTCCGCGGCCGCACCGGCACGGTCGAGCGGGTGCACGGCACCTTCGTGTTCCCGGATTCGAATGCGCATTTCGCCGGCGAGGCGCCGCAATGGCTCTACACGGTGCGCTTCCCGGGCGTGGAACTGTGGGGCGAGGATGCCGATCCGGGCCTGGCAGTCTCGGTCAACGCCTTCGAGAGCTACCTGGAGCCGGCCCGCCGGGCGGAGGTGCGTCGGCCGGAGGCCGACGCGTGAGGACGCCCGACGCCCCCGCCTTCGCGGCTCCCTGGGAGGCGCAGACCTTCGCGCTCGTCGTGGCGCTGCACGACCGCGGGCTGTTCACCTGGGGCGAATGGGCCGAGGCGCTCGGCGCGGCGGCCCGCCGGGGCGACCGCCCGGCCGACTATGCGCTGTGGCTGGAGACGATCGAGACGCTTCTCGCCGCCCGCGGCGTTACCACGGCGGAGGCTCTGTCCGGCCGCCGGGACGCCTTCGCGCGGGCCGCCGCGGCGACGCCGCACGGGCAGCCGATCCTGCTGGCCAACGACCCGGGCGCCTGACGGCGCAAGACCTGACGGCGCACGAAAAAGCCCGGTCGAGAACCGGGCTTCATCCGTCCCTTCATCCGTCCGACGATGCGGCCGTGATCAGGCCTGCAGCGCCTTCACCCGGGCCGCGAGGCGCGAGACCTTCCGGGAGGCCGTGTTCTTGTGAACGATGCCCTTCTGGGACGCGCGCATGATCTCCGGCTCGGCGGAGCGCAGGGCGGCGAGTGCGTTGGCGGCGTCGCCGGAGGCGATGGCCTCCTCGACCTTGCGCATGAAGGTGCGCATGCGGCTGCGGCGCGAGCGGTTGATCGCCGTGCGCTTGGCGATCTTGCGGGTCATCTTCTTGGCCGACACGGTGTTGGCCATCGGCTGTCCTCATCTCGATTGCGCGATGCGCGAGGGCCCGGAGGCGTGGCGGCGTCGCGTGGTATGGCGCTGGAAGCACGGAAAGCCGCCGGGGCGAGCCGGCGGGTTCGCGAGGCGCCGTCTATAGACGCGCTGTCTGCCATCGTCAACGCAGGACTCCTCGCGCCGCCCGCATCCCGTTACGACAGGATCGGTTTCACGGAGCTTCGACATGACCCGCCCGGACGACGACCCGACCCGCGCGGCGCGCCTCGCGCGCTTCCAGCCGCTGTCCGGCATGGCGATGCCGCGTTTCGCGGGGCTCGCCAGCCTGATGCGCCTGCCGGTGCTGACGCCTAAGGAGGCCGTCGCCGAGCCGATCGATATCGGCCTCTTCGGCATCCCCTTCGACAGCGCCACCACGAACCGGCCGGGGGCACGGCTCGGGCCGCGGGGCGTGCGCGAGCAATCGGCCCTGATGCGCCTCGTCAACCACGCCACGGGCGTGTGCCCCTACGAACTCTGCGCCTGCGCGGATCTCGGCGACGTGCCGGTCAATCCCGCCGACGTTGTCGACACGCTGGCGCGTATCGAGGCCTTCACGGCGCCGCTGCACGCGGCCGGCCTGACCCTGCTCGCCATTGGCGGCGACCACCTCGTCACCTATCCGCTGCTGCGCACGCTGGGCCGGGACGCACCCGTGGGGCTCATCCACATCGACGCGCACAGCGACACGACGGACAGCTATTTCGGCGGCGCCAAGCTCACCCACGGCACCCCGTTCCGCCGGGCCATCGAGGATGGCGTGCTCGATCCGAAGCGCAGCGTGCAGATCGGCATTCGCGGCACGCTCTACGCCCGGGACGAGCGCCGATGGGCCCTCGATCAGGGCATCCGCATCATCGAGATGGAGCGCGTCATCGCGCAGGGCCTGCCCGCCGTGGTGACCGAGGCCCGGGCGGTGGTCGGCGCCGGGCCGACCTACCTGAGCTTCGACATCGACTCGATCGATCCCGCCTTCGCCCCCGGCACCGGCACGCCCGAGATCGGTGGCTTCACCTCGCGCGAGGCGCTGTTCCTGGTCCGGGGGCTGCGCGGCCTCGATCTCGTGGGGGCCGACGTGGTGGAGGTCGCCCCGCCCCTCGACCCCTCCGGCACCACCGCGCTCGTCGGCGCGACCTTCGCCTTCGAGCTGCTGTGCCTGCTCGCCGAGGCGCGGGCGCGGCGCCGGGGCTGATACCAACGGTCATTTCCATGTGACCGTTGGTTCCGTTCTCGGATTTTCGCCAAGCCTCGGATTTTCGCCAAGCCTCGTCACAAAGCCTTTGGCTTGGCATCGACAATGCGAGACAGGTCGACGGCCCGATGCGTGAGCATGCGCGGCAGCACCTGGCTTACGTCAGCAGCCTGGGCCGTTGGTATGATCCGTGAGCCGGCCTCCCCTCTCCCACCCGGGAGAGGGGTTCCTCGTGCCCTGTCAAGCCCCCGTCCCGCCCCGACGGCCTTTCCACCGCCGTGTCCCCGGCCCCCTCCCCGTTCTCGACACGCTTCCGGGCCGTCGCCCCTCCGCGGCGCCATGATTCGCGCCGGTTTGCGAAGAATCCGGGATTCCAAGCCGTTGCGCCGGGATAACCTGTGCGCCGGGCGTGGGCCGGCGAAGGGATCAAGCCGGCGTTAACCACCCGGCGAAGCCTTCCTGTTGCGAAGCTTCACCAGGAGAGCGTAACGTCCCGGTGTTCCCGCCGGGCGGCGGAGCGCGCTCCCGTCTTCCTGAAGTCACGATTCGTGTCGTCGGCCTTCGCGTCGCCGCACGGCGAGTCGTGCCCTGCGCCGACCGCCGCCACGGCCCGGGTGCGCAAGGAAGTTTGGCGGAGCGTCGCTTAAGGAAAACGAGACTTCTTGTTGATAGACCCGTGGGGAAGGCGGGGATGAGGCTGGGGGTAGTTGACTCTTGGTTCCTCACCAGGGCCGACATGGTTCGAACTGGGACATGTCGGGAGTTGCGTATCGGCGTACGGGCCAGCCGCGGGCAGAAGCGGGCGGTCCGAGAGAGGACCCATCA